>NZ_VFVO01000016.1:0-140762 GCF_006442875.1 Mesorhizobium sp. B2-3-15 | reverse complement strand
GAAGTCCATAAAGCACGCCCATGAATCCAAGTTGCTCAAGCCCGCAAGCGGGCTTGAGTGGCGGCATGGACTTCTAATCCACGCTTCCATCTGCATTCAGCTACCGAAGGGCGGCCCTCGAGGTCGCCCTTTTCTTTTCGTCTTGAGGCTGGTGCTCCACCGCAGTCAGTTGGGATACCGGTCAGACAGCGGTAGTCTCCGCCCGCTGTGCCACCTTGCCGGCGAGCACGGCCTGCTCGATAAGGATGGCCACCTCATCGGCCACTGCGTTGAGCGATGAGCGGTCGCGGGTGGCGCGGGCAATCACCATCAAGCCTTCCAGCGAAGACTCGACCAGCAACGCCAGTGCCTGCGCGCGACGCTCGGGCACTCCTGCCCTGACGAAAGCCTCACGCAGCAAGCCGATCCACTGTTCGAAGGCCGAGCGGCACAGTTCGACAAGGTCGGGCACATCGCCTGGCGAGTCCAGCACGACCGGCGCGACCGGGCAGCCGAGTGAGAACTCATTGTCTTCCAGCATGCGTCCCACCGATTGATAGATGTGATGGATGGCGACGGCAGGGTCGCGTTCGGCGGCCAAAGCCTCGCCCAGACGCTCGGTTACCTCGGCGACGCTGGCGCGCGTCACCTCGACCACCAGTTGGTCCTTGCCGCCTGGGAAGTGGAAATAGAGCGAGCCGCGGGGTGCGCCGCTGGCGCTCAAAATGTCGTTGAGCGACGTGCCGTGATAGCCGCGCCGCCGCAATAGCAGTGCCGTCGCCTCGATCATCCGCGTGCGTGTGTCCGTCGCCATGTCAACCTCTGTCAGGAGTGCGCACTATAAGGCTTGCCCGAAATACGACAATCGGTCTACATAATATGTAAATCGGTCTACATATTTCAGAAGCAGAGAAGGATGAGTATCGGCGGAAAGGGCAAGACGGCGGCCTGGCTCGTGATGCATGAGGAAGCGGTCGCGGAGCCTTCATTTCATCAACCAGAGGAGAGACAGCAATGACAATTCGCGAAGCATCGGCCGAATGGCACGGCCCGCTCAAGGAAGGTTCCGGACGGCTCAGGCTGGGCAGCGGCGTGTTCGAGGGCGCCTACTCGTTCCCGTCCCGCTTCGAAAACGGCCCCGGCACCAATCCGGAGGAATTGATCGCGGCCGCTCATGCCGGCTGCTTCTCGATGGCGCTCACCGCCGTCCTCGGCAGTGAAGGTCATATCGCAAGGGACATCCACACGACCACCAAGGTGCATCTGGGCGCCACCGCGGCCGGGCCGACGATTACCCGCATTGAATTGGAGACGGAGGCGACCGTCCCCGGGCTCGCCGCCGCCGACTTCGAGCGGCTGGCGCAGTCGGCCAAGGCGGGATGTCTCGTGTCGCGGGCGCTGGCCGGCGTCGCCACGATCACGCTGAAAGCGAACCTCATAAGTCACCGAACGGAAGGAGAAATCGCATGACCCAGGAATTGATCATCGACATCACCGCGGCCAACCGCTCCGGCGAAACCGCTGAAATCATGCGGCGCTACAACGATGTGTTCCAGCGTCACGATCCCTCGGCTCTCGACGATCTGGTGGCGCAGGACTGCGTGATCGAGAACACCGCGCCGGCGCCGGACGGCGCGCGCCGCGCCGGCAAGGCAGCCTGCGTCGAGCTGTGGTCGGCGATCGCCACCGCACCCGGTACGCGCTTCGACCTCGAAGAGACTTTCGTGGCCGGCGACCGCGCCACCATCCGCTGGCGCTACTGGATGGCCGACGGCAATTCGCTGCGCGGCGTCAACCTGATGCGCGTCGCGGACGGGCGGATCGTCGAGGCGATGGGTTATGTCAAGGGCTAGACTAAGCGCCTCGATCACCTATCCGCCAGCGCCAGCTTGGCGCCGAGCATGACGAAGGCGCCGGCAAAAGTCCGGCGCATCCAGGTCAGCACCATTGGCCGCGACACGACATGGCTGCGAATCGACGCCGCGAAGATGCCGTAGCCGACAAAAACCACGAAGGTCAAAAACATGAAGACCGAGCTGAGCTCCAGCATCTTCGACAGTGCGTTGGGTTCGGTGGTGCTGACGAATTGCGGCAGGAAGGCGAAGAAGAAGATCGACAGTTTCGGATTGAGCACGTTGACGAGGATGCCGGTGGCGATCACCTTGCCGGCCGAGCGCGGCGCGACATTGTCGTCGACGCTCAGGCCGCCTTTTTCCTTCAGCGTGTTCCAGGCCATGTAGAGCAGATAGGCGACGCCCAGATATTTCAGCGTCTCGAAGGCGACAGCACTGGTGTGCAGCAGCGCCGCCAGGCCGGTGATGGCGGCCGCCATATGCGGGATGATGCCGAGCGTGCAGCCGAAGGCGGCAATGATCGAGGCCCGCGCACCACGCGAAAGCCCGGCGCTCAGCGTATAGAGTACGCCGGTGCCCGGCGAAGCCACGACGATCAGCGACGTCAACAGAAATTCGATGCTCACGATGATTTCCTCCGGCGCCCTACCCTGACGCAGCCTAGCCAGCAAGCGGGGTGCGCACAAGCGACAGTCATTACAGCATGTCGCGCCGACAGGATTCGCCAACCCGCTGTAAGCTTCCGATTTTATGCTTGTCGTCGTCCCGGAACCGAGGACACTTCCGGGCGACATGCATTCGCCGCCAGGAAGCCGCCGCTAAGAGGTGGAAAATCCGAGCGCCCGGCGCGCCATCAGGCACTCGTCGTCGCCAGGCATGCAGGCGCGGCAGACATCCGGGCGCAGGTCATAGATGGTGCAGGCGGTCGACTTGCCGACTTCGCCAGACAGGGCCGAACAGCGCACGCCGTCACAGCGCATGCCCGACAGGTCGGCCGCCACGTATTTTTCCGGGATGCGGTCGAGCTGCGCATCGTCCTCTGTCGAAAAGCGCGGCCACTCGGCTGAATAGGAACAGCACGCGCCGCAGCTCTGGCAATCGAACATAGGAGCGATGCCTGGTTGTGCCGACGGCAGGCTGGTCGTGGCTGCCTGGGCAAACGGCCCCGGCGCGGCGAGATTGCGATCGGCGTCCCGTGGCAAGGCGCTACTTCTTCTTGCTGGTCTTGCCCTTCGGTGCGTCCGCTGGCGACTTGAACAGATCGGTCGCTGCTTGGTCGGCGGAGGCGGCCTTCGGCGCGGCAACCGGCTTGGCCGGCTTTGCGGCGGGAGCCGGCGCTGCCGGCTGATCCTTGGCGGAGAATTTTATGGCCATTTCAATCCTCGTCGGCGAAACGCGATGATGGTGCGCGCGGATTGCGCAAGCGGCCGATCAATGCGGAAACCGCCGTGATGTTCATTTCCTCGGGCGACCAGTTCCTGGCTTCCGCGATGTGGTGCGCGGCCAGCTCACGATGCGTGCTGCCGCTATAGGCGGCATCCTGATAGGTGACCCGCTCATGGGTCTTGGCGTCTTCGCGGACATATTCGATGAGGTAGTTCGGGCACTCGGCCCGGCCGCGCACGCCGACGCGCACCTGGGCATCGCCATGGGCGCGCTTGCAGCGTTCGAGCTTTTCCAGCACGCGCCGGACATATTCGACCGGCTTGTCCAGGGTCTCGACCATGTCGGCAATGGTCGCATCGGCCGCGATTGGCGTTTGCGGTACGCGCTTGGTGGCCATCAGCGTTTTCCGGCTCGTTTCGGCAGCGCCGCGAGTGCCGCCGCTGCCGCCATCTCGTCGGCCTCCTTCTCCAGCCGCAGCTCGCGCAGGCGCGCGGTCTTGGCTTCCCGCGCTTCGCTGACGGCATCGCGCTCGGAAATGATGCGGTTAAGCGACATCGACTGTGTTTGCGTCTTGCTGAACAGCGACACGGCCGGATCGACGGCTGTCTTCGAATGGGCGGTCAAAATCTTTCTCCTGTCAGGAGCCTGGTGCCGATAGGACGAGACCGGGTCTTCGGTCGGGACCATGCACAAAGCGATGCGGCAGCGGATTCAAGATGCTGGAGCGTCCCTTAGCACGTTCAGCCCAATGCGCAGCGCATTTTCGGCGGCAACAAGCGTAAAATGAAAAAGGCCAGGCACCGCCTGACCTTCCCTGGGAGCGCCGCGCATCCAACTGGATGCACAAGGCAGCTCCTGATGGGCAGCAGAAGCCGTGGAAACTCAAGTTCCCGTAGCCATGCGCCCGAATTCGCCGTTCACCGGTGCCAGTACATCCGTGGTCACCGGGACGGCTGAATTCTTTCTTCAGGCCGCCTTCAACTGGTCGGCGGACATCTTGCCCGACTTGTTGTCGCGGACCATCTCGTAGCCGAGCTTCTGGCCCTCGACGATGTCGCGCATACCGGCGCGTTCCACGGCCGAGATGTGGACAAAAACGTCGGCGGAGCCGTCGTCAGGCTGAATAAAACCAAAACCCTTGGTGGCGTTGAACCACTTAACTGTGCCGGTGCTCATGACGAACCCTTTCCATGGCAAATATTCGTTCGCCGTCATGCGGATGCACAACGCCGTTTGTCTCGATTTTTGATGTGGGAAGTTCGTCAAAGGCGCGCCCGGAAGCGCGGATAACAAAAGTCAGTCAAACAAATATCGACGACTTTCTTCTACGCGTGTTTCAGACGCCTGTCAAATGTTGCGCCATCGATCCGAGAATTCGACGCCTGAAAGGACGTCATCTGGCCAACATCCATGGTGAACAAGCGCCCGCACCTGAGCGTTGCCGGCGGCCGCTCAGCGTTCCTGGTCGGTCGGTCTGATGACGATCTCGTTGACGTTGACGCGCGCCGGCTGGCCGACGGCATAGAGGATGGCGGCGGCGACATCCTCGGCGGTCAGCGCTTCCATCGTGGCGAGGCGCTGGTCCAGCCCCGCCTTCGAGGCAGCGTTGGTGATATGGTCGCCAAGCTCTGTGCGCACCAGGCCGGGCTCGATCACGGTGACGCGAACCTTGTCGGCATAGACTTCGCGCCGCAGTGATTCCGAAAAACCGACAACACCAAATTTGGTCGCCGCGTAACCGCTGGCGCCGGGATTGGCGACGCGGCCGGCGACCGACGAGACATTGACGATATGGCCCTTGGCAGCCTTGAGATGCGGCAGCGCCGCCTTGGTGACGCCCATCAGCGCCAGCAGGTTGAGTTCCACCATATGGCGCCAGTCATCGAGCGTTGCCTCCGCTGCCGGCGAGAGCAGCATCACGCCGGCATTGTTGACAAGAATGTCTAGCCGACCCCATTCGGCCACCACCTTCCCGACCATGGCCGCGACATCGTCATTGCTGGTGACGTCGGCCTCGATGCGCAAAGCCGTTCCGCCGATTTTTTCGATGCGGGCGGCCAGAGCTTCGAGCCTATCGACCCGACGGGCGGCGACCGCTACCCTTGCCCCGGCAGCAGCCAGTGCCGCAGCCGTCGCCTCGCCAATGCCCGAGGAAGCGCCGGTGACGAGAGCAACCTTGCCGGCAAGCATGGAAGAAACGGTCATTGCAACATCTCCAAAGGGCGCCGCGCCAATGCTCCTAGATAGGCCGTCCCGGTCAACGGGGAAGACCGCTTCGCAGACGGGTCCTATTCATCCGGCCCCGGCTCCGGCCACGGCTCCTTCGCCGCTTCCGCATACCATTGGCGCATCGCCGGCAGCGCGAGGATGGCGTCGACATAGGCCCTGGTATCGGGCGCCAGATCCCCACCATAGGTGTCGAAGCGGGTGACGACAGGCGCATACATGGCATCGGCCGCGGTGAAATGGCCGAACAGAAACGGGCCGCCCTTGCGGTGTTTCTCACGGCACTCGCGCCACAGCGCCTCGATGCGGGCGCGTTGCGCCTCGCCCTCGGCGTCGAGTGGCTTGTGGCCCTTTGGCCGCCGCAAATTCATCGGCCAGCCATAGCGGACTTCGCGAAAACCGGAATGCATCTCGGTCGCCGCCGAACGCGCCAGCGCCCGGGCGCCGATATCGGCCGGCCAGAGCTTTTTCTCCGGAAAGAGATCGGCGAGGTATTCAAGGATGGCAAGGGTTTCCCAGACCATTCCGCCAGTGTGGTTCAAGGGCTTGTGAACCAAGACAGGGACTTGACCTGTCGGCGACACGTTCGCCAGGTTGGCGGCGGTCTCGGGGGTGCGCAGCCGCACCAAGACCTCTTCGAACGGTATCTCCAGGTGCCGCATCGCCACCCAGGGCCTGAGCGACCAGGACGAGAAGCACTTGTTGCCGATATAGAGCGTGAATTCCGACATTTGTCCCCCTTGGCGGTTTGCTCCTTGCGGAGTGCGCTGGCCGGCACCCTAGCCTGCCGGCGCGGCGCCCGAAAGACACCCTGTTTCGCCGACATAAGCGGCGGCTGTCGGAACCGAAACCGTGCCGGCTCGTTTGCCAAGGCGAACCAAACCCGGGAGATGCGAAAATGGTGAACAAGGATCAGGTCGCCGGTGCGGCCAAGCAGGTAAAAGGCTCGGTCAAGCAAGCCGCCGGCAAAGTGACCGGCGATAGGCAGACGCAGGCAGAAGGCATGGCCGACAAGGCCACCGGCAAGGTGCAGAAGGCCTATGGCGACGCGAAGGACAAGGTCAAGAAATCGCTTGACCGCTGAGGAAAGGGCCGCGTCGAGCGGCCCTTTTCACGTCTTCAGCGATTTGCTGAAAGCGTTGGTGAAAATCACGGCGCCATGATCGTCGCCGGCTTCGCCCAGCACGACGTCCAGGCTGTCGCTGGTGACACGTGCCAAGGCGAAGCCGCCCATATAGGCGGCTTTCGGCTTGAAGAGATCGAGGCCGTCGCGTTGATAGATCATCGGCACCTCGTGCTGGTGACCGTGGAAGACGGCAACGACGTTGTAACCCTTCAGGGCGGCCAGCAAGGCCTGGCGGTCCGCATCGCTCCACCAATGCGGCGCGCCCTTGCCGTCATCGTCGAATGCTCTCTTGGCGGGGTCCCACCGCTCTATCGAAAAAGTATCCCAGCCATAGTGCTGGAACAGGATGACCGGGCGCCCATCCGCCGCATAAGTTGCGAGGTCCTGCTTGAGCCAAGGCAGGCTGCTGTCGGCGCCATGGCCGGTGTCGCCGGCGAAGCGATGGGTCTGCACCAGATGCAGGCCACCCCAGTCCCAGGAATAGCAGTCGGTGTCGACGTCGTAGCTGGTGGCCGGCACCGGCGGCTTGAAGAACACGCCGGCGCGATGATTGACCTCGACATAGTCGCGCATTTCACGCCGGTACCAGTCGACATGGTGCGGCGGGCCGTTCTGATCGAGGTCGTGATTGCCGAGCCCGACATAAACCGGAATGTGCACACGGTCGGGGCCCATGCCTTGCTGATAGCGCTGGCTGAACTGCAGAAGCTGGGTGCCTTCGCTGGGCTCGGTGATCTGGCCGCCGCCATCGTCGGTGATGTCACCGCCAACGACAAGGCCGAGCGGCGTGCCGATGCGGCTGCCGGCCGGCCGCAGGCCCGTGGCGATACCGTTGATCCGCGCCGGCCAATCCTTGTCACCGATGGCGTTCAACGCCGCGACGTTGCGCAGCAGCGCCGCGTCCGTCTTGCCTTCCAACTGGCAATTAGGGCTCAAGCCGCTCGCCATGCGGCAGGCATGGACGTCGGCGACGAACAGGAAGGTGGCGTCGACGGGCTGGATGCGCTGTCCGGTCTGGCCGAGCGCCGGACGCGAAAGCGTACCGGCAGCCGCAAGACCGGCGGCCTGCACCAGAAAGCCGCGTCGTGAGAACAATAGGGGCGGAAGGCGATTCATCATCGGCGGAATTCAGCACAAGCGGCGTCTGTCCGTCCAGTTGGTTGAGACATCGGCCGGCTGTGGCCTGCCTGCCTCAAATGCCGCCGTACCGGCGCAGCACCCTGCGACGTCGCCGCGCCACCGGCTCGCCCTGCGATGATGCCGCTTGCGAGGCGCTCCGCTCCAGCGCCGCTAGGCAATCGCGCAACGGGCCGGCGTCCTGCGCCGTCTTGGCCATCGACATGGCGCCGGAGTAGGCGGCGACCGCAAACACCGCAAAATGCTCGGGATCCGTGCCTTGCTCCCTGCCCTCCCGCTGGTCGGCCCTGATCTTGTCGGCG
The DNA here is from genome assembly GCF_006442875.1 of Mesorhizobium sp. B2-3-15. NCBI lineage: Bacteria > Pseudomonadati > Pseudomonadota > Alphaproteobacteria > Hyphomicrobiales > Phyllobacteriaceae > Mesorhizobium > Mesorhizobium sp. B2-3-15. The sequence continues at coordinate 132,753 of NZ_VFVO01000016.1, read as the reverse complement.
ATCGCCTGGCGCCATGCCGAAAAGACGCCAACAAGGGCATTCCGAAATTCGGGATCGGCGAGCGACAGTTCATGCGCCAGATTGTTGAGGGGGCAGCCGCGCACGAAACCTTGTCGTTCCAGTTCCGCCGCCACGGCGTCGAACACTTGACGCACGCCCTCGCGCGCCGAGGCCGCCTGCCGCACCGGCGCGATCCACGTCTCCTCGACCGCCGCCGCCACGCGCTCGTCGATGACCGCCAGCGCCAGCGCCTTCTTGGTCGGGAAGTGATGATGCAACGCGCCACCGCTGACGCCTGCCGCCGCCATCAGGTCGCCGAGGCTGGAAGCATGATAGCCGCGTGCCTGAAACGCTGCCTCGGCGACATCGAGCACTTTGCGGCGCATGCCTTCGGGGTCGTTGATGCGTTTGCCTCGGACTCGCCCTGGCCGGATGTTGAGCTCTGCTGACATTGCCGAAGGATAGCATGTTGACAAAACAGGGCAACCGGTCTGTTTATAAACAGGACGATCAACCTGTTTTGGAGAACCCGCGGATGAGCCCGATCCCGAATGCCACGCCTAAGCCGGCGGTACTCGCCTCGCCGATCGTGGAATTGCGGCAGTACACGTTGAAGCCTGGCCGGCGCGAAACGTTGATCGATATCTTCGACACGCAGTTCATCGAAAGCCAGGAAGACGCGGGGATGACGATCATCGGCCAGTTCCGCGACCTGGACCGCCCCGATATGTTCGTCTGGATGCGCGGTTTCGAAAGCATGGATGCGCGCAAGCATGCTCTGAGCGCGTTTTATGACGGCCCCGTATGGGCGGCGCACCGCGACGCGGCCAACGCGACGATGATCGATTCCGACGATGTGCTGCTGCTGCGGCCGGCGTGGCCGGATGCCGGCTTCGATCTGTCGGGATTGCGCCGGCCAATGGCCGACATGGCCAAAAGCACAAGCGAACGAAGCGGGTTGCCCGGCCTGGTTGAGATTTCGATTCATCATTTGCGGCCGGGCATCGGCGCCGACTTCGCCGGGCGCTTCCAGGCGGAGATGGTTGCGCGGCTTGCCCAGACCGGCGCGCGCCTGCTTGGCGCCTTCCTGACGGAGCCGGCCGCAAACACCTTCCCGCGGCTACCCGTACGCGCCGGCGAAAACGTCTTTATCACCGTTGCCGGCTTCCCCGACGGCGATGCCCACGCCAGCCATCGCCTCGCCACTTCGCCGGCGTGGCAGGCGCTTGACCAGAACATGCAGGCCATTAGCATAAAGCCGGCCGAGACGTTGCGGCTGGTGCCCACGGCCCGATCGCTGTTGCGGTGATCAGCGGCCGGACAGCAGTCCCGCCATCGCCGAGGCGACAAAGGCCGGGTCCTCCCAATGGGGATTGTGACCGCAGTTCTGCGCCCAGACGAGACGGGATCCGGTCAGCGCGTCGGCCAAGGCCTGCTGGTGCGGCTCGTCGAATAGCGGATCGCAGGCGCCGGCGATGATCATTGCCTTGGCCCGCACGGCCCGTGCCTCGGCGGTCAGGTCGGTGATGCGGACTTCCTCCAGAATGGCACGCCAGCGGGCCGCAGGCATGGCGGAAGCTTCCGTCGCCAGGCCCGCGAGGAACGTCCGCGGCACCGAGGTTTGGCACGCATGCCACCAGGCAAAGAACGGGTCGGCCGGCGATATCGGATCGTGCAAGGCCAGGATGCCGACCGGCAACGCATGGTCAGGCGTGAAGCCGGGCTTCAGCGTGCTGGCCAGCACGACCAGGCCTCCGATCAAGTCCGGCTGCCGGGCGGCCAATGCAGTTGCCACCATGCCGCCCAGCGAGTGACCGATGACGACAGGCCGGTCCAGCCGCAGATGCCGGATCAACCCGGCAATATCCTCGGCGAAATCAGCGACGCGGTAGCCGCCGCCCGCCTGCGAGGCACCATGGCCGCGCAGATCGGGCATGATCAGCCGGCGGCCAGCCAAATGCGGCGCCAGCAGCGAAAAGCTGCGGCTGGTGTCGGTGAAACCATGGATCAGCAACAGCGGCGGCCCGGCACCGGCGATCTCGACATAGGCGATGTCGAGATCGCCGATATTGACCCATTGCTTGCGGCCAGCCCAGGCGTTCTGTTCCACACAGGCGATGGGCAAGGCGTCCGGCGGTCTCACAGGCCGAGCTTCTCCTTGACGGCGGCAAGACCAGGCTTGCCATCGAAAGTCGTGACACCGGCGAGCCAGGCATCGAGACGGTTCTTGTTCAGCGTGATCGCCTTCAGCGCCCCGTCCTCCGGCTTCATGCCGTCATTGATGAGGTAGCCCATGCCGACATTCTCGAAATCGATGTCGAAGACGAGATTCCTGAGGAACTGCGCCACGTTAGGACATTCCTGCAGGTAGCCCTTGCGGACCTGCGTCGTCACCGTCGCGGCGCCGAAATTCGGGCCAAAGAACTTGTCGCCGCCGGTCAGATACTTGAAGTCGTACATGGTATTCATCGGATGCGGCGCCCAGCCCTGGAAGACGATGAATTGCTTCTCCTTGATCTCGTAACCGACCTCCGACAGCATGCCGGCTTCGCTGGACTCGACCACGTGCCAGCCATCGAGGCCGAAGGCCGGATCGGCGATGGCGTCCATCATCAGCTGGTTGGAGCCGGGCTCGATGCCATACATCTTCTTGCCGAACTTGTCGGCGAACTTGTGCAGGTCGGAGACGTCCTTGACCCCTGCCTCCCAGACATAGGTCGGTACGGCGAACGTGTATTTGGCGCCGACGAGATTGACACGCACATTCTCGATCGAGCCGTCCTTCTTGTAGGGTTCGTAATAGGTGACCATCGCCGGGTCCCAGTAGCCCAGGAACAGGTCGAGATCCCGGTTCTTCATGCCTTCGTAGATGACGTTGATGCCCAGCACCTCGCTCTGTGGCTGATAGCCGAGCGCTTGCAGGAGCACATTGCCCACACCCGTGGTGAAAGCGAGATCGTTCCAGCCGGGCTCGGCCATGCGGACCACACGGCATTGCTCGGCGTCGGCCGCCTGGGCAGCCTGCGAGGCCAAGGCCAGCGCGGCCAGACAGCTTGCAAGGACACGCACCATTTCCGTTCTCCTTATTGTGTTGACCCATCGGTCTTTTTATTGTCCCATGGGTCAATGATTGATCTCGCGGGGCGAAAATGTCAACATGGATTCGTGAGGCATGGAACAATCTCGTGAAACTGAAACGCCTTGGCGACATACGCCGAAAGGAATTGCGCCAGGCGGCCTTCGCGGTTCTGGAGCGCGAAGGCATTGCGGGGGCGACGCTGGAAAAAGTCGCCGCCCATGCAGGCGCCTCCAAAGGCATCGTGCTGCACTATTTCCGCAACAAGCAGGAATTGTTCGAGCACGCCATGCGCGAGGCCAACGCAGTCCTATGCAACGCGGTGGTCGCAAGGCTTCGCCGGGCGCGGACTTCGATGGAACGCCTGGACGCGGTGATCGAGGGCAATTTCGAGGAGCATCTCTTCCTGCCGCCCCTATGCCATGCCTGGCTTTCGCTCTGCGCCGAGGTGCCGCGCGATGAAAAGCTGGCGCGCATCCAGAAGGTGATCCATGGGCGCATGCGCTCGAACCTGTTGTCCGGCCTGCGCGGCCTCGCCTCACCTGGGGAGGCCGACGACATCGCGCTTGGCGTCACGGCCTTGATAGACGGACTCTGGCTTCGGCTCGGCCTGCAGCCGGGCAGCGTCTCGCGCGAACAGGCGATCCGGCAGGTCAAGGGCTATGTCGCCGCGCGGCTGGCTACTCAGGAGCGCTCCACCGCCAGCGCGTGAAACCGACCCGCACGTCGTCCGGTTTTCGCGCTGCGACGGGTCTCAGGCCAGCCGGCCGTCGGGCGCTTGCGCCGGACGCCGGCCGAAGTTCATACCCTGGGATAGCCTGATGACTTGACCCCGTCACGGACATGCGGTGCGATCCCTCTGTTTGATGGCAAACGCATGGTGAGGTGCGTGATGAGGCTTCACGGCAAGCGGACGTTGATCACCGGCGGATCGGATGGCATCGGCCTGGCGATCGCCGAGGCATTCCTGCACGAGGGTGCCGATGTCCTGATCGTGGGCCGCGACGCGGGCAAACTCGACACCGCTCGCCAGAAGCTGATGGCCCTCGGCTCGATAGGCATGGTGGCGACATTGTCGGCCGACCTCGCCACCAGCCCCGGCCTCGCAGCGGTCGTCGAGCAGGCGAAAGAATCCGGCCGGCCACTCGACGTTCTCGTCAACAATGCCGGTGTCGCCTATCTCGTGCCGTTCGAGAGTGTCAGCGAGGCACAGTTCCAGCACTCTTTCGCGCTCAATGTGACGGCGGCGTTCTTCCTCACCCAGGGGCTGCTGCCGCATCTCGGTGCAGGTGCATCCGTCATCAACATCTCCTCTTATTTCGCCAACAAGATGATCCCGAAACGGCCATCAAGCCTCTACTCCCTGTCCAAAGGCGCGTTGAACTCGCTGACCAAATCGCTGGCCTTCGAACTCGGTCCGCGCGGCATCCGCGTCAACGCAATCGCACCCGGTACGGGATACCGCAATGCGGCGCAAGACCGTCGACAACCTGCCGGCCGAGGCACAGGCGGAACTGAAAGCCTATGTCGAGCGCAGCTATCCTCTCGGCCGCATCGGCCGGCCTGACGACCTCGCCGGGATGGCGGTCTATCCCGCCAGCGACGAGGCTGGCTGGACCAGTGGCGGCATCTTTGCCGTCGACGGCGGCTACACGGCGGGGTGAACTGCCTGGCCGCTATGGCGCGGCAACTTCACCAGCGGCGCTTTCCACAAATCCAAGAGCGCCCACAACGTCCAGGATCTGAAGGCGAATCCAGCGATGAGGGGGCTCGTCGTCTCGGCGTGCGTGCCAGTACATCCTGATTTCAGGAACGGCGATGGGAAGTGGCGGCTCGAAGATGGCGAGAGGCAGGGTCTTGGCTGCCCAAACCGCGAACTGCCTGGGAACCGCGGAAAGGTAGTTTCCGTTTGCGACGGCCAACGCGACAGCCTGAAAGTGAGGCAGTGCCAAGCTCACACGGCGGCTTCGCCCGATTTTGCGGAGCGCCTCGTCGGTGGAGCCCGACATCGAGCCGTCAATAGAGCGAAGAACGTGCGGCAGTTCGCAAAAAAGCTCAAGCGGAATAGGCTCGCCCCCTGCGATCCCCGCCAGTCTGATCGCAGCATTGTTTTGCGCCGCAATGATTGCGAATGGCGAATGGAACAGCGGTACGCTGGAGACCCAATCCAAGACCTCCAGCGGACGTTCGAGAGCCACATCGATTTCATCGTCCTGGAGCAGACGCGAAACATCGCCTCGCGCGCTATCGAGAAACCGTAACGACGCATGCGGCGCGATAGCCGCGACGCGCACCGCCAGTGTCGGCATCAGTAGCATGGAAAAGAAGTCCGCCCCCATGAGCGTGAAGGTTCGCTCAAGTTCCGCCGGATTGAACGAATGCGCCGAATGAAAGGCGCGTTCGATCTCGCGCAGTGCGGCGCGCACCGGCTCCGTCAGGCTTTCGGCGCGCGGGGTCGGCACCATGTCGTTGCCGCGCCGCACGAACAACTGGTCGTTGAGGACATGACGCAGGCGATTGAGCGCGGCGCTCACGGCGGGCTGGCTCAGCCCGATCTGCTCGCCGGCGCGCGTCACGCTTCGTTCGCGCAAAAGCGCGTCGAGCACCCTGACCAGATTGAGGTCGAGCGCATTTAAATTCATGGCATCAATCCGCCCCATACGATCATTGGATTTCCATCGGCGGCATGCACCTGATCAGATCCTTCCGACCGCGACCCGTCCGAAGGCAACAAAGGAGGAAGAACCATGACAATGACCGTCGGGACCATTACAGGCAAGGAACTCTTCTGGTTCAACAACACACTGGTTGCCATTCGGATATCGTCGGCGGAGGGCGAGGACGGCATCTGTGTCGTCGAGCACCGCATGCCCCATGGCGATTCTCCGCCGCTGCATGTGCATCGGCACGAAGACGAGGTGTTTCATATCCTAGAAGGACAGCTGCGCGTTCGGATCGACGGACAGGAGCGGGTCGCTGGTATCGGCGAGACCCTCATTGCGCCGAAAGGCCTGCCGCACACATACAGGGTCGAATCTCCAGAAGGTGCGCGCGCTCTGACCGTCACGCGCGGCCGCGGGTTCGAGACGATGCTGCGTCAGGCGAGCCGCCCCGCCGGACAGCCGGAATTGCCGCCGCTGTCCGAGCCGACGCCCGAGATGATCGAGGCTCTGGTGCGGATCTGCGCGGAAAATGGCATCGATATTGTCGGTTCGCCCTTGAGTTGAGAACGCGAAGCCGCCGATCTCTGCTCCGAGGGTTCCAGTGGGGAGATCGGAAGCATCTTCAACCGATTTGCATCCGCAGCCGCGTTATTCTCCGCTTGAAGCCATTTGTGCAACGCGATACGCCGTTGCCCAAATCGACAGACCGGAGCCTTGCCGTGAGCACGCCAAAGACGAGAACCGAAACCGACACGTTCGGCCCCATCGAGGTCGCCGCCGACCGTTATTGGGGCGCCCAGGCGCAGCGTTCCCTCGGCAATTTCAAGATCGGTTGGGAGAAGCAGCCGGCTTCGATCGTGCGCGCGCTGGGCATCGTCAAGCGGGCGGCGGCGGAAGCCAACATGGAGCTCAAGCGGCTCGATCCGGCCATCGGCAAGGCGATCATCGAGGCCTCGCAAGAGGTCATCGACGGCAAGCTCAACGACCACTTTCCGCTGGTGGTCTGGCAGACCGGCTCGGGCACGCAGTCCAACATGAACGCCAACGAGGTGATCTCGAACCGCGCGATCGAGATGCTGGGCGGCGTCATGGGCTCGAAGAAGCCGGTGCACCCCAACGACCACGTCAATATGAGCCAGTCCTCGAACGACACCTATCCGACGGCCATGCACATCGCCTGCGCCGAGCGGATCGAGCATGACCTGATCCCCGCGCTGCACCACCTGCACAAGGCGCTCGCCGCCAAGAGCCGGGACTTCAACCATATCATCAAGATCGGCCGTACCCACACGCAGGACGCCACGCCGCTGACGCTGGGCCAGGAATTCTCCGGCTATGCCGCGCAGGTCGCCTCCTCGATCAAGCGCATCGAGCAGACGCTGCCCGGCCTGCAGGAACTGGCGCAGGGCGGCACCGCCGTCGGCACCGGCCTCAATGCGCCGGTCGGTTTCGCCGAGCGGGTGGCCGATCGCATCGCCGCCATTACCGGAATCGCTTTCGTCACCGCGCCGAACAAGTTCGAGGCGCTCGCCGCACATGATTCCATGGTGTTCTCGCACGGTGCCATCAATGCCGCGGCCGCGGCACTGTTCAAGATCGCCAACGACATCCGTTTCCTTGGCTCCGGCCCGCGCTCGGGCCTCGGCGAATTGTCGCTGCCGGAAAACGAACCCGGCTCCTCGATCATGCCGGGCAAGGTCAACCCTACCCAGTGCGAGGCGATGACGCAGGTCTGCGTGCAGGTGTTCGGCAACAATGCGGCGCTTACCTTCGCCGGCAGCCAAGGCCATTTCGAGCTCAACGTCTACAATCCGCTGATGGCGTACAATTTCCTGCAGTCGGTGCAGTTGCTCGCCGACGCCTCGGTCTCCTTCACCGACAATTGCGTCGTCGGCATCGAGGCGCGAGAGGACAACATCAAGGCGGCACTCGACCGTTCGCTGATGCTGGTGACCGCGCTTGCGCCCACCATCGGCTACGACAACGCCGCCAAGATCGCCAAGACCGCGCACAAGAAAGGCACGACGTTGCGCGAGGAAGCGTTGGCAACCGGACTGGTCAGCGAGGCCGACTATGACCGCCTGGTGCGCCCGCAGGACATGACACATCCGGGGTGAAGGCATTTTTCGGCGGGAGAATATCCTCACGCCAGCGCGTCGACCGACATGAATTTCCGCTTTTCACCGGTTCACAGAAACGTATTCCTGTGAACAATGTGTCGCCGGATAGGCGGCTTTGGTGAACAGTCGACATGCTCTATCTGACGGGGCATCAACCCCATTCGGAGAGCCACCATGTCCACAAACACCTCCTTCGCCGGCAGCGGCACCGCGTCCAACAGCTCTGTCACCATCCTTGTCGGCCGCATCCTGCTCGCGGTCATTTTCCTGCTTTCTGGATTCGGCAAGCTCACGGCCATTTCCGGCACCGCCGCCTATTTCGGCGGCCTCGGCCTGCCGGCGCCGACGGCGACGGCCGTCATCGTCGGACTGATCGAGCTGCTTGGCGGCCTTGCCGTCCTCGTCGGTTTCCAGACCAGGATCGCCGCCTGGGTGCTCGCGATCTTTACGATCGCGACCGGGCTGGTCGCCCACACCGGCTGGGCCGACCAGATGCAGATGATCCAGTTCCTCAAGAACGTCGCCATCACCGGCGGTTTCCTGCTGCTGGCCTCCTCGGGTCCCGGCGCGTATTCGATCGACGCCAAGCGCGGCTGAGGTTTTTTCCTCCCAATGATCTGAAACGAGCGGCGCGGAATTTCCGTGCCGCTTTTTCGTTATGTGACCACAGGCCTACAGCACGTCGCGGCAAATAGGATTCGCCCGAGCTGCTGTAAGCTTCTGATTTTATGCATGTCGTTGTCCCGGAACCAAGGACACTCCCGGGCGACATGCATTAGACTGCAATCGTCGCCGGCGACCGTGCCGGCAAGGGAGGGAGCCATGGGTCGCAGTGCATTGCTTCTGGTTTCGCGGCTGCTGTTTGCCGTGCTGTTCGTGCCGTCCGGCTTCCAGGCGCTCGCCAACATCGCCGGCACCACCAGCTATTTCGCCGGCCTCGGCCTGCCGCTGCCGGCGCTCGCCGCCTGGGGCACCGGCCTTTTCGAGCTGATCGCGGGACTGCTGATCCTCACTGGTTTGCAGACGCGGATCGTGGCACTGCTGCTGGCCGGCTTCTGCATCGCGGCCGGCTATATCGGCCACTATGGCCAAGGCGCCGAGGATGCGGCGCTCGCCTTCCTGCACCAGCAGATGCTGATGAAGGATATCGCGATATCGGGTGGTTTCCTGGCGCTTGCCATGGCCGGCCCCGGCGCATGGTCGGCCGATGGGCGCGGCTTCGGCATAGGCGCCGACGCGACTTGACTACTTCGCCGACACGCTCTGCCCGCCCTCGACCGCCAGCACCAGGCGGCGGTTGGTGATGCGCGCCAGTTGCGCCAGCCGGCCGGCCGGGCGCTCGCCGTATAGGTCGGAGAGCGAGGCCGGCAGCACCAGCGCCAGCGCGCCGTTGGGGCGGCTTTCCCATTTCAGCCTCGGCATGATGCCGGGCATCGCGGCCGTCAGCAGATAAACCACGCGCATCATCGCTGCCAGCACGCGGGCGCGCTCCAGCAGGCGCGGCGGCGCCAGCGCCCTGATTTCGGGCGCCACCAATTCATTGAAGACACCATCATGACGGTAGGCGTTGGTCAGCGCCAGGTAGGCGCGGCCGGGATGATCGACACCGATGAACGAGGCATGCGCAATGATGTTGAGCGACTGCTTGCCGCGATATTCCGGATGAGCGCGCCAGCCGATATCGGCGAGCAGACAGGCGGCATGGCGATAGCGCGCTTCGTCTTCCGTCTCGTCGATGCCGAACGCCTTGAAAGCCTTGCCGGTCCATTCGACCAGGTCATGCGCGTGATGGACCGAACGCGAGCGCAGAAGCGCGAGTTCCTCGGCGGCCGAGATCAGCGGATCGGCCTTCTGCTCGGCCGCGTCGAGCAGCGAATAGAGGAAACCCTCACGCACGCCTTGCGCCGAAACGACGATCCTGGACGGCTGCATCGCCGTCATGATCTCCTGCAGCACGAGAGCGCCATATGGCAGCAGCGAACGGCGGTTCTTGGAGACGCCCTCGATACCCCTCACCTTTTCGACTTCGCCCCTGGCCACCTGCTTGAGGAAGTTCTGCGCGCTTTCGGCCGATATTTCGTAGTGATGCATGACGCCGAGCGGGTAGTTGTTCATCTCCATATGCAGCCTGGCGAGGTTTCGCCAGGTGCCGCCAACAGCGTAGAAAGTCCTGCCTTGTCCGCCCTTCAAGAGTTTGGCCCGGGCCAGTTCCTGGCGCGCGATCTTCTGCGCCTGGACGAGCGAGTTCTTCGCCATGTCCTGCAGGCGCAGGCCGCCGAGCGGCAGCGTGATGCCGTCGCCGATCGCCTCGCCATCAATGTCTATAAGCTCCAGGCTGCCGCCGCCAAGGTCGCCGGCAATCCCGTTGGCCGGGTGGAAGCCTGAGATGACGCCGAGCGCGGAATAATGCGCTTCCTGGCGGCCGGAGAGCACACGGATTTCGGTCTTGAGCACATCCTCGGCACGATGGATGAAATCGGGACCGTTGATCGCCTCGCGGGCGGCGGCGGTTGCCAGCACGTACATGTGTTCGGCGCCTGCCTGGTCGGAGAGCGCGCGGAAACGGCGAAACTCCTCCATCGAGCGCGCCACCCCCTCGGGGTCCAGCTTCCCCGTCGACACGATGCCGCGGCCGAGGCCGGCCAGCATCTTTTCGTTGAACAGCATGGTCGGCGAGCGCGCCAGCCCCTCATAGACGACGAGGCGGATCGAATTGGAGCCGATGTCTATGATGGACAGCGGTCGGCGGTCCTGCAGCCGGCCCTGGGAATTGGACAGCATCAGGTGGCGGCGTTCTTCTTGCGGCGCTTGAACTGCGCGATTCGCTTGGGCGCATGCGATTTCAGCGCGTCACCCCGTCCCGACAGGCTCGGATTGGTCATGAAATATTCCTGCGCGTTGAACGGTTCCTCACCCTCCTCCAGCACCACGCGCCGGGAGGTTCCATCTGCCAATACGTCGAAACTTTGCTGATTGTCCATGATGTTGCCCAGCATGATCTGCCCCAGAATCTGTTCATGCACAGTTGGATTGGTGATCGGCACCATGGTCTCGACGCGGCGGTCGAGATTGCGCGGCATGAGGTCGGCCGAGGAGATGTAGACGATCGCCTCGTCCGACGGAAGGCCATGACCGTTGCCGAAGCAATAGATGCGGCTGTGCTCCAGGAAACGGCCGACGATCGACTTGACCCTGATGTTCTCCGACAGGCCCGGCACCTGCGGCCGCAGGCAGCATATGCCGCGCACGACGAGGTCGATCTCCACTCCGGCGCGGCTGGCATCGTAGAGCGCGTCGATGATGATGGGATCGACGAGCGCGTTCATCTTCATCCAGATACGCGCCGGCCGTCCCTCCAACGCATGGGTGACCTCGTCCGAAATGTGCTGAAGGATGCGGTTCCTCAGCGTGAACGGCGAGATCGCCAGCCGCATCTCGGCGGTCGGCTCGGCATAGCCGGTGATGAAATTGAACAATTGGGCGACGTCGCGGGCGATCGTCGGATCGGTGGTGAAGAAGGACAGGTCGGTGTAGATGCGCGCGGTGACCGGGTGGTAGTTGCCGGTGCCGAGATGGACGTAATTGCGCAGCTTGCCGTCCTCGCGCCGCACCACCAGCGACATCTTGGCGTGGGTCTTGAGTTCCAGGAACCCGAACACGACCTGCACGCCGGCGCGTTCGAGATCGCGCGCCCAGCGAATGTTGGCCTCCTCGTCGAAACGCGCCTTGAGCTCGACCAGCGCCGTTACCGACTTGCCGGCTTCGGCCGCGTCGACCAGAGCACGCACGATCGGGCTGTCGTTGGAGGTGCGATAGAGCGTCTGCTTGATCGCCACCACTTCGGGGTCGGCCATCGCCTGGCGCAGGAACTGCACCACCACGTCGAACGACTCATAGGGGTGATGGACGACGATGTCCTTCTCGCGAATGGCGGCGAAACAGTCGCCGCCATGCTCGCGGATACGCTCGGGAAAGCGTGGGTTGTAGGGGATGAATTTCAGGTCGTCGCGGGGAACGGAGACGATCTCGGAGATCTGGCTGAGTGCCAGCGGCCCGGTGAGCACGCTGATGCGGCTCGACGAGACGCCAAGCTCGCCGGCGACGAAATCGCGCAATTCCCCAGGCATCAGCTTGTCGAATTCGATGCGGATGACGGAGCCGCGGCGGCGGCGCTTCAGCGCCGTTTCGAACAGGCGCACGAGATCTTCCGATTCCTCTTCGACCTCGATATCGCTGTCACGAATGATGCGGAACGTGCCGGAGCCCTTGACCTCGTAGCCCGGGAAGAGCTTGCCGATGTAGAGGCCGACCGCCTCCTCCAGCGGGATGAAGCGGACATGGTTCTTGCGATCCGGCAGGCGGATGAAGCGCTTCAGCGCCACCGGCAGACGCAAGAGCGCGCTCATCTCCTCGCCATTCTTGCGATGGCGAAGCTGCAGCGCCATCGAGAAGCCGAGATTGGGAATGAACGGGAACGGATGCGCCGGGTCGATCGACAGCGGGGTCAGCACGGGAAACACCTGCTCCTGGAAATGGTCTTCCAGCCAGACCTTCTCGTCCTTTGTCAGCGCGTCGCGGGTGATGGTTTCGATGCCTTCCTTGTTGAGCAGCACCGTGAGGGCCGACAGGCTCTTCTGCTGGTCCTCCTGCAGCCGCTCGACCTCACGCAGCAATTGTTCGAGCTGCTGTTCGGGAGTGCGTCCGTCCGGGCTCTTCAGCACGATCCCCTCGCGCACCTGGCCGGCAAGGCCGGCGACGCGCACCATGAAGAACTCGTCGAGATTGGCGGCCGAGATCGACAGGAAGCGGACGCGCTCCAGCAGCGGGTGATGGGTGTTCAGCGATTCCTCGAGAACGCGGCGATTGAACTGCAGCCAGGAGAATTCGCGGTTGACGAAGCGGTCCGGATTGCCTTCCGGGCTCGCTGCCGCGACATTGTTGAATTCGCTCTGTACCGGCTTCAGTTCGTTCATGATTCCTGCTCTTCCGCGCGCCTCAGCCGGTTAACCGGCTTAACTTATCCTGTGGCAGGCTTTTGCGACAGTTCTCTGACAGGCTTTTGCGACAGTTTGATTTCATCGAACTTGCAAACAGACTTGATATGATCCAGATGCAGAGAGACTGCGTTAAGGAGACGACGATGGCAGGCGGTTCCATTCCCCATTTCCAGAACGATGCGGGCCACCCGGCGATCGACATCGGAGTCAAGGAATTCATGTGCACGGGCGCCAACCCGCCTTTCGACCATCCGCATGTTTTTCTAGACATGGGCGACGACAATGAGAAAGTCTGCCCCTACTGCTCGACCCTCTATCGCTATTCGCCGAAGCTGAAGGCGACCGAAACGCTGCCGGCGGGCTGCCTCTACATCGACCAGGCCGCCTGACCTTCCGATCATGAGCGAGACGCGGTCCCGGCAGGTCATGATCGCCGGGGCTGGCATCGCCGGGCTGACAGCGGCGATTGCCTTTGCCGAACGCGGCTATTCCGTGAGGGTGTTCGAACAGGCGCAGCGTCTCGAAGCGGCGGGCGCCGGCATCCAGCTCTCTCCTAACGCGACGCGCATCCTTCGCCAGCTTGGCGTGCTCGACACGCTTCTTGCCAATGCCGTCCAGCCGGAAGCCGTGGTGCTGAAGGACGCCGCGAGCCTGCGCCAACTGGCACGCGTGCCGCTTGGCACAGCCGGCGAGGAACGCTGGGGCGCACCCTATCTCGTGGCGCACCGGGCGGATCTGCAAGACGCCCTGATGGCGCGCGTTGCGCAACTGCCCGACATCCATCTCACCACCGGCGCGCAGATCAGCAGCGTGGCCTCCGGTTCATTCGTTATCACCACGACAGACGGGGTCGGCCGCAAGGTCATCGATACCCAAGGATCTCTGCTGGTCGGCGCCGATGGCGTCTGGTCAGCGGTGCGGAGGTTTGCCCGTCCAGGCAGCGGAGCCGGCTTCGCGAACAGCCATTTCTCCGGCGAACTGGCCTGGCGGGCGACGGTGAGCGCGGACAACGAGGCGGGGCAAGCCTTCGCCGCGATCGGCGCCACTGACTGCGTCACAACCTTCCTGCACCCCGGATTCCACATGGTCGCCTACCCCGTCAGCAGGGGTAGCGCCTTCAACCTTGCCGCCTTCACCCGGGGCGAGCGCATCGCCGACGGGTGGTCACGCCACGCCGATCCCGCCATCCTTTCAGGCGCCATGCGCCGCTCCGCGCCGGCGCTGGCGCGTTTGGTGGAACTCGCTGGCCCGTGGACCGCCTTTCCTATCCACACGGTCGAACAGCGACGCTGGACCATGCCCGAAGGCATCGCGCTGATCGGCGACGCCGCGCATGCCATGACGCCGTTCGCGGCTCAGGGCGCGGCCATGGCGATCGAGGACGCGGCGACGCTTGCCGATTTGATCGCCGACTTCTTCGGCGACCTGACGCAAAGCCTTGTCATCTGGGAGAACCTGCGGCGGTCGCGCATCGCCAAGGTCATCCGTCGCGGCGCGCTCAACCGGCTTGCCTGGCATGCCCGAGGCCCGGTGGCGTTGGCCCGCAATCTGTTTCTGGCGGCGCGACCGGGAGAGAAGCTCGCAGCCGATCTGGACTGGCTTTACGGGTGGGAGCAGCAGCGGATCATCCGTCGCTGAAAGGAGCCCGCGGCAAAGCTAATTATACAGCCGCATCGACAGCCCAAGCGAAACCGGCAGCGGGTTCCACCAGCCGGTGCGCAGGCCGGCGGTGCGCAGTGCCGCCGCCGTCCAGGTGTTGCAACCGATCAGCGCGTTGAAACGGCCATTCGCCTCAAAGAAGCGATCGAAATTGGAGTAGGCGGCATTGTCGATGATGATCGGACCGTTCGGCCCCTCTTGAAAGCTCGCTTCGATGAAATCGAGCAATGCGGCAAAACGGTCTTCGCTCACGTCGAAGCCGGCGACATCGGGGTGCGGCTCGGGAATGTTGCCGGCGACGGCGACATGCATCACGGACGCATCGAGCGTCAAAGCCTTGATTGCGGGCAGCGCCTTCAATTGCGACCATGTCGGCGTTTCCAGGTAGAAGGCGCGCCCACCCCAGCCGAAGACGAGGTAGCGCACTTCGGGCGCGTCCGATGGCAGGCCGACATCGGCAAGGAAACGAAAGCGCCGGCGCACCTCGTCGTCCACGGGAATGGCGATGTCGGTGTGGATCGGATTTTTCAGCACCAATATGTGCCGGATGCCCTCGCCCGCTGCGGCTGCCGGCCAGAGCGGCCGCGGCACCAGCGTGCCGAGCGACACGGCGAGCACCAGTGCTGCAACCAGAATGGCCAGGAAACGCAGGAATTTTCTCATCGGTGCGGCTTCGCGATTCCGTCGCGGCTCAATGAAGAAGATCATTTATCGGATCGGCCAGACACTAAAAAGCCCGGCCGTGGCGCGACCGGGCTTTCTCGACTTGGCGTCAGTCCGCTCAGTGCAGGATCTGCGACAGGAACAGCTTCGTGCGTTCGTGGCGGGGATGGTCGAAGAACTCGGCCGGCGTGTTCTGCTCGACGATCTGGCCCTGATCCATGAAGATCACCCGGTTGGCGACTTTCCTGGCAAAGCCCATCTCGTGGGTGACGCACAGCATGGTCATGCCTTCCTCGGCCAGCCCCACCATCGTCTCCAGCACTTCCTTGATCATTTCCGGGTCGAGCGCCGAGGTCGGCTCGTCGAACAGCATGATGCGCGGGTTCATGCACAGCGAGCGGGCGATCGCCACGCGCTGCTGCTGGCCGCCGGAAAGCTGGCCCGGATATTTGTTGGCCTGCTCGGGGATCTTCACGCGCTTGAGGAAATGCATGGCGATTTCCTCGGCCTGCTTCTTCGGCGTCTTGCGCACCCAGATCGGCGCCAGCGTGCAATTCTCGAGGATGGTCAGATGCGGGAACAGGTTGAAGTGCTGGAACACCATGCCGACCTCGCGGCGCACCTCGTCGATCTTCTTCAGGTCGTTGGTGAGTTCCTTGCCGTCGACGATGATCTTGCCCTTCTGGTGCTCTTCCAGCCGGTTGATGCAGCGGATCATGGTCGACTTGCCCGACCCGGACGGTCCGCAAATGACGATGCGCTCGCCGCGCATCACCTTGAGGTTGATGTCCTTCAGCACATGGAACTCGCCGTACCATTTATGCATGGCGATGATGTCGATGGCGACATCGGTGGTCGAGATATGCATCTTGGCGGCGTTGACCTTGATCTCTTCCGCGCTGACGGCATTTTCGGTGGCCATGGCTGGGGTCCCCTTGTTCTTTTGTTTAGCGTTTGTAGCCGGTGTCGAGCCGGCGTTCCGTGTACATTGAATAGCGCGACATGCCGAAGCAGAACAGCCAGAAGACGAAGGCGGCGAACACAAGACCGGATTTCGCGGTCTGCGCCGTGGCCCAGTTGGCGTCGGAGAAGTTCTGCTTGACGATGCCGAGCAGGTCGAACATCGAGATGATGAGGACCAGGCTGGTGTCCTTGAACATGCCGATGAAGGTGTTGACGATACCGGGTATGACCAGCTTCAGCGCCTGCGGCAACACGATCAAGCTCATCTTCTGCCAGTAGCCGAGGCCGAGCGAATCGGCGCCTTCATACTGGCCCTTGGGGATCGCCTGCAGGCCGCCGCGCACCACTTCGGCCATATAGGCCGCCGCAAACAGCGACACGCCGATCAGCGCCCTCAGATATTTGTCGAAAGTGACGCCGGCCGGCAGGAACAGCGGCAGCATGACGCTGACGAAAAACAGGACGGTGATCAGCGGTATGCCGCGCACGGCTTCGATGAAGATAATGCACAGCATCTTGATGATCGGCATCTTCGAGCGCCGCCCGAGCGCCAGCACGGTGCCCAGCGGCAGCGATACGGCGATGCCGACGAAGGACAGACTCAGCGTGATCAGCAGCCCGCCCCAGCGCGAGGTTTCGACATGCGGCAGGCCGAATACGCCGCCGACCAGCAGGAAGAAGGAAACGATCGGCAGCACCAGGAAAAGCAGGATCGCGTTCAACCCCTTGCGCGGCACACGCGGCATCAGCATCGGCACCAGCAGCGCCACGAACAGGATGGCGACCAGGATCGGCCGCCAGCGCTCCTCGACCGGATAGGTGCCGAACATGAACTGGCCGAACTTGGCGTTGACGAAAGCCCAGCAGGCTCCGCTCCAGCCATCGGGCTGAATGCCGCCTTGCGCGACGGTGGCGCAGACCGTGCGGTCCGGTCCCGTCCACTGTGCGTTGATGAACGCCCAGTTGATGACCTGCGGCAGAACCCAGGCGACGATGGCGATGCCGAGGATGGTGAGGATGGTGTCGCCGACCGAGCCGATCAGGTTCTTGCGCACCCAGGCGACGGGGCCGCTGACGCTCGCCGGCGCGGGCTGCGCCAGCGCCATTTCGGTGCGCACCCAGGACAGATCGTGTTCCTGCATGGTCCTACCTCTCCACCAGCGCCATCCTGGCGTTGACCACGTTCATGACGGCCGAGGTCACCAGGCTGAGTATGAGATAGGCGATCATCATGATCAGCACGCCCTCGACCGCTTGTCCGGTCTGGTTCAGAACCGTGCCGGCCGTTGCCGTCAAATCGGGATAACCGATGGCGATCGCCAGCGAGGAGTTCTTGGTCAGGTTGAGATACTGGCTGGTCAGCGGCGGGATGACGATGCGCATGGCCTGCGGCACCACGACCAGCCGCAGGATCGAACCGGATCGCAGCCCAAGTGCGGCCGCCGCCTCGGTCTGGCCCTTGCTGACGCCCCTGATGCCGGCGCGCACGATTTCGGCGATGAAGGCCGCCGTGTAGCAGGACAGCGCCAGATAGAGCGAAAGGAATTCCGGTTTGACCTGGAAGCCGCCGGTCAGGTTGAAGGTCGACTGTTTGGGCAAGTCAAAGCTCAGCGGAAAGCCGCTCAGCACGTAAGCCAGCAGCGGCAGGCCGACGATCAGCGCGGCGGAGGTCCAGAACACCGGAAATTGCTGGCCCGTCGCCATCTGCCGCTGACGCGCCCTGCGGGCGACGAACCATGACATTGCGACGCCCACGACAAGGGCGACCAGGATCAGCCAGGAGCCGTCGCCCCAGACCGGGCGCGGAAAATAGAAGCCGCGCTGGTTGAGGAAGGAGCCGAAGGGCAGATGATAGGAATCGCGCGGCGCCGGCAGCACGGCGAGCACGCCCGAATACCAGAAGAAGATGACCAGCAGCGGCGGGATGTTGCGGAAAATCTCGACGTAAACCGTGCAGATCTTCTGGATCAGCCAGTTCTGCGACAGGCGGCCGATGCCGATGACGAAGCCGATGATGGTGGCGGTGATGATGCCGGCGACGGCAACGATGATGGTGTTGATCAGGCCGACGACGATGGCGCGGCCATAGGTCGAGTCCGACGTATAGGCGATCGGCGTGTCCGAGATATCGAAGCCGGCGCGCCCCTTGAGGAAGCCGAAGCCGGAGGCGATGTGCAGGCGCTGCAGATTGTCGATGACGTTCTGCACGATCCACCAGATCGAGCCGAACAGAACGATGACCACCAGCGTCTGAAAGAAGAGACTGCGAATTCTCGGGTCATTGACGAAGGAGCCGCGGCTCGGCTCCTCGCGTAGGATTTCCTGCGATGCCATGTCACGTCCCCTGTGAAAGAGAAACCGGAAGGCAGGAGCCTGCCTTCCGGATCACATTTCGATCAGCGGATCGGCGGCGCGTATTGCAGGCCGCCCTTGGTCCATAGCGCATTGATGCCACGCGCAATCTTGAGCGGGCTGCCGGAGCCGACATTGCGGTCGAACATTTCGCCGTAGTTGCCGGTGGCCTTGACGATGTTGACGACCCAGTCGTTGGAGACGCCGAGGTCGGTGCCGATCTTGGTGTCTGCTTCCTGGCCGAGCACACGCTTGATCTCCGGGCTGGCGGAGTTTTTCATCTCGTCGACATTGGCCTTGGTGATGCCGAGCTCCTCGGCGTCGAGCAGAGCGAAATAGGTCCACTTGACGATGTGGTACCACTGGTCGTCGCCCTGGCGAACGGCGGGTCCGAGCGGCTCTTTCGAGATGATCTCGGGCAGCACGACGTGATCGGCCGGCGAGCCGAGCGTCAAGCGAATGCCGTAAAGGCCCGACTGGTCGGTGGTGTAGACGTCGCAGCGGCCGGCATCATAAGCGGCATTGACCTCTTCGAGCTTCTCGAAGACGACCGGATTGTACTCCATCTTGTTCGCCTTGAAGTAGTCGGCGAGGTTGAGCTCGGTGGTCGTGCCGCTCTGCACGCAGACGGCGGCGCCCGAAAGCTGCAGCGCCGAATTGACGCCCGGCAGCTTCTTGGCGTTGATCATGAAGCCCTGGCCGTCATAGTAGGTCGTGCCGATGAAATTCAGGCCGAGCGCGGTATCGCGGTTGATCGTCCAGGTGGTGTTGCGCGAGAGGATGTCGACCTCGCCGGACTGCAGCGCGGTAAACCGTTCCTTGGCGCTGAGCGGCGTGAACTTGACCTTGGTGCCATCACCGAAGACGGCGGCGGCAACCGCGCGACAGAAATCGGCGTCGATGCCTTGCCAGTCGCCCTTGTCGTCCGGCGCGGAGAAGCCGGCCAGACCGGTCGAGACGCCGCACTGGATGAAGCCCTTCGCCTTGACGGTGTCAAGCGTGCCGGCCGACGCGGCCGACGCCATCAGTCCGAGCGTGGCGGCACCAAGAATGCCGATAGCAATGTGTTTCATAACCCACAGACCCTTTTCTGTTTTTTCAGGCAAACCCTGATCTTTTTTCCCTTGTGAACGCAGCTCCCATCCCGGCCCATTCCCGAAACCCCGCATCGCAAACCGACGCGCCGCCTCCCATTCACGAACAGCATCGAAGGCGATAATTCCCGTGAGGTCAAGGAAAATGACCGAATCCGACCGGGTTTGAAAATCGATTGCCTGAAATGCCTGAATTGCAGACAAACGTGCACGCGATCTCGTCAGAAGCGCGACTTGAATCGGCAAAGCTCATTTGACGCAGATGTGAGCCGGCGCTGTAAAATCCGTTCCGGGCAATAGCTCGGCGTTACTGCCCCCGGGCACGAAATGCATTGACGTTACGGAATACCTTCGGCCGACGATTACCCATGATTGGCGGTCGATATTGCTTGTGGACAAAATCGGCGCGCGGTCTCAAAGCGCGGAAAGGCCCAGCCAGAGGCCGACCGCGACCATCAATGCACCGGAGATGCGCGGGATCAATTGCCCGGCCGGGACCACCTTCTCCAGGAGAACAAGGATGGCGATGCCGGCGATCCACAGCACGTTCATGACACCACCGACGAACAGCAGGGCCATCAGTGCCCAGCAGCAGCCGAGACAATAGGCGCCGTGATCCATGCCAAGCCGAAGCGCGCCGAGCGCGGTGGTGCGGAACCCGCCATGGCTGGCCAGGAACGCGATCGGCGCCTGGCATTGGCGCAGGCAGACGCCCTTGATCGGTGTCCATTGGTAGAGGCCGGCGGCGATCAAAACGACACCGCCGAGGACCGCGCTGTGCGCCGCCATCGCGGGATCAAGCATCCCAAAACGAGTGAGCTGCCATTGCGCACCCGTCGCCACGATGCTGAAGACCACCCAGATGACGAGATAGCCGGTAAAAAACCATGCCGTCGAAGCGATAGGCCGGCTGTCCGCCAGCGCCTTGCGGCCGACGCCGGCATAGAGCAGCAACATCGGCGCGACCGACGGCGTCATCATGCCGACCATCATCACAACCCACATCGCGAAGATGAAAACGAAATCGGCCGATGCCCAGGGCCGGAAGCCCGGCGCCACGGCGGCGCCCATATCCATGCCGCCCATGTTCATGCTCGCCATGTCCATCCCGGCCATGTCGCCTGCCTCGCCGCCCGACACGGGGCTACCCATGTCGGCGGCTAGCCAAAGAACATAGGCCCAGGCGAACACGGCAATGACGGCGAGCGCGGCCGTCACGACCGCGCGGTCGCGCCGCAGCACCGCCTCGAGAGCCGTGTCGCCCATTGGATCAGATCAATGCACGATGCCGCTCTGCGTGAGATGCAGGTTGGCGAAATGGCTATGCGTGTCCGCCACCTCGAACTTGATCGGGCTCGTCGTCTTGGTCCAGCCGCGCCCGACCTCGGCGATGGCGTATTCGAAGCCGTGCGGCAGGTCGATGCGCGCCCGGTGCTCGGCGCCGGTGACCGGGTTCTTGATCGGCTCACCACGGCCGTCGGTTACGCCCTTGACGTGCAGCCGGCCGGTTCGCCCATCGACGTCGACCTCGAAATCGATCGCGGCGAAAATCGGATCGTGGAACTTCTCCAAGGTGGTCGAAAAGACCTGGAATATTGTCGCGCCTGGTTCGGTGTCCTGACCGCCCAGTATGCGGAGCAGGGCTTCGCGCTGGGCTTCGCTGGCCCTCTCGTCGATAACCACCGCGGCCTCGCCCCTGCCCTGGTGTATCGCGCCGGGCCAGCTGAAGATGCCGACGAAGCGCAGCCCGTCGAGCTTGGTGTCGCCGTGGTGCCCGGTCTCGATCTCCATGCCGGCGACGGCTTGGCAGAATCCGTATGTCGGCATGGCATTGAACTGGCACGGGCAGCCATAGGCACAGTTGCAGTTGATGAATTCGCGCGCCTTCATCGTCCATTTGACGTCAGGCATGACATTCCTCCCCTTTCCGCTCGCTGAGCGGGATAACCCGGATCGGGATCAGGAGATAGCCGGCAAGAACCATCCGGCAGCATCTGATCGAAGCATCCGGCGATTAACATTAGAAATTTATCATATACCTTTCGCAGCCGGCTACAATAGGTTCACCAGTTGAGGACCAAGCTTCCGACAGGCCACTGCCGCTCGTGGTTGGTCCGATTCCGGATCAGATCGCGAGCTGTCTTCCGGACCAGGAATTGGCATATTCGAAGTCCATTCCTGGCGAACGGTGGGCTGTTGCACGGTCCACCACGCCGCATTATGGCTAGCGCCTTGTCAAAACAAGGCGACCAAGAATGGCGAAAGACGGCAGCGAGCAGGGTTCCGGCACGATGGGCATCAACACGCGGCTCGCCCATTCGGGCAACAACCCGCATGACTATTTCGGCTTCGTCAACCCGCCGGTCGTGCATGCCTCGACCGTGCTGTTCCCAAATGCCGCCGCTATGGCCGCGCGCAGCCAGAAGTACACGTACGGCACGCGCGGCACACCGACGACGGACGCTCTCGCACACGCCATTGACGCGCTGGAAGGCTCGGCCGGCACGGTCGCGGTGCCGTCGGGCCTGGCGGCTGTGACCGTGCCGCTGCTCGCCTTCGTATCGGCGGGCGATCATCTGCTGATCGTCGATTCCGTCTATCATCCCACGAGAAACTTCGCCGACACGATGCTGAAGCGGCTCGGCGTCGAGGTCGAATATTATGCTCCCAATATCGGCGCCGGCATCGCGGCGTTGATCAAGCCGAACACCAAAGTGGTGTTCACCGAATCGCCGGCCTCCAACACGTTCGAGGTGCAGGACATCCCGGCGATCGCCAAGGCGGCGCACGCGGCCGGCGCCATCGTGATGATGGACAACACATGGGCGACGCCGCTCTATTTCCGGCCGCTCGACCATGGCGTCGACATCTCGATCCATGCGGCGACGAAATATCCGGCGGGCCATTCCGACGTGCTGCTCGGCACGGTCTCGGCCAATGAGGCCTGCTGGACGCAACTCTACGAGAGCTTTTGCACGCTTGGCTGCTGTGCTGGACCCGACGACGTCTACCAGGTGCTGCGCGGCCTGCGCACGATGGGTGTGCGGCTGGACCGTCACCAGCGCAGCGCACTCGCCATCGCCTCGTGGCTCGAAGGCGAAAAGGGCGTGGCGCGCGTGCTCCACCCTGCCCTTCCCAGCCATCCCGACCACGATCTCTGGAAGCGCGACTTCCGCGGTTCGAGCGGCATCTTTTCCATCGTGCTGGCCGGTGGTGGCCAGCAGGAGCAGCACGCTTTCCTCGACGCACTGCGGATCTTCGGTCTCGGCTACTCCTGGGGAGGCTATGAGAGCCTCGCGGTGCCGGTCTGGCTTGGCGACCGCGTCGTTGCGAAAGGCCCTTACGAAGGTCCGCTGATACGACTGCAGATCGGCCTCGAGGATATCGACGACTTGAAAGCCGACATCCGGCGCGGGCTTGCGGCAGCGGCGCGCGCGGGCTGACCTCAAACAGAGTCAGCAAAGGGCCGCAAGCCCTTGACGCTGATGACAAAGCGCGAGGCGCTGCCAGCACTCCGGCGAAGATCGGTGCGCAATATTATTCTCCTACGTCATGACTTTACGGATTTGTTTGACTTTCAAATCGGCGAATTCGGCTGCATTGCGTGCCGCACGCATCCTCGACAGATTCAGTCCTCGCAAAGTTTTCCAATGGCCTTTCGTCTTTTTGTCCCCATCCTCGCCGGCGCCACGCTGCGCGAACGCATCCTGGCGTGTATCGGCGCCACGATCGGCATCGCGCTGACGGGCGTGATCAGCGGGCTGGCGATGGGCGGCGGCCCGCATGTGGCCCTGCTGGTCGCGCCGATGGGCGCATCCGCCGTGCTTCTGTTCGCCGTACCGGCCAGCCCGTTGGCGCAACCCTGGTCGATCATCGGCGGAAATTCCATATCGGCGCTGGTCGGCGTGACCGTGGCGCATTTCATCCATGATCCGGTGATGGCCTCAGGGCTCGCGGTGGCGCTCGCCATCGCCGCGATGTCGTTCACGCGCTGTCTTCATCCGCCAGGCGGCGCCGCCGCGCTGACGGCGGTGCTCGGCGGCCCGGCCGTCATCAGCGCGGGCTTCCTGTTCCCGTTCGTGCCGGTGGCCTTGAATTCGACCATACTGGTGGCGCTTGGCTTCCTTTTCCACAAGCTGGCGCGGCGCAATTACCCGCATGTCGCGGCACCAGCCGCCAACAGCCACGGCACCGCCGATCCGCCGGCTCAGCAGCGCGTCGGTTTCCGGCCCGAGGATATCGACGCGGCGCTGACCACACTTGACGAGACCTTCGACATCGACCGCGACGACCTCGAACGGTTGCTGAGACAAGTCGAACTGCAGGCCATGGTGCGCTCGCACCGCACGCTGCTGTGCGAGGACATCATGTCGCGCGACGTGGTTTCGGTGTCCGAGCAAGCCACCGCCGACGAGGCGCGCCAGCAACTGATCGATCACAATATCCGTACCTTGCCGGTGGTCGACGCGGATGCCCGGCTGGTTGGCGCCGTTGGCCTGCGCGAGCTGAC
Source organism: Mesorhizobium sp. B2-3-15 (assembly GCF_006442875.1). Taxonomy (NCBI): domain Bacteria; kingdom Pseudomonadati; phylum Pseudomonadota; class Alphaproteobacteria; order Hyphomicrobiales; family Phyllobacteriaceae; genus Mesorhizobium; species Mesorhizobium sp. B2-3-15. The sequence continues at coordinate 108,656 of NZ_VFVO01000016.1, read as the reverse complement.
GAAAGCTACCGACACGGTGAAGAGCGTCATGGCAAAAGCCGGCACCGCCTCGCCCGAGACACCGGCGATGAGCCTGCTCCCAGTGCTGACCGACGGCCGCAGCCATGCCGTGGTCATCGTCGACGGCGAGCGGCATATTCTCGGCCTGATCACGCAGACCGACCTCTTGGCGGTGGCCGCACGCATGCAGCGGGCAGACAAGGGATTGGCGGCAGCCTAGAATAGGGAACCCGGATCCCTCTGGCCCGGGAACCTTTTGCCGGCAGGCGCATCCAATGTGCAGCATTTGCACGAGGAGATCCGGTCGCGATGAGCAAGCAGCCAATGCCCGCCACGGTGCCCGCGGTTGCCGAAAGCCTTTCCGGCGACATGCAGCTCGTCCACCGCGCGCTGACCCGTGACCCGGATGCATTTCGCGCCATCATGAAGGTATACAACCAGCGGCTCTACCGCATCGCGCGCGGCATTCTGCGCAACGACGCCGAAGCCGAGGACGTCGTCCAGGAGGCCTATGTCAGCGCCTTCGCCAGCCTGGCGGCGTTTCGCGGCCAATCCACGCTCGCCACCTGGCTGTCGCGCATCGTCATCAACGAAGCGCTCGGCCGCCTGCGCAAGAGACGTCGCACGGTGGAGATGCCTGCCGATCCGGAAGCGCGGATAATCAGGTTTCCCCTCAAATCCAACGACGATCCGGAGCGGACGATGGCGCAGCGGCAGATTCTCGCACTTGTCGAACGGGCGACCGACAGCCTGCCCGACATCTACCGCATGGTCTTCGTCGCCCGCGTCATCGAGGGCCTGAGCATGGAGGAAACCGCCGATTTGCTTGGCGTGCGGCCAGAGACCGTCAAGACGAGGCTGCACCGGGCGCGCGCCCTGTTGCGCAAGGCGCTGGACGATGAAATCGGCCCTGTGCTGCTCGATGCCTTCCCCTTCGCCGGTCGGCGCTGCGAGCGACTGACCCAGGCGGTGATGGGACGGCTGGGTTTCGAATGATGCCGTCCTGATTTTCCGGGAACGTTTCTCCCCGCCCCGCATCCAATGAGCGTCAACTGCAAATTCGAGCCCGGCGCCTCCGCGCGGCCGGGCCAAGGAGGATGCCATGTTCACCCGATATACCGTCGCCCTTGCCGCCCTGCTTCTCGTCGGCGCTGCCCCGGTCTCGCAAGCCGCCGACAAGCCGACCGACCCGCAGATCGCCCATATCGCCTATACAGCAGGCGTCCTCGACATCGAGGCGGCCAAGCAGGCGATCAAGAAGTCAAAGAGCAAGGAGGTCGTCGATTTCGCCAAGGACATGGAGCGCGACCACGAAGCGGTGAACAAGCAGGCGCTCGATCTCGTCAAGAAGCTCAAGGTGAAGCCCGAGGACAACGCTACCAGCCAGGCGCTGACGAAGGCGGCGAAGGAGGAACGTGCCAAGCTCGCCAAGCTGAAAGGGGCGGCCTTCGACAAGGCTTATATCGAAAACGAGGTCGCCTATCACAAGCAGGTCAATGGCGCGCTCGAAACCCTGCTCATACCGTCGGCCAGCAATGCCGAGTTGAAGAGCCTGCTCGAGACCGGCCTCAAGATCTTCCAGGGCCATGAGCAGCATGCCGAACACGTCGCCGGCATGCTGAAATGAAAACGGGCGCCTTGGATCATCTGGCGCTGCTGGTCGTGCTGGCGTTGGTATTCACAGCGCCGGCAGCGGCGGCAACCATCCAGGTCACCGTCGACAAGCTCGTCTTTTCGCCGGCCAGCGTCGATGCCAAGGTCGGCGACACGATCGAGTGGGTGAACAAGGATGTGATCGCCCACACGGCCACCGTGAAGGGCGGCTGGGAGGTGATAATCCCGCCGAAGAAGTCGGCAAGCATGACGCTGAAGACGGCGCAAACGGTCGACTATTTCTGCCGCTTCCACCCCAACATGAAAGGACGCTTGCTGGTGGCGCCGTGATCCAGGGCCGAGGAGGCCCGCCTTGCCTCCTCGGGCCGCGCGACATGCGTCCAGGACCCGTCGTGTCCAGGCCTGTGCCTGCTGATCCAGGCATCTAGCGCCTCGTGCAAATCGGCTGTCGGGGCCATACGGGCGAACTGCTCGGCCTCGACCAGCAAGCCTTCGGCGATGCTCAGATTGAGCCCTCGCGTTACCGCCGTGAGGATGCCCGCAGCTGCCAGTCCGGAGTGCCGAAGGATACGCCTGGCCAGATTGAACGCAGCCGGCATCAGATCGTCATGCGGGACCACCTGATTGACGAGGCCAAGGTCAAGAGCCCGCTGTGGCGGAAACCAGTCGCCGGTCAAAAGCAGTTCGAGCGCGCGCTTGCGCCCGGCGAGCCTGGGCAGGCGCTGCGTTCCGCCGAAAGTCGGCGGCATTGCCAGAGTGATCTCCGGCTTGGCGAACAGCGCGCGGTCGCTGGCAATTGCTAGCGGCACGGCCTCCGTGATTTCGCAGCCGCCGCCGAAGGCGAGGCCGTTGACGGCTGCGATGACAGGCTTGCGAAAGCCTTCCAGCCTTGCCGTCAGCCGTTGTCCCCGCATGACGAAGTCTCGCAGCGCTGTCTCGGCGCCCAGCGCCACGCTGGCCGAGAACTCCTCTATGTCGGCGCCCGCCGAGAAGGCCCGCTCGCCGGCGCCCGTCAGAATGACTGCCCGGATGCGGTCGTCGACTTCAATGTCGTCGAGTGTCGCGAGCAGGCGATCGATCAGCGCATAGTTCAACGCGTTCAGCTTTTCCGGGCGGTTGAGGGAAAGGACGGCAATGCCTTCCCTGTTTTCGTTCAGGACAAGATCGGTCATCTGGCTTCCTCCAGCATGGTGATGAGATGGAAGGTTACGCCATTCGCGCCTTGTGTATATTCACTAGTCGGTATACTTAAACCCATGCCCGAAGCACAAAGTCCTACCCGCAAGCGCATTGTCGACGCAGCAACCAGGTTGTTTTACGCGGAGGGGATCGGCCGTGTCAGCGTCGATGCCGTCGCCGAGGAAGCGGGTCTCACGAAGCGGACGCTCTACTACCACTTCAAGAGCAAGGACGACCTCATCGCAGCCTATCTCGACGGCCGCGATCAGCCCAATCTGAAACGGATGGCCGGCTGGTTCGAGGCTGAACAAGGTGGTGTGGACAGCAAGGTCCAAGCCATCTTCGCCAACCTGGCCCGGGCCACGCGCCATCCGAAATGGAAGGGATGCGGCTTCCTGCGCACCGCCGCGGAGCTTGCCTCGATGCCAGGGCACCCGGCGGTCAAGGTCGGGGCGCGCCACAAAAGCAATTTCGAGACATGGCTGGCGGCAGAATTGTCCGGCCACCATGTCGAGGGGCCGCGGGCGCTGGCGCGCGAGATCGTGCTGCTGATCGACGGCTGCTTTTCGATCATGCTCATCCATCGCAACCCCGACTACGTCGAAGCAGCCGGACGAGCCGCGGCCACGCTTGTCAGGGCGCGAATGTCGGGCAGCCAGGCCTAGGGGCTACCCCCCGAACGCCAGCCATCCCGTACCGGCCAAGAGCGTAATCAACGTCAGCGGCAGGCCGACCTTGAAGAAGGCGCCGAAAGACAACGGCGTGCCTGCGGCCTTGGACTGCTCGGCGACGATCAGATTGGCGACCGAGCCGAGCAACGTGAAGTTACCGGCGAGCGTCGAGCTCATGGCCACGACCAGCCAGGCGCGCTCGGGGTTTTCCAGGCCGGGTATGAAAGGCCTGAGCGCCAGCACGGCCGGAACATTGCTCATGACGTTGGACAACACGGCGGTGAAACCCGACAGCCTCCAGACATCGTCGAGCCCGATGTTCTTGGCCGAGGCGATCATCTCAGGTGTCAGCAGCGTCTTTTCCGCGCCGGCAACCACCACGAACAGTCCCGCGAACATGAACAGCAGCGGTCCGTCGATCTCGCGGTAGATGCGCGATGGCTTGATGGCGCGGGTCAGCAGCAGAATGGCGCCGCCGATGAGCGCCGCCTTGGCTACGGGAACACCAGCGAAGAAGGCGATCGCCAGTCCGACGCAGACGACCACCGCCTTCAGCACCTGGCCGCGATGCATGCGGCCGCGCGAGATGTGTGGCGTCAGTTCGCCGTTGCGGGTAAATTCGGCACGGTAGACGATGCGCACGATGACGATGACCGCGACAAGGCCGAACAAGGCGACCGGCGCGAGTGCCGCCGAAAAGGCCGGATAGGAAATGCCCGACAGCGCGCCGATGACCATGTTCTGCGGATTGCCCGTGATGGTGGCGACGCTGCCGCAGTTCGAAGCGGTGGCGGTGGCGATCAGATAGGGGATCGGATTGCGGTTGATAACGCGGGTAACGTGGACGACGATCGGCGCCATGACCAGGCAGATGGCATCGTTGACCAGGAAGGCCGACAGCACGCCGGTGAGGAGCGTCACCATCACCAGCAGCATGAACGGTGCATGCGCGTGCTCGATGGCGACGGCGCCAAGACCGCGAAAGGCACCCGACACCTTCAGATGAGCCACGACGATCATCATGCCGAGCAGAAGCGTGATGGTGTCGAAATTTATGGCCCGGTAGGCATCCTCCATGCTGAGCGCGCCGATGGCGATCATGGCCGCGCCGCCAAGCAGCGCGATACCTGCCCGGTCGAGCCGCAAGCCGGGTATGCGGCCGATTGCGACGCCGGCGTAAGTCAAGATCAGGATCAGCAGTGCCGCGGCGCCCGTCAATGTCATCGATAGAAGCCCTGCTCGATCTGTCTGCGCGCCGATGCCGGCCGCCCCGCGATTCACGTGATGCCAGCTTTAGCGCGATGTCGGGATCGATGCCAAACGGGGTACGTGGATTGCTGGCCGAGGGTGTCTGGAAAGCCGGACGGCGTGGCGCCGCTAACGCCGATAGAAGTCCAACCGCTGTTGCACCGCCCGCGGTGAAAACAGCTGCTCGACGGTTCGCCGCGCCTTCTGACCGACGGCCAACCGCAGTGCCGGGTCGGCTTTAAGCTCGGCCAGGATCCGTGCTGCCTGTTGCGTCGTTTCGAACAGGAAACCGTTTTCGCCATGCCTGATATGATCGGCGTAGCCGCCATGCGAATGGCAAACGACCGGCAGGCCGCAGGCCATCGCCTCGAACACCACACGGCCGAACGTCTCCACATGCGAGCCGGTGCGATAATAGAAGACGTCGAGCGTCGGCAAAAACTGTTCGGCGGCAAATTCACCCTGCGGCAGGAGCTCGAGTTGCGAATGCGGCGCGAGCCTGTCCTTGAGCGGCATGCCGCCCTGAATCCGCACCGCATCGCCATCGGCCAGCAATGCCTCATAGAGCGCCACATCGTCAGCATGATGCTTGTCCGCCGTATCGCGGCTCAGTCGCCCCACCGTGAACGGACCGTTTGGCCTTACCTGCCGTGGCGAGAAGCGCTCGATGTCGATGGGTGACGGATGCACGACGCCCTCGACCCGCAGCATGCGCTTCTGAAAGTCGGAGATCAGCACCAGTTCGGCACCGGGCCAACCCAGCAGGCGCGGCCTGTGGGTCGTCAGGGCGATGATCTTGGGATGAAAGGTGTTGAAGACATAGATCAGCCGGCGCGGTCGCGGGATCAGATAAGGCCACATCTTGTTGCGCCAATGCGCACCGAGAAAGACATAGGTGCCGCCAGCCGGCACATTGCGTGTTGCCGGCGAGACGCGGCGTATCGGAAATTCCTGCATCAGGCCTTCGGATACGCGCGACGAGGTCGCCCAGAGGCGCACCTGGGGTTCGGCGCTCAACAGCCGATACAACTCCAGGGTTTCGCGCTCACTGCCGCCAAACGGGTTCTGAAAGCCGTTGAATAAGTGGATCATGATCGCGGTGCTTACCGGCCCGGGGCGTTTGGCCATTCAATTCCCTGCATCCGCGGGCCGTGCCGTGCCCGCGAACCGCACGATCGAGGGACTCAAGAAGCAGGAGTGTTTCTGGCGATGCTCCATACATCACTTGCGCGGAGGAAGCACACAGACAGGTATGCGTCAAGGAAGCGGTCGTGCCAGCCGGCTGCGAGGCTGCCCTCAGTGGACGGTGGCGGCGCTGAGCGGAGACACTAGAGCGGCTTCCGCCGGATCGAAGCTGACCTGATCGCGTCCATTCGACTTGGCGGCATAAAGCCGTCTGTCGGCGGCGGAGAATATTGCCTCGTAGGTGGTCGGCCCGCTGAAGCTGGTGCCGCCGATGCTGACGGAAAGCGGACAGGACCGGCCATCCGGCGAAAAGTCCATTTCGCGTATCCGTCGGCGGATGCCTTCGGCAACCAGCCAGGATTGCGAGGGGTCGACGCCGGGAAGGAATACACCGAACTCCTCACCGCCGATCCGGCCGACGATATCGGTGCCACGCAGCTGGCCTTTGATCGCCTGCGCGATCAGTTTGAGCGCCTGGTCGCCGCAATCATGGCCGAGGCGGTCGTTGATCGACTTGAAGTGGTCGGCATCGATGATCAGCAGCGCGCCGGTACGGGTCTCTTCCTGCTTGCGGGTCTGTTCGAGATAGGCCTCGACCAGCATCGAGAAGGCGCCGCGGTTCAGCACCGCCGTCAGGCTGTCCGTCGCGGCAATGACGCTGAGGTCGCGCTGAGCTATCGCCAGTTGGCGGATCTTCCACATCAGGAAAAACAGAAACGAGCCGCCGAGCACCAAGGGCAGCAGAAGGTCGGTCAGCTTAGCGCGCCAGACAGACTCGGGCGAAAGATACGGGAAATTGAACGAATCGACGAAAAACGCCACGGCAATGAAGAATGCCGTGCCGGCGGCGGTGACGGCCATCACCCTGCCCCAGCTGGTGGGCGACAGGTCCAGCTTCATCCCTTTTCACTCCGTTAGCCGTCCCTACTATGACGTGCCAACGCAAACAAAATGATAAGACTTTCCTTTCAATTCGAGATCAGGTGACGACGAGACGAGATCAGGGGCCGGGCGCTGGAGCACGATCGCCCAACAGGCGGCCGTGCCCCAATGGAGGACGCGATTTGCTCACCGGATTTCGGACAAGGGAAATTCCGAAGTCAGCGGCTGGGCGCCGGCCCAACCGCTTCGGCGACGAAGGATGCCGCGATCAGGTCGTCGGCATCCAGTTGCAAGGAACCGTCGCCAGATCCCATGATGGCGGCCACCTTGTGAAAGGTTTTCATTTCATGGCCGGAAATTTCGGCGTCTTGCATTCGGGCCCTGAGATCGGCGATACGCCGCCCCAAGGCAGGGGACGTTCCAATTTCACGTTTCGACATAGCCTTGTTTCTCCTCCCCCAACCCGCGCTTGTTTTGCCCACCCGTTCGCTTGCCCGCATAGTGCCTTTTATGAGGCTCCACGAATACAAGGCCCCGAACGCGTAGTCTTGGCCAAGGTTCCAACAGGGCCGGATCACGAAATAATTCCAGAGCCCTGTGCGGGCCGAACTCTGTTCCGGCTTCCGGTAAGCGGCGTGGCAGCACTGGCAGGCAGGGGTAGGATCGCGCGACCGCGTGAGGTCATGCAACATAAGCCATTGAAATTATTGGCGATCCCGACAGGATTCGAACCTGTGACCATCGGCTTAGAAGGCCGGTGCTCTATCCAGCTGAGCTACGGGACCGTCGGCCGGCCAACGGCCGGCTGGATGCTTGGGCCTGCCGCCTTTCAGTGCGTCCAGGGCGTCCTGCGGTCATAGCGGAAATTCTCCGCATAAGAAATCTGGCGGCGCTTGGTCTCTTTCGGTTCCTCGACACGGAAGGCGAGCCCTTCCTTTTCGGCGTAGGCGACCGCTTCTTCGCGCGTGTCGAAGGTGAGCCGGATCTGGCTTCTCATGTCACCCGACGTGGTGTAGCCCATCAAGGGATCGATCTTCTTGCGCATCTCGGGGTCGAATTCCAGCACCCAATGGCCGGTCTTGGCCTTGCCGGACTGCATCGCGGTTTTGGCTGGGCTGAAAATGCGCGCGGACATGGCCACCTCTTTGTTGTGCAAGGCGGCATCGCCGCCTCTTCGCCCGTCATTACTGCGCATTGGCAGCGGCGGCAAGGTTTTTGCACTTGCCATGTACCACCGAAATGAATAGGCAACAGACCGTTCGGAGTGTAGCGCAGGCTGGTAGCGCATCTGGTTTGGGACCAGAGGGTCGGGAGTTCGAATCTCTCCACTCCGACCATTTCTCATTTAAAATGCGACACCGATGGCACCGAAGGGGTTTTGGCCCTTATCCGCGTGTCATTATTTCAGGCTCGCTTCCATCGCCATTGCTGGCTTAAGCTGCGGCAAACGGGGGGTGGCGGTGCTTGGGATAGATGCTTGGGTGTCGCTGTTCGGGCCGGCCTATTTCGCGTATGCGGGCGTGACGGTTCCGTTCATGGTGGCATGGGCGATCGCCTGTGCCGCCTTGGCGACGTGGAACAATCGCGAGAGCCGCAGGCACGGCAGGCTCGCACCTGGCATCGTCGCCTCCCGTTCGTGGGCAGCCAGCATCGGGATTTTTGTGCTGGTCGCGGCCTGCTATATTGCCGCGCACTCGGCCGTCTATCTGTTGGTCCGGCATTTCGTCAGAATGTGGCTGTGATTGGCCGCAAGCTCACCGGCCGGCAGTGTTACGTTGAGAGCACACCCTCTATATCGGTTTTCGAAAAATCGGCTCCGACATACAACAGCCGGCAAGCGTGCTCCTTCGCCACCTCGTAGGAGAAACAATCGCCGAAATTGAGCGCGGCCGGATGGCTGCCCTTGCCCCATCGCGCATAGGCTTCGGCGATACGCCGGGCCGAGGCCGGCGTTACCACCACCACCTCGAAACCAAGCCCGTCAATCAGGCTGGACAGCTCGGCGGCGACGCCACGATGGGCCGCGACGATCAGCGCCTCGGCAACGGTGCCGGCGGAGATCAGGAGGTCGTTCTCGGCTGCGAGCGCGGCCATGCAGGCGTCGGCCTGAAGTTCATTCAGGACGATCGCCATAAGCGCCGACGTATCGACCGCGATCATTCTGGCATGCCGTCATCGCCATAAAGGAAGTCCTGGCTGCGGGCAGCGGATGGTCCGGCCTTCATCTTGGCCGCCCCTGCCGCACGCGCCGCTTCCATGAGCGTCCGGCGACCTTCCTTGCCGGGCATTGCCTTGATGGGAACCAGCCGCACGGCCGCATGGCCGTGACGGGTCAGAATGACCTCGTCGCCCGCCTCAGCGCGGCGCACCAGCTCGGTCAGCTGTCCCTTGGCGTCGGTAACGGATACCTGCATCGAATACTCCGCATGGACCATTCTCCGGTCCAAATCTTTCAATCGAGAAATAGACCATCGAGTGGTCTATTTCAAGAGTTTCGACAATGCGGGGGTGGTCCGTGTCGTTGGGATGGATGTCCGCTGCGGCGGCACCCGCTCGACGCATTTTGAACGCAAGCTCGCCGGGCGAGAACCCCAAGCGCCTCATTCCCGGCGAGCCTACAACCTGATTTGGAACGCAATCAGGACCGGGGTCAGCCGGCAAGCTCACGCAGCAAGATGGATGCCAGTCTTGTTTCCCAAAATGGGACTGAGGTCGAGACGGAGGACCGCCGGAACCCTGAAGTCATCAAATCTCGAACTCGCCCTGCCCTTCGTCCATGGCATTGACGGTTTCGGCGGCCAATGCCCTGGTGATCGGCATCTTGCGCTCCAGGGCGGTACGATCCAGGCGCTCCACCACACGCATCGCGGTTGCCAGAGAACGCTCGATGCGCCGCACCAAATACTGCACGACATGCGGCTCGACCTCGACCTGGCGGTCGGCGAACAGCTTGGTGATGACACCGGCGAGCAGGAGATCATCGGGCTCATGGATCTCGACGGTCGCCGCAGCCTTGAGCCGCGATGCAAGATCGGGCAGCGATACACCCCAGGCCGAGGGAAAGCGGCGTGCGGTCAAAAGCAGCGTCGAGCCGGCGCCACGCACCGCATTGATGAGATGGAACAGGCCCAGTTCGTCGACCGCGCGTGCGTCGACATCATCGATCAGGGCCGGGCGGGCACCAAGATTTGCGATGCTGTCGCCAATGCGCCTGGCGTCGACAGTCACCGCCTTGGCGCGCGCACCCCAGATCGAGGCCAGATGCGTCTTGCCGGAGCCGGCTGGGCCCGCCAGCACGACCACCGGTGCTGGCCAATCCGGCCAGCGGTCGACCAGTGCGGCCGCCTGGTTGTTGGTACCGGAGACGACCAGCTCGTCACGCGAGTAACCGGTGCCATGGCCGAGATCGAGCGGCAACTGGCGTGGCGGGTCGGTTCGCTGCGCGGTCACTTCAGCGACGCGGTTGCGAGCGGTGGCCGCCGCCGCGATCGGCTGGCAATGCCGGCGCGGGTTCTGTCGCATGGCCTTTGTAGAGCGGCGATTCGAGATAACGGGCGATGGCAAATCGCACCAGCACCGCAACCGCCGCCGAAGCCGGCACGGCAATCAAAAGGCCGACGAAGCCGAACAGAGCGCCGAAGGCGAACAGCGCGAACATCAGCCATACAGGATGCAGGCCGACGCTTTTGCCGACCAGCCTGGGCTGCAGGATGTTGCCTTCGATGAACTGGCCGATGAAGAAGACCACCGCAACCGCGACGATCATCGTCCAGTCCGGCCAGAACTGAACGAAGGCGACGCCGACGGCCAGCACCAGCCCGGTCAATGAGCCGACATAGGGGATGAAGGAGATCAGCCCGGCGAACAGGCCGATGAGGATGGCGAAGTTCAGCCCGGTCAGCGTAAGGCCGGTGGCGTACATGGCGCCCAGCACCAGGCAGAGCGTACCCTGGCCGCGCACGAAGCCAGCGGTGGCGGTGTTGACGTCGCGCGCGATGGCGCGGACCGTGGCGACGTTGTCGCGCGGCACCCAGCTGTCGATGACCGCCACCATGCGGTCCCAGTCGAGCAGCATGTAGAAGGCCACGACCGGCGTCACCACGAACAGGCTGACCACCGAGACCAGCGCCACGCCCGAACTCCAGATCGAAGTGAAAACCGTCGTGAGCAGGCCGAAACCGGAGGTCAGCAGCGAGTTCAGCCCATCGCGCAAGCCATTGGCGTTGACGCCGAATTTCTGTTCCAGCCACTTCGGATCAAAGGAGGTGATCAGGCTCTGCAGCCGGGTCAGGTACTCCGGCAGCTTGCCGGCGAAATCGGCCATCTGTGTCGCCAGCACCGGAATGAGGATGACGAAGGCCAGCACCAGCACGATCAGGAAGGTGATGAGGATGACCACCGTCGCCATGAAGCGGCTGAGGCCGAGCCGCTGCAGACGGTCGGCGACCGGATCGAGGAAATAGGCAAGCACCATGCCGGCGACGAAGGGCAGCAGGATGTCGCTGAACACATAAAGGAAGAGCGCCAGGATCGCGGCCCCCGCCAGCCAGAAGAATATCTGGCGGCGGAACGTGGACGAGGCCTCGGCCTCTGCCGCCGTCTCGCCTTCCGGCACGACGACAACCATCTGGCCGTCGTCGGTCTTGCCCAGCGCCGCCGCCTTGCGGGCGGCCGGCTTGCGGGCAGGCTTGCCGTCGATGGGCTTGTCAGCCTGATTTACCGCCTTCGCCATAGCCGCTCATATGCCTCAGCCAAGCCACGAGATAGGCCGCGGCCGAAGCCACGGTCAAGACCCCGGACAGCAATATGAGGCCTGGCCGCAGAGGGTCGAGGTGCACGGCAAAGGCGAGTTCGCCCAGCACAACCGCCGCCAGCACGATCTGGACGGCGGTATTCGCCTTGGAGACCAGGAACGGTTTGATCTCGACCGGATGGGCCATCGCCGTGGACAACAGGACCGCGCAGACGATCAAGGCGTCACGCGACACCATGGTGACGACCAGCCACAGCGGCAACTGCCCGATGATGCCCATGACGACGAACACCGAAACCAGCAGCAGCTTGTCGGCGATCGGATCGAGATAGGCGCCGAACCTGGACTGCTGGTTGAAGCGGCGGGCGATGAAGCCGTCGACGCCGTCGGAAATGCCGGCAACGACGAAGCCGGCAAAGGCCCAGTCCCAACGCGCCTGCAGCATGGCCAACACCACGGCAGGCACCAGGACAACGCGCAGCATGGTGATCAGGTTGGGGATGGTCAACGCATTGTCCCGCCGTATTATGCGTTGAGATAGATGAGGGAGATGGAGGGCCGAGGCAAGGGAGAGCCGGCTGGCCAGCCGCAAGCACTGAGTGCGATGCCCCCGGCTATCCACGCTTTTGTCGGCCAAACGAAGCCCGGTTCGGCCGTTATCCTTGCGGACCGAAACCGTTCATGCGAAGAGCCCGCAAACGAGCAGGAACATTGCGATGAGCAAGCGCGAAACCGGCCAGCATAAAACGGGCCAGAACAAAACGGCCAAGCGCGGAAACGGGCTCACCTATGCGCAGGCGGGCGTCGATATCGATGCCGGCAACCTCATGGTCGAGAAGATCAAGCCGCTGGTGCGCGCGACGCGCAGGCCGGGCGCGGATGGCGAGATCGGCGGCTTCGGCGGCCTGTTCGATCTGAAAGCGGCCGGTTTCACCGATCCGGTGCTGGTAGCAGCCAATGACGGCGTCGGCACCAAGCTCAAGATCGCCATCGAGGCGGGAAAACACGACACGATCGGCATCGACCTTGTCGCCATGTGCGTCAACGACATCGTCGTGCAGGGCGCCGAACCGCTGTTCTTCCTCGACTATTTCGCCACCGGCAAACTCGATCCCGATCAGGGTGCCGCGATTGTCGGCGGCATCGCACAGGGCTGCCGTCAGGCCGGCTGCGCGCTGATCGGCGGCGAGACGGCGGAAATGCCGGGCATGTATCACGGCAAGGATTATGACCTTGCTGGCTTTGCCGTGGGTGCGGCCGAACGCGGCCAGCTCCTGCCCACCGACGACATCGTCGAGGGCGACGTGCTGCTCGGGCTGGCCTCTTCTGGCCTGCATTCGAATGGTTTCTCGCTGGTGCGCCGCATCGTCGCCGCCAGCGGTCTGGCGTGGAACGATCCAGCACCGTTCAACGACGAGGCGACGCTTGCCGAGGCACTGCTCGAACCCACCCGCATCTACGTCAAGTCGATCCTCAAGGCGATCCGCAACACGCATGGCATCAAGGCGCTGGCGCACATCACCGGCGGCGGTTTTCCGGAAAACATTCCGCGCGTGCTGCCCAAGGACTTTTCCGCCGAACTTGACCTCAATGCCATCGACGTGCCGCCGGTGTTTTCCTGGCTGGCCAAGACAGGCGGCGTGGCGCCGGAGGAGATGATGCGCACCTTCAATTGCGGCATCGGCATGATTTTGGCTGTCGCTTCCGGTCAGGCGGCGCAGGTCGCTGCCGTGCTGCAGGAAGCCGGCGAGACGGTGACGCCGATCGGCCGCATCGTGCCGCGCCGCGACGCCGGCGTCATCTATCGGGGCTCGATCGGCCTATGAGCACGCAGAGAAAACGCACCGTTGTCCTGATTTCGGGGCGCGGCTCCAACATGACCGCGCTGATCGCGGCGGCCAGCGATCCGGCCTTCCCGGCCGAGATTGCCGGCGTCATTTCCGACAAGGCGGACGCCGCCGGCCTCGGCATCGCCAGGGCACGCGGCATCGCCACCCAGGTCATTTCCCGCGCCGACCATGGCAGCAAGCAGGCGCATGACGCGGCGATCGACGCGGCACTTGCGGCCTTCAACGCCGACATCGTGGCGCTGGCCGGCTATATGCGCATCCTGACCCCCGGCTTTGTCCAGAAATGGCAGGGCCGCATGATCAACATCCACCCTGCCCTGCTGCCGGCCTTCAAGGGGCTCGACACCCATGCGCGCGCGTTGGCCGCCGGCATCCGCATCCATGGCTGCACGGTGCATTTCGTCACGTCCGAGATGGATGATGGCCCGATCATCGCGCAAGCGGCCGTGCCGGTGATGGTCGGCGACAATGCCGATACGCTGGCCGCGCGCGTGCTCAAGGCAGAGCACCGGCTCTACCCGCTGGCGCTTGGACTGGTCGCCGAAGGCAAGGCACGCATGGAGGCCGGGCATACGGTTCTTGCCCACTTCGCCGACGATGCCGACAACGGCACCTCGGTGGTGATGGCGCCCGATCCGCTGCGCGAGGAAGCCGACCTCGAGCACCTGGCGCGGATCACGCCCTGAGCGAGAGCGCAGCGATGAAACAGCTGCTCCTGCTGCGTCATGCCAAATCGAGTTGGGACGACCCTGACCTCGACGATTTCGACCGACCGCTGGCGGAACGTGGGTTGAAGGCGGCCCGGCTGATCGGCCGCGAGCTTGGAGCGCGCAACTGGCTGCCGGATCAGGCGCTGGTGTCGCCGGCGCTGCGCACCCGCGATACCTGGCGGCTGGTGGCGGCGGAACTGCCAGTGCATCCCCGGGTCGCGTTTGCCGAGGCGCTCTACGATGCCGCAGCGGCGGATATTCTGGGTCAGCTACGCAAAGCGGACCCTTCGACCAGCTGCCTGCTGGTTCTCGGCCACAATCCGGGCCTTGAGGAGCTGGCAAAACAGCTTGCCGGACCGGGATCGGAGGCGAAGGCGCGCAAGAGGCTCGAGGAAAAGTTTCCGACAGCAGCCCTCGCGCGCTTCGTCCTTGAAGACGATTGGTCCGGGGTGTCGGCCGCCAGGCTGACACATTGCCTGCGGCCGAAGGATCTGAGCTAGAAGTCTAATGTCCGCGGGTGCGGCAGATCAGACCCGCCGCAGCCGCGACATCAGTTACCCCAGATGCCCTGGCCAGGCTCGGGCCAGTCGGTGGCTGGCTTCATCTTGGTGTCGGCGGTCTTGTGTTTGATCATATCCGTGTCGTTGACGGCGCCCGTGGCGGCGTGATCCACGCCGGCGACCGGGGCGACCGGCTGGTTGGCATTGTAGGAGCCATAGTGGTCGCTGCCGGCGAATGCACCCCCGGCTGCGACAAGGATAGCGGCGGTAGCGAGAGCAAGTCTGTTCATTTCAATCTCCTGTTCATCCGTTGGGCGGCGTCTTGGGAGGACGGTTCCGCTGAGGAGAAGACCAGAAGCAGCCTGGTTTTATTCCTGGACGTGAGATGTTTCTGCCGACTGGTAAGATCGGCGGCCTTCGGTCTGAACCTCAAAACAAGAGCGGCGGGCCAGGCCCACCGCTCTTTGTCGTCAAGCCAGGCGAGGCCGGCGTGGATCAGTTGCCCCAGTTGCCCTGGCCGGGATCAGGCTGATTGGAATCGGGCGTCAGCTTGAAACCGCGGTGTTCGACCGGCTTGCGGATCGAAGCCGTATAGCTGTGGTCGATTTTACCCGCGGGCGCGGTGACCGCCGGCTGATTGACATTGTCAGAGCCATAATTGTCGCTGCCGGCGAAGGCGCCGCCCGTGGCAACGAGAATGGCGGCGGCGGTAAGTGCGATCCTGTTCATTTCTTTACTCCGATAGGTCTGGTCTGTCCGTCAAGTGGCGTGCCTTTGGGAGGAATTTCGCGTCGCTCGGACCAGCTGAAAGTGGGTTTTTCGTTCGTCGGCTTCCAATCACGAAGATGTTCCTTCACGGCCCGATTTCGGACATCGAGGCTGGGGCACGGATTCGGCAGAAGTGTTTTTTATCAACGCTATCAGTCTCTTGTTGCGCAACTCACGGAGTATCACGCTTTGTTTCGCCGAGGGGGCGTTCGCCGGGCGTTCACGGAGCGTCAACATTAATTGAACCGATTGGTTCGATCCGTGATCGGCGCGCTGGCCGGCACTTGTTCGACGGCTCTCCGGCACGACTGAACCCGACTGGCTCGCCTGATTCCATTTGTCACAAAACAAGAGCGGCGGGCCAGGCCCACCGCTCTTTGTAGTCACGCGATGCTAGAAGGGATTAGCGGCCCCAGATGCCCTGGCCCGACTGAGCCGGAACGTTGGCATTGGCATCGGCCTGCGCCTTGTCCGCCTTCAGGATCGAACCGGTGTGGAAGGTGTCGACGTTGGAGGTCGACTGGCTGGCAACCGGCTGGTTGGCGTTGTCGGAACCGTAGTTGTCGCTGCCGGCAAAAGCGGTGCCAGTGGCAACGAGGATGGCAGCGGCGGTGAGTGCGATCTTGGTCATTTCAAGTACTCCTGAATTCAAAGTTGGATGGATTGGCAGTCGCGATTAGCGGCCGAAGAGGTTGCGGTCAGCGCCCTGCGGAGCCTGGACCGACGCGGCCGTCGACTTCGAGGTCGAAGCAGTGACCGAATGGTCGACAGTGGCGGCAGGCTGGTTGGCGTTGGCCGAGCCATAATTGTCGCTGCCGGCAAAAGCAGTGCCCGTGGCAACGAGGATGGCGGCGGCGGTAAGAGCGATCTTGGTCATTTTATTTACTCCAGAATTTCTTTGTTCTGTCCGTCTAGTGGCGTGCCCCTTGGGAGGATTTCGCGTCGCTCGGACCACCTCCAAATGGGGAAGGCCTTTTGGAATTACCAGTCGCGTCGGTTTTGCAGTATTTCATCATATTATGGACAATGCATATTGCATTGCAGCATTTTCAGCCTGAATTCTCAAACATTTTCAGGAGATTAGCGTTTCTCCCGCAGACGCAAACACCAACCGACTCACGCCTATTGTTCACTGTTTACGATACAATCCGTCAACCAGAACCGAACCGTTCGGTTCGATTTATGTTTCAAACGAGGCATCTAGCCCGCGAAAAACCATCGCCGGCCGCAGCCAAGCCGCATTTGCCTTGCGTTGCGATCGATACTATCGATCATCCGGGTCCGATTGCCGAATGGATCGTCGATCGAGCCTTGGTGGCCGTTGAGACCGAAGTGGATGCTGGAACGGCAATAGACATGCGATTGCTGCTTGTGGAGGACAATCGCGAACTGGCGGACTGGCTAGGCAAGACCTTGCGCCAGGCGAATTATGTCGTCGACATCGTCCATGACGGCGAGGATGTCGAGCACGCGCTTGCCGCCGGCGACCACGCGCTTGTCATTCTCGACCTTGCGTTGCCCCGCATGGGCGGACTGGAAGTGCTGCGCATGCTGCGAGCCCGCGGCAACCGGGTGCCGGTGATCGTACTGACTGCCAATGCCAGCCTCGATGGCCGGGTCAAAGGCCTCAACGAAGGCGCCGACGACTATCTGGCGAAGCCCTTCCAGGTAGAGGAACTCGAAGCGCGCATCCGCGTGCAACTGCGCCGCGCCAATGACCGGACGGCACCGGTCGTTGCCTGCGGCGACCTCATCTTCGACACCAACACCAGGCTGTTTTCGCTCGGCGGTGAAACACTGGCCCTGACACCGCGCGAACATGCAGTGCTTGAACAATTGATGATCAAGGCGGGACGTACGGTAAGCAAGGCCGCCCTGTCGGCGGCGATCTACGATTTCGAGACCGACGCCGATCCAAGCGCCATCGAGATCTATGTGCACCGTGTGCGCAAGAAGCTCGAGGGGTCGCGGGTCCAGATCACCACTTTGCGTGGCCTCGGCTATCTCTTGCGCCATGAGGATCTGGCGCCATGATGATTTGGCGCTATGAAGACTAACAGCCTGCGTCTGCAATTGCTGGCCTGGGTCGTGCTCCCCCTGGCCGGGCTTGCGACCATCAATCTGTGGACCAGCCAGCGCAACGCTCTGGCGACCGCCGATCTGGTCACCGACCGCATGCTGGTCGGCTCGGCCCGCGCCATCGCCGAGCAGGTCGCCATGGCCGATGGCGTACTCGATGCCACCATCCCGCCGGCGGCGATCGAGATGTTCGATACCGGCGATCGCGACAGCGTCTACTATCGCGTCGAGACCGCCGGAGGACGGTTGCTGACCGGTTACCCCGATTTGCCGCAAGCGCCGCGGCATGCGAGCGTCGAGGCGAGCTATCGCGACCATATGTTGCGGCTCTTGACGCTCAGCCACGCGGTGATCGGCGCCGGCGGCGATTCCCCCATAACGGTCACCGTGGGCATAACGCTCTCCGGGCATGATGCGATGGTGAAGCGGCTGTGGTTCAGCGCCTTCGTCCAGCAACTGGCGCTGGTGGCGATCGCCGGCGTGTTCGTGCTGCTTGGCCTGCGCCGCGGCCTGGCGCCATTGATGAGCCTGCGCGACGCGGTGCGTTCGCCAAGCCGAAGCGACCTCGATCCGGTTGACGTGCCGGGCGCGCAGAGCGAAATCCGGCCTCTGATAGAGGCGCTCAACGCCTACATGGAACGGGTGCGCGCGCAGATGGGAGCGCAGCGCCGTTTCATCGCCAATGCCGCACATCAATTGCGCACGCCGCTGGCGCTGCTATCGACGCAGGCAAGCTATGCGCTACGCGAAACCGCCATCGATGCGCGCCAGGAAGCGCTGGTGGCGCTGCAGGCCAGCTCCGGCAAGCTGGCGCGGCTGGCCGAACAATTGCTCACCCTGTCGCGTGCCGAGCCTGGCAGCCGGCGGCCACGCGCCGATCGCATCGACCTGACAGAAGCCGCCCGCCATGTACTGGAAACGCAGGCGCCCGCGGCGATCGCCCGCAAGATCGATCTCGGGCTGGAGGAAACAGGGCCGGTTGCAGTCATTGGCGACGGCACCATGCTGCGCGAGATGATCGTCAATCTTGTCGACAACGCGCTGCGTTACTCGACGGCAGGCGCCAGCGTGACGGTGAAGCTGGCCGCCATCGATAGCGAAGCCGTGTTGACGGTAGCCGATGACGGACCCGGCATCCCGGCCGAAGAGCGGGATCACGTGTTCGAGCGCTTTTATCGCATCGCCGGTTCGACCGAGGAAGGCAGCGGCCTGGGCCTCGCCATCGTGCGCGAGGTTGTCGAGAATGCCGGCGGCCGCGTCACCCTCGGGGATGGCGCGGCCGGCGGTCTGGTGGTCGAGGTCAGGTTGCCCCTGGCCTGAACCGACCCGCACCAAGCGCGGGCTCGTACTGTCCTCGGAACAAAATCAGGTGCCCTGCTCGTTGAACGGCGCCGGCCGCCACTTGACGACATAGTTCTCGAAGCGGGTGATGATGAATTCCACCACCAGCGCCATAACCGCCAGGATGATCATGGCGGCGAAGACGCCATTGGCGTTGAAGGCGCCCTGCGCGGTCGAGATCAGCAGGCCCATGCCTTGCTTGGCGCCGAGGAATTCGCCGACCACGGCGCCGACCAAGGCAAAGCCGAAGCTGACATGCAGGCTGGCCAGGATCCAGCTCATCGCCGACGGGATAATGACGGTGCGGGTGATCTGGAACGGCGAGGCACCGAGGATCTGGGCGTTGGCGATCATCGCCCTGTCGGCCTCGCGAACCCCCTGGAAGGCGTTGGCGAAAACGACGAAGAACACCATCACCACGGCGAGCGCCACTTTCGAGGCCATGCCGAGGCCGAGCGCGATGATGAAGACAGAGCCGAGCACGACGCGCGGCACGGAATTGGCGATCTTGATGTAGATCGAAAAGACATCGGCCAGCAGCCGGTTGCGGCCGAGAATGATGCCGGCGGCGATGCCGCCCAGTGCGCCGATGGCGAAGCCGAGGAAGGTTTCCTCCAGCGTCACATAGATCTGCAGCCAGAGCGGTCCCTGCGAGGTGCCCTCGGTGATCCAGGACCAGATCTGTTCCCAGATGCCCGAGGGGCTGGCGAAGAAGAACGGGTCGATGATGTTATAGTCGGCGCCGAGTTCCCACAGGCCAAGGAACGCAACGAGGATAGCCAGGCGCAGGCCGATGACCAAAGCATGGCGGCGGCGCAGCCGGGCCCTCGCCCGGGCCTCGGCAACGGCAATGGAGGCATCGCGGACGGCGGCAAGGGAAGCGGTGGGAGAGATAGCGGTCATGTTGGTGTCTCCTCTCAATGCCCGCTCTGCAAGGTGCGGCTCTGGCCGAGCTGCACTTCTTCGCGCAGGTCGTTCCAGATCACCTTGGCGATCTCGACGAATTTCGGGTCGTAACGGATGTCGGCCATGACACGCGGACGCGGCAGGTCGATGCGGTAGACGCTCTTGACCGTTCCCGGCCCGGCGGTGAGTACATAGACCTTGTCGGCCAGCGCCACCGCCTCCTCCAGATCGTGGGTGACGAAGACGACGGAGGATTTCTGTTCCGACCACAGGCCGAGCAATTCGTCCTGCATGGCCGTGCGCGTCTGCATGTCGAGCGCACTGAACGGCTCGTCCATAAGCAGAATCTTCGGCTGGTTGATGAAGGTCTGGGCAAGGGCGACGCGCTTGCGCATGCCGCCCGAAAGCTGGTGCGGATAATGTTTTTCGAAGCGGCCGAGGCCGACGCGGGCGATCCAGTCGCGGGCCCGATCATAGGCCTGCGCCTTGGGGATCCCGCGATAAAGCGGACCGGCGGCGACATTGTCGATGACGCTTCGCCAGGGAAAAAGCGCATCGGCCTGGAAGACGAAACCGATGTCGCGGCTGATATCGGTGACCGGTTTGCCCATGACGCGGACATGACCTGTGGTCGGCCGCAGCAGGCCGGTGACGAGGTTGAGCGTCGTCGACTTGCCGCAGCCGGTCGGCCCGACGACGCAGGCGAATTCGCCACGCGCCACCGTCATGGTGAAGTCGCGGATCGCCGTCATCATATGGCCGTCGGGCGTGACGAAGCGTAGCGTCACATCATCGATGGCGATCGCGGCATCGGCCGGCGGCGCGGCCTGAGACAACTTCTCAGCCGCCATCGTTTGCACTTGCATGGCATACTCCTGTGGCGATGATGCGAGAATGCCTGCGGCCAAAACTTGTGGTCGCCATCTCTCGACATCGGTAGGCGCGCCGCTGCCAAATCGATTCAGGCCAGCGGCGCAACTTGTTGTTCCTCAAGGGCGAACCGGGTAACCCGCCTCGCCTGCCTGCCTACTTGGCGGCGTCGACGAATTCCGTCGTGAAGGTTTTCGACAGGTCGATCTGCTTGCCCTGCAGGCTCTTGGAGAAGGTCGACAGAACTTTCAGCACCGTCTCGGGGCCATCGGCCGGCATGCGTCCGTCGGGCGTGAACATCGCCTTGCCGCCGGCGAGCCCCTGGATATAGAGATCCTTGTTGCCGGCGTAATAGTCCTTCGGCATCTTGTCGGCGATCTCCTCGGCCGAATGGCCGGCGATGAACTTCATCGTCTTGACGAAGGCATTGGCGAGCTTCTGTGCTTCGTCCTTGTGGCCTTCGACCCAGGAAGACTGGACGTAGAAGGATGCCGCAGGATAGTCGCCGCCCAGCGCTTCCTTGGTCTTTTCGGGCGTGCGCATGTCGACCAGGACACTGGCCTCGCCGGTCTTGAGCAATTTCGCGATGGTCGGCTCCGTGGTCATGCCGGCCTGAATTTGGTCCTGCTTGACGGCGGCGATGAAGGTGTTGCCGGCGCCTACCGGCAGCAGCGTGTAATCACCCGGCTTCAGGCCGCTGCGGACGGCAAGATATTGCGTCAGGAAATCGGTCGACGACCCAAGCCCGGTGACGCCCAGCGTGGCGCCCTTGAAGTCGGCCGGCGACTTGATCTCCGGGTGCTTGGCGGAGACCAGTTCGACCTCGCCAGGGGCCTGGCTGAACTGGACGATCGACTCGATGTATTTGCCCTTTGACTGTAGGTCGACAGTGTGGTCATAAAAGCCGACAACGCCCTGCACGGCGCCGGCCAGCAATTCATTCTCGGCCTCGACGCCGGCTCGCGAGTTGATCAGTTCGACGTCGAGCCCCTCATCCTTGAAGTAGCCGAGCTGCTGGGTGAGCACGGCCGGCAGGTAAATCTGCTTTTCCATGCCGCCGACAATGATGGTGATCTTGTCCGCGGCGCACGCCGCGGTCGCGCCCGTGCCGACAATGGCGAGCGTCAGCGCCGCCGAACGCAAGATGCACTTCGAGATCAAACCGGTCATGTAACTTCCTCCACCTGGGCGGCGCGCCATCCAGGCTGCGCCGCATTCCTCCTGCCGGCCACTCCCGCACCGGTCACGCGGCGAACGCCGCAATGAATCAATTGCATGCCCAAGCTTTCAGCTGGCTTTCAGCCACTTTAGCAACCGGGGAATGAAAACAGCCAGGATTTGCTGGTTACGATGCGCCAAAACCCAATACGTCGCGCATGTCGTATTCGCCGGGAGCGCGGCCCGCCACCCACAATGCCGCGGCGATGGCGCCGCGTGCAAACATGATGCGGTCACCAGCCGAATGCGCCAAGGTGACGGTCTCGCCTTCCGTGCAGAAGCTGACGCTGTGCTCACCAATGATGGCGCCGCCCCGCGCCACCGCGAAGCCTATCTCGCCCGCCGGCCGCGCGCCGGTGACGCCATCGCGGACGCGCCTCGCAACCGTCTCCAGCCCGATTTCGCGTCCGCCGGCAACAGCCTGCCCCAGCATCAGCGCCGTGCCCGAAGGCGCGTCGATCTTGTGGCGATGATGCGCCTCGAAAATCTCCGCATCCCAGTCATCGGGGTCGAGCGCCCGCGCTGCCTGTTCGACCAATCCGACCAGCATGTTGAGCCCGAGCGAGAAGCTGCCGGAGCGCACGATGGCAATGGTTTCCGCGGCATGGGCGATGGTGGCCATCTCGGCGGCCTCGAAGCCCGTCGAGCCAATCACCAGGGCTGGCCCGCCCCTCCCGGCACACAATCTGGCCAGTTCCACGGAGGCCGCCGGCGTGGTGAAGTCGACCACCACGTCGGCTGTGGCGAGCGCCTCGTCGCGGCTCACCAGCCCGTCGCCGACACTGCCCGGACGGTGAAAGCAGCCGGTGAGCGCCAGACGCACATCGGCCCGCACCGCATCCGCCATCTGGCGACCCATGCGGCCGAGAGCGCCTGATATGGCGATCCTGATCGGCGGCTGCGGCATCGGCTCCTGCTATTTCCACATGCCGCGCATGCGCGCGCCAATGTCGACGCGCACCTCCGGCCGAGGCGCCCTGCCCTGCGCCGCTTGCGCGGCCGGCCACGAAAGCTGCTGGAACGCGGCGAGGATGGAGGCCGGAATGAAACGGGTGCGCGAGGCGTAGACATGGCGGTCGCCGCGTGCCGCCTGGCCATGCGGAAAGAAGCGCTGCGGCATGATGAGGTTGAGATTGTCCTTGGCCCGTGTCATCGCCACGTAGAGCAACCGTCGCTCCTCCTCGATATCTTCCTTGGTGCCGACACCGAGATCGGCCGGAATGCAGCCATCGACCGTGTTCAGCACGAAGACGTTCTTCCACTCCTGGCCCTTGGCCGAGTGGATGGTCGACAGGATCAAATAGTCCTCGTCGCGATGCGGAGGGCCGGCCTGATCGCTGGTTGCGTCCGGCGGATCGAGCGTCAGCTCGGTCAGGAAGCGTTCGCGCGAAGCATAGCCCAAGCCGATTTGCTCGAGTTGCAGCAGGTCGGCGCGGCGCGTGATCGCATCCTCGTGGATGCGCTCCAGATGTGGTTCGTACCACAGCCTGACCTGTTCGAGATCGGCCGGCCATTTGGCGCCGGCGCGCAAGCCGGAATAGAGCGAGACGAAGCCGGGCCAGTCGTCGGCGGCGCGCTGCGGCGGACGCCAGCCGGCCAGTCCCATCGCCTCGTCCAGCGCCGACGTCATGGCCTCGACGATCTGCGCGGCGGCGGAAGGGCCGATGCCGGGAAGAAGCTGCAGCACGCGAAAGCCGGCGACACGATCGCGCGGATTTTCGGCAAAGCGCAGCACCGCCAGCACGTCCTTGACATGCGCGGCATCGAGGAATTTCAGGCCACCGAACTTGACGAAAGGAATGTTGCGCCGCGTCAGCTCGATCTCCAGCGGCCCGCTGTGGTGCGAGGCGCGAAACAGCACCGCCTGCGACTTCAGCGCGGTACCGGCCTCGCGCTCGGCAAGGATGGCGTCGCAGACGAAGTTCGCTTGTTCGACCTCGTCGCGCACGGTCACAAGTCTCGGTTTGTCGGCGGATTTGCGTTCCGACCACAGGTTCTTGGTGAAGCGCTCCGAGGCTTCGCCGATGACAGCGTTGGCGGCCGCCAGAATGGTCTCGGTCGAGCGATAATTGCGCTCCAGCATCACCACATCGGCGGTCTGCGCAAACTGTCCGGGGAAGTCGAGGATGTTGCGCACCTCGGCGGCCCGGAACGAATAGATCGACTGCGCGTCGTCACCGACGACCGTCAGCCCGGCGCCGTCGGGCTTGAGTGCCATCAGGATCGAGGCCTGCAGCCGGTTGGTGTCCTGATATTCGTCGACCAGCACATGGTCGAACCGTCCGCCCAGATGCGTGGCGATTTCAGGCTCGGCTGTCATCTGCGCCCAGTAGAGCAGCAAATCGTCGTAATCGAGCACATTCTGCGCCTGCTTGGCCTCGACGTAACCGGCAAACAATTGCTTGAGCGGCTCGGCCCAGCCGGCGCACCAGGGGAAGGCGGACCCCAGTACCTCACCCAGCGGCGCCTGCGCGTTGACGGCGCGCGAATAGATGGCAAGGCAGGTGCCTTTGGTCGGAAAGCGCGCTTCCGTCCTGGAGAAACCGAGTTCGTGGCGCACGAGATTCATCAGATCGGCGGAATCCTCGCGATCATGGATGGTGAAGGCCGGATCGAGGCCGATCTCCAGCGCATAGTCCCGCAGCAGCCGCGCGCCGATACCATGAAAAGTGCCGGCCCAGGTCAGTGCGTCCGTGATCACCGCGGCGTCGCGGCCGAGCACTTCGCCGGCGATGCGCTCGACACGTCTCGCCATTTCGGATGCGGCGCGCCGCGAAAACGTCATCAGCAGGATGCGGCGCGGGTCGGCTCCCTTGACGATCAAGTGGGCGACGCGGTGCGCCAGCGTGTTGGTCTTGCCGGAGCCGGCGCCGGCGATAACCAGCAGCGGGCCTGCAATCTTGCCGTCGCCATGTTCGACGGCCTGGCGTTGGGCGTCGTTCAGCCGGGCGAGATAAGCCGGCTGGCCGGTCTGTTCCAAAAACGTCGAATCATGGGCGGCGAGGTTCATCGCCCATCAAGCATCGTTTCCGCTTTGTTCGCAACAGAGAAGCAGCTCCGCCAATACAGCGGGAGCAATCAGCGTTTCGGGTCAACGCCCATCGACGCCGACTGCCGGCGCAGCGCCTCGCGGTCGTTTGCGGGCGCTGGCAGCAAGAGCGGATCGACACTGTCGGGAACCTCGTCGATCATCTTGCGGGCGAGACGGTAAGTGACAAAGGCCAGCGTGCCAACCAGAAGCAAACGGATCATGCGGCGGTCCTCCTTCGCTGGGTCAACCTGAGGCAGGGGATTTTGTTCCCTCGGCGCAATCGTGCAACCAAACCGACACCGCCTCGTTCTGCGGGTGGAGGAAGTAGCCATGAAAAAGCTGGGACTGATCCTCGCGCTGGTGACTTTGGCTTTCTCGGCCTGCGACAACAAATTGCCGCCGACAAAGGCGACTGGGGCCGATCAAGATCTCGCCATTCCTGTCGTGAACAATGGCATTGCCAGCCAGTGAATGGAGCATTGCGCAAAAACGATTGCGGGATCTTCACCGCATTGCCGCGATGCATTCCTCGAGACGCTCGAGGCGGAACTTGGCATTGCGCAGCTCGTGGCCTGCGTCCTGGCGCAGCTGTCGTGTCTGCGCCGAGGCGGCGGTCAAGTCTCGTTCGAGTTGAGCGATGCGGGCGCGCACCCGCCGCGCTTCGTCCTGACGCACCGCCTTTATCCAGCTCCGCCCGCGCATCTATGAACCCGCAGCATCCAAAAGCGTGCCACAGCCATGACAGTAAAACCCTAACTTCCGCCGAGCGCGAGCGTTCTAACTTTAACGAAATCTAATTTAGCATGCAGGAGAGAAGGCCGGCGCC
This sequence comes from Mesorhizobium sp. B2-3-15, assembly GCF_006442875.1. Lineage (NCBI taxonomy): Bacteria > Pseudomonadati > Pseudomonadota > Alphaproteobacteria > Hyphomicrobiales > Phyllobacteriaceae > Mesorhizobium > Mesorhizobium sp. B2-3-15. The sequence goes on along the minus strand of NZ_VFVO01000016.1, from coordinate 83,025 downwards.
GCTTGGGAGGTAATCTGATAGCGCCGGCCAGGCGGATATCAGGTCCGCCGCGTGAGCGAGGCTAGCTGAGTCTTGCCGTAGCGTCATGCCAGATCAAGGATTTCGGCCTTTCCCCGGCGTTTTCCCCCGCTAAATGCCGCGAAAATCCCCCCGGGGGTTCAAGTCCCAAGCCGCTGCCTGGCGATGGCGGCATGGAAACTGGCGCCGAACAACAGCCCGTCGTCGTCGAAGTCGTAACTGGAATTGTGAAGCGGTGCCGAGGCCTCGCCGTTGCCGAGGAAGACGAAGCAGCCCGGCACGTGGTCGAGGAAGCGGGCGAAATCCTCCGACGCCGTCATCGGCTCGCGGGCGACCGCGATATTGCCGCGTTCGAAAACAGTCCCGGCGGCGGCAAAGGCCGCGTCGACCAGTTCGGCATCGTTGCGCAAAGGCACGAATTCCCTGGTGTAGTTGACCTCGGCGGCAACGTTGTAAGCGGTAGCGATGCCTTCGGCGATGATGCGCATCTGGCATTCGATCTTGGCGCTCACCTCGGGGCGGAAGCTGCGCGCGTCGCCAAGGATGCGGGCGATGCCCGGCAGTGCGTTGCGGGTGCCATCGGTGATCAGTTCGGTCACCGAAACCACGGAGATGTCGGCCGGGCTCAGCCGGCGCGAGACGATGGTCTGCAGGTTGGTAACCAGCGCACAGGCGGCGACCAGCGTTTCCTGACCCGAATGCGGCCGCGCAGCGTGACCGCCCAATCCCCTGAGCACGATCTCGAAGACGTCTTCGGCCGACATGACCGGGCCGGCGCGGGTCTCGAAATGTCCGACCGGCAAGCCCGGCATGTTGTGCAGGCCAAAGATCTCGTCGAAGGGAAAGCGCTGCATCAGGCCATCGTCGAGCATCGCCAACGCGCCTTTTCCCCATTCCTCCGCCGGCTGGAAGATGAAGCGCACGGTGCCGTCGAAACCGCCCTCCCCGGCCATGAGCTTGGCCGCACCGAGCAGCATCGCCGTGTGGCCGTCATGGCCGCAGGCATGCATGATTCCGGGATTGCCGGAGCGGTATGGCGCGGTTGATTGCTCTGATATGCGCAGAGCATCCATGTCGGCCCGCAGCGCGATCGCGCGGTTGCCGCTGCCGCGCTTCAAAGTCCCGACGACGCCGGTGCCGCCGACACCCTCGGCGACATCGTCCAGTCCGAATTCGCGCAGCTTGGCGGCGACGAAGGCCGCGGTGCGCTCCTCCTCGAAGCCGAATTCAGGGTGCGCGTGCAGATCATGCCGCCATTCGGTCATCTCCAGCTTCAGCACATCACGATCGATTTCAGCCATCGCCTGATACCTCCTGATCCGCAAGCTGGGCAACGATATCAAGCAGGATGTTGGCGCCGGCGACAAGCTCGGCATCGGCGGTATGTTCGCGCGGATTGTGGCTGATGCCACCGGCGCTCGGCACGAAAATCATCGCCGCGGGCGCGAGGCGCGCCATCATCTGCGCATCGTGGCCGGCGCCCGAGGTCATGCGCTTGGACGCGTACCCGCGCTTCTTCGCGGCAGCTTCGATCAATTCGACAATGCTTATATCGAAGATCACCGGCTCGAAGCGGGCCAGCCGCTCGACCGAGATCGCGACGCCACCATCGGCGGCCAGGTTCTCAAGAAACGCGGCGAGTGCGGCTTCCTCGGCTTGCAGGCGATGCTCGAAAGGGTCGCGCAGGTCGACGGTGAAGACGGCGCGCGAGGGAATGACATTGATGGCGTTTGGCTCGAAACGCATCGTTCCGACCGTTGCAACGGTCGGCGTGTTCGAGGCTTTGGCGCGGTCGTGCAGGAACGTGACGACACGCGCGGCCGCATGCCCGGCGTCATTGCGCATCGACATCGGCGTGGTGCCGGCGTGGTTGGCGACGCCGTCTATGGTGATGCGCTGCCAGGAGATGCCTTGCAGGTTTTCCACAGCACCGATCGGCACGCCTTCGCGTTCCAGAACCGGGCCCTGCTCGATATGCAATTCGAGATAGACGTGCGGCTTGAGGAAGCCTGGCTCCTCGTCGCCGGCATAGCCGATGCGGGCCAGTTCCTCTCCCAGCACGCTTCCGTCGGTGCCGACGGCCGCCAGCGCCTCGTCGATACCGACGCCGCCGGCATGGACCAGTGAACCCATCATGTCGGGGGAATAGCGAACCCCTTCCTCGTTGGTGAAGGCGGCGACCGCGAGCGGTCGCGACGGGACAAGAGCCGACGCCTTCAACGTCTCGATCACCTCCAGCCCGGCGAGCACGCCGTAGCAGCCGTCATAAATGCCGGCATCGATGACGGTGTCGATATGCGAGCCGACGAGGATCGGCGCATGGCCGGCATTCGCCGGCGCCTGCCAGACGCCGAAGATATTTCCCATGCGATCGATGGCGATTTCGAGACCGGCCTCGCGCAGCCAGCCGACGAAGCGGTCGCGACCCAGCCTGTCGGCGTCGGAGGCGGCCAGCCGCACCAATCTGCCCTCGCCATCACGACCGATGCCGCCGAGCTCGCGGATGCGGCCAAGCAGCCTTTGTGCGTCGATCGAGGTCATGGCATCGATCAAGGTCATGGCGTCGCTCCAGAAAGCACCTTGCCGGCAAGCACATCCGCCGGACTCGTGCCGACGAGTTCGGCATAGCGGCGGGGATCTGTCGCGCCTTCGGTGTTGACGACCAGCACGCGCGAACTGGCGTCGAGGCCAAGCTCGGCCTTGTGATCGGTCATCGCCCGGATCAGCCCGGCAAGGCCGACCCCGCCGCTTTCACCGGCGACGATGGCCGGATCGTTGCCGGCCGGGCGTGCCAGCCGCCGCATCACGGCGATGGCTTCGTCCTCGTCGACGGTCATGAAGGCATCGGCGACGCGTGCCAGCACGCGCCAGGCGACCGGCGAGGCCTCGTAGCATTCGAGCATCGCCATGACTGTCGCCTCGCCATGCGCGATCTTGACCGGATGCCCGGCCTTGGCGGCGCCGAAAACGCAGGCGGCACGGGCGGGTTCCACCACCGTGAAAACCGGCCTGGCTTCGCCAAGCACGATGGCGAGATGGCCGGCGACCGCCGCCGCGATGCCGCCGACGCCGGCCTGCACGAAGACATGGGTCGGCGGTTCGGAGACCTGGCCCAGCGCCTCGCGCACGATCGCCGTGTAGCCCTGCATGACGAGGCCCGGAATGCGTTCGTAGCCCGGCCATGAGGTATCGGAAACCACCGTCCAGCCCTTCTCCGCGGCGACGCGCGCCGCCTGCCTGACCGAATCGTCGTAATTGCCGTCGACGCGGATCATCTCCGCCCCATAGCGGGCGATGGCCGCGACGCGCCCGTCGCTGACGCCGGCATGGACAAAGATCGCTGCCTTTGCGCCGACAAGCTCGGCGCCTTGCGCGACGGAGCGGCCATGATTGCCGTCGGTAGCGCAAGCAACCGTCATGGTCGCCGCGACCGACCGGACTTCGGGCCGATCGAGATCGCCGACATCGACGGAGCGGCCGAGCCGCTTGCTTGCCTCCTCCAGGACCAGGCGGAAGACCGCATAGGCGCCGCCCAGCGCCTTGAAGCTGCCTAGGCCGAGGCGAAAGCCCTCATCCTTGACATGCAAGGTGCCGAGACCGAGTTCGCCAGCCAACGCCGGCAGGGCGTGCAGCGGCGTCGCCAAGTGATTGTCACGGCGGGCAAGGAAACGCTCGACAGTGTCCGCCCCGGCGATGCCGAGGGTTTCGGCATCGGCCTCGTCCAGCGGCTGGCGGTGCAAGGCATGGCGATTGGGCAGGAACATTGGCGGTCTCTCTTTGGGTCATCCAAGACAAGATATTGCAAACCATGCGCAAAAAGCGCCGTAATATGGCTCTCGAAATGCAAGTTTGTTTCGTCAGGAGAGCAATGTCTCGGTCGCCAGCCTCACTCGACAGTTTCGATCTCGCCATCCTCGCCATCCTGCAGCGGGACAACACGACGCCGCAACGGCTGATCGGCGAGGCGGTGAACTTGTCGGCGCCAGCCGTGCAGCGCCGCATCAAGCGCATGGAGCAGACCGGCGTCATTACCGGCAATGTCGCCATTGTCGAGCCGGCGGCCGTCGGCCAGCCGATCACTATCTTCGTCGAGGTGGAGCTCGAGAGCGAACGCACCGAACTGATCGACGAGGCCAAGCGGCAATTCTCGGCGGAGCCGCAAGTACAGCAATGCTATTATGTCACCGGCGAGGCCGACTTCATCCTCGTCATCGCCGTGGCCGACATGGGCGCCTACGAGGCGCTGACGCGAAAACTGTTCTTCGGCAGCAACAATGTGCGGAAGTTCCGCACCTTCGTCGCCATGGACCGCGTCAAGGTCGGGTTGACGGTGCCCCTGCCTGGATGAGCCGGTGCACCCTTGCCACGTTTCTGACATTCTGGATCGCCAATTGGAGGGGGAGGCGCGCATGGGCGAAACCACGAAAGTCGCGATCATCGGTGCCGGGCCGGCGGGCCTGGCGGTTGCCGCATGTCTTCGCCAGGCCGGGCAGGATTTCGTCATGCTTGAAAAGGAGCAGCAGGCCGCGCCAGCCTGGCGGCGTCACTATGACCGTGTGCATCTGCATACGACCAAGCGTTACTCCTCGCTGCCCTTCGTTCCCTTCCCAAGGGATTATCCGCGCTATGTGCCGCGCCAGCTCGTGGTCGAGTATCTCGACGCCTATGCAAAACGCTTCGCCCTGGAGCCCCGCTTCGGCGAAACGGTGCGGGCGATCACCCGGGAGGGCCGCGGTTGGCGGGTGGAATCGACCTCCGTCGCCTTACGCGCTTCGCATGTGGTGATCGCGTCCGGCTACAATGCCGAACCCTTGCTGCCCAGATTTGCCGGCATCGAGGCCTTCAAGGGCAAGACGCTGCACAGCGCCGACTATCGCAACGCCGCGCCTTTTGCCGGCCAATCGGTGCTGGTCGTCGGCATGGGCAATACCGGCGCGGAGATTGCGCTCGACCTGGTGGAAGGCGGCGCCCGACCGACGATCTCGGTGCGCGGGGGCGTTCACATCGTCCCGCGCGAACTGTTCGGCGTGCCGATCCAGATGGTCGGCATGGCGACGCGGCTCGGGCCGCAGCGCATCAACGACGCGCTGTTTCCCGTCATCCTCGATCTGGTGCTGGGGAGGCTGGAGAAGTTTGGGCTCAGACGGCCGAAGCAGGGACTGCTGCAGCAGATCGCCCTTGCGTCGCGCATTCCGGTGATCGATGTCGGCACCATCGGCAAGATCCGGGAAGGTGCGATCAAGGTGGCGCCCGACATCGCCGAAATCTCGGAACGCGGTGCCCGTTTTGCGGACGGCAAGCACGGCGAATTCGACGCCATCCTCTTCGCCACCGGCTATCGGCCGGGCTATGCCAGGTTCCTCGAACCCGGCGTGGAGCCCGGCCCCAGCGGCGTCAATGCCCGAGCTTCGGATCTCGGCCTTTATCTGGTCGGCTTTCACAACGCGGTCACCGGGCTGTTGCGCGAAATCGGCATCGAGGCCCAGGCGGTCGCCGATGACATCCGCCAACGGCAAAACAGGAAAAAGGTGGCCGAAACCCTGCCGGTGTGATCCCAGGCGCGCCCTCAATCCACCACGGGCGATGTCCTGAGCATCATGCCGGCGATCTCCTTCGTCAGTTTGGCGGCGACAAGCGCCGTCATGTTGGAGAGGTCCTGGCTCGGATTGTATTCAACGATATCAGCGGCAACGATCGGCTGGTTGATGCCTTGAATCAGGTTGATGACCTGCCGCGTCGACAGGCCGCCGGGCTCGCGGTGAGAGACACCGGGCGCAAAGGCTGGATCGAGCCCGTCGAGATCCATCGAGATATAAACCGGAGTCTTGAGATCAAGCGTCAGGCTTGCGCCGAAATGCGCGGCCTCCACGACCTCGACGCCAAAGCGCTTGAACTGATCGCGGTGATGGTCGTTCACGGCGCGCAGGCCGATCTGGATCAGCCGGTCGGCTAGCCGTTCCTCCATGATGCGCGCGAAGGGCGAGGTGTGCGAACGCGGATTGTCACCGTAGGCATGATAGATGTCGGGGTGGGCATCGATATGCACGATCGTCAGGCTCGGGTGGCGACGGCGCACCGCGCGCAGCACCGGCCAGGTGATCGCGTGGTCGCCGCCCAGGCTGATCAGCGGGTGGCCTGCGTCCAGGGCGCGACCGACTTCGCTTTCGATGCGCTGCCAGGGATCGCCCGGTTGGGTGAAGTCGATGTCGCCATGATCAACGAAGCGGCCGGTCAGGTCGAAGCCGGTCTCGCTCCATGAGGAGTAAGCATCGCTGGTGAGTTCGCGCCTGATGAGCGGCGGCGCCTTGGCCGCACCCTGGAGATAGGATGAATTCTCGTCATGCGGTATTCCCAGAAGCGAAATCGCGCCAGCCATCGACACTCTCCCATTGCGACGGACGAATTGACATCAGGCGCAATCGATAATCGCGGCCGCTATGCACTCAGCTCTTGCGCCCGGCGCAGCCAGACCTTGTTGTCGTGAAAGGCAGCGCCGCCATAGGGTGCGGGGGCGTCGGCGCCGGTCAGTACATTGATGCCCTCGCCGCGCTCATGCGCGCTGTTCGGCCAGATACCCTCGGCGATCACGACGCCGCGCTTGATGCCGCCGAACAGTCTGGCGTGCAGCACCACCTCGCCGCGCATGTTGCCGATCTCGACACGGTCGCCCTCGGCCAGCCCTAGAGCCGCCGCGTCCTCGGGATGCAGCAGGAGTTCCGGGCGGACCTCCTTGGCCTTCGACACCGGTGTTTCGGAAAAGGTCGAGTTGAGGAAGTTGCGCGCCGGCGAGGTCGTCAGCCGGAACGGATGGGCTTCGTCAGCCACCTCGATCAGGTCGACATGATCAGGAAATTCGGGCAATCGCGCCACCGGGCCGAACAGGCCCATGCTCTTCGGCGGCCGGTTCGGAGCCGCCTGGCCGGTCCAGTCGGCGCGAAAACGGAATTTCCCATCCGCATGGCCAAAGCCCCGGATGAAATGCGCCGTGTCGAAATCCGGCTGCAGATCAATCCACTTCTGCTCTTCCAAGCTGGCGAAGCTGCCCAACCCGCGCTTGCCAAGGATGATGTCGATATGCTGCTGCTCGGTCAGCCCGAAGCCCGGCCTGTCGGCGACACCAAGGCGCCCGGCCAGCTGCTCGATGACGAAATGGTTGGTGCGCGGCCCTTCCGGCGGTTCGATCAGCTTGGGGCCGAGCGTGATGTGCTGGTTGCCGCCGCCCTTGTAGATGTCGTCATGCTCGACGAACATCGTCGCCGGCAGCACGACGTCGGCCAGCTTGGCCGTGTCGGTCATGAACTGCTCGTGCACGCAGGTGAACAAATCGTCTCGCAAAAATCCCTGCTTCACCAGCCGCTGCTCGGGCGCGACATTCACCGGATTGGTGTTCTGGATCAGCATCGCCGTCACCGGCGGTCCGCCATAGAGCGCGTCACTGGCGCCGGTCAGCACCGGGCCGATGCGGGAATGGTCGAGATAGCGGATCGAGGGATCGCGCATGCGCGTGCCCTCGAGCACCTCCTGGTTGAGCTTGAAGATGCCGGAATTGGAATGGAAGGCGCCGCCGCCCTCATACTGCCAGGCGCCGGTGACGGCGGCGATGCATGCCGCGGCATGCATGTTGACGGCGCCGTTGCGCTGGCGGGCAAAGCCGTAGCCTAGGCGAAAATAGGTCTTTTTCGTCGCGCCGACGAGGCGCGCGAAGGTCTCGATCTCGGCGACCGTCAAACCAGTGATATCAGCCGCCCATTCCGGCGTGCGGGTAACGAGATGCGCCTCCAGGCCCGTCGGATCGTCCGTATATTTCCGCAGATAGGCGCGGTCGGCCAGGCCCTCGCGAAACAGGACGTGCATGACGGCACAAGCGAGTGCGCCGTCGGTGCCGGGCTTCAGGACCAGACCGATGTCGGCCTGCTTCATCGTCGCATTCTCATAGACGTCGATGACCACGATCTTCGCGCCGCGTTCCTTGCGCGCCTTGATGGCGTGGGTCATCACATTGACCTGCGTGACCACGGCGTTGGTGCCCCAGATCACCACGCAGTCGGATTTCGCCATCTCCCGCGGGTCCGGTCCGCGCAGCGCGCCTGCCCCCATCATCCAGCCGGTCCAGGCGAGATTGGTGCAGATCGAGCCGAAGAAGCCCGAGTATTTTTTCGCGTGGCGCAACCTCTCGATGCCGTCGCGCTGCACCAGCCCCATCGTGCCGGCATAGTAATAGGGCCAGACCGTCTCCGAGCCGTACTTCGCTTCGGCCGCGTCGAATTTCTCGGCGACGAGATCGAGAGCGGCCTCCCAGCTAGATTCCTGCCAGACGCCCTCGCCCTTGGCGCCCTTGCGCACCAGCGGCTTCAGCAGACGATCGGGATGATGGACGCGGTCGGCATAGCGGGCGACCTTGGCGCAGACGACGCCCGACGTGTAGCTGTTGGCCTTGGCGCCATGGACCCGGCCGATGCGGTTGCCGTCGAGCAGTTCGACCTCGAGAGCACAGGTCGACGGGCAATCATGCGGACAGGCCGAATGGCCGACGCGGAGGTTGGCGTGCTGGTTCATGGTCCCTGTTTAGCGGGTTTCGGGAGTGGCGTGTAGGGCCAGATAATCAGCCAATCTCCCCCTCGTCGGGAGACTACGCATCCTACTCCGCCGTGCCTTCCTCATATTCGGCCGACATGGTCAGCCATTTTTCCTCGTGGCCTGCCAGCGTCTGCGCAAGCTGCGAGCGCTCCTTGGCGAGCCGCGTCGCGGTCGAGGGATCCTTTTCATAGACCGACGGATTGGACAGCTCGTCCTCGATGCCGTCGATGCGCTTGCGGATGCGATCCATCAGCGCCTCGGTGGCGCGGATTTCCTTGGCCAGCGGTTCGAAGGCGGCGCGGCGTGCGGCCGCGTCGCGGCGACGGTCGGCTTTTGACGCCTTGTCCGCTTCGCGCTTGCCACGGCGGTCGCTGGAGACGCCGGTGACCAGCGTCTTGTAATCCTCCAAGTCGCCGTCATAGGGATTGACCGCACCGTCCTTGACCAGCCACAGCCGGTCGGCGGTCGCTTCCAGCAGATGGCGGTCGTGCGAAATCAGGATAACGGCGCCGGGAAATTCGTTCAGCGCATGGATCAGCGATTCGCGGCTGTCGATGTCGAGATGGTTGGTCGGTTCGTCGAGGATGAACAGGTTCGGGCCCTCGAAGGCAGACAGGCCCATCAGAAGGCGCGCCTTCTCGCCACCGGACAGGTCCTTGGCGGGCGTGTTCATTTTCTCTGTCGTGAGGCCGAACTGGGCGACGCGGCCGCGCACTTTCGATTCCGGCGCCTCCGGCATCAGCCGGCGGACGTGCTCATAGGCATTTTCCTCAGGACGCAGATCGTCGAGCTGGTGCTGGGCGAAGATCGCCACCTTCAAACCCGGCGCCACCGTCATGGTGCCGGTTTCCTGCTTCAGACGACCCGACAGAAGTTTGGCGAAGGTCGACTTGCCGTTGCCATTGGCACCGAGCAGCGCGATGCGGTCGTCGGCATCGATGCGCAGCGTCATCTTCTTCAGGATCGGCTGACCCTCGGTGTAGCCGACATTGACGTTGTTCAGCGCCACGATCGGCGAGGCCACGGTCTTCACAGGCTCGGGGAAAGAGAACGGCCGTACCGTGTCGTTGACGATGGCCGAGATCGGCTTCATCTTTTCCAGCGCCTTGATGCGCGACTGTGCCTGCCTTGCCTTGGAGGCCTTTGCGCGAAAACGCTCGACGAAGGATTCCATATGCTTGCGGGCGGCTTCCTGCTTGACCCTGCCCTTTTCCTGCAATTCCTTCTGCTCGGTATACTGGCGCTCGAACTGGTTGTAGCCGCCGCGCCAGAACGTCAGCTTCTTCTGGTCGAGATGAACGATCGAATTGACGGCACGGTTGAGCAGATCCCGGTCGTGCGAAATCAGAAGCACCGTGTGCGGATACTTTGAAACATAGTTCTCAAGCCACAACGTCCCTTCAAGGTCGAGATAGTTGGTCGGCTCGTCCAGCAACAGAAGGTCGGGCTCTGAAAACAGCACGGCGGCCAACGCAACGCGCATGCGCCAGCCGCCGGAGAAGGACGAGGCCGGACGGCGCTGCGCGGCGTCGTCGAAGCCGAGGCCGGCCAGGATGGTGGCCGCGCGAGACTCGGCCGAATGGGCGTCGATATCGGCCAGCCGCATGTGGATGTCGGCGATGCGGTGCGGATCGGTGGCGGTCTTTTCCTCTTCGAGGAGCGCGGAACGTTCGAGGTCGGCCTTGAGCACGATCTCGATCAGCGGGTCCTCGGTGCCGGGCGCTTCCTGCGCCACCTGACCGATCCGCGTATTCTTCGGCAGGCTGATCGAACCCGTCTCGGAGGGAAAATCGCCTGTTATGGCCTTGAACAGCGTCGTCTTGCCGGTCCCGTTGCGACCGACAAGACCGGCCTTGGTGCCGGCCGGCAGGGTGAGCGAGGCGTGGTCGAGAAGCAGGCGCCCCGCCATGCGGAGCGAGAGGTCGTTGATGATAAGCATGGCCGCGCTTTTGCACCGGACATCAACGCTTCGCAAGACCTTGCGGGCCAGTTGGCCGCACAAGGCCTGGAAACGGCGCCCACAACCGCGCCGTCAGAGCCGCGACAGCGCCCGCCGTGCAGTCGGCAAGGCCTCAGGCAGCCGCCCTGCCGCGCTTTGTCGTCTTGGCCACGACTGCCGGCGCAGCGGCCGGCTTGCGGCCAAGTCCCGTCGACTTCGCCAACGCCGACCGGGTCGCGGAGTAATTCGGCGCGACCATCGGGTAGTCCGGCGGCAAGCCCCATTTGGCGCGATAGTCGTCAGGGCTCAAGCCGTAGTCCGTCCTGAGATGTCGCTTGAGCGACTTGAACTTCTTTCCGTCCTCCAGGCAGATGATGTAGTCGGGAAACACCGACCTTTTCGGATTTACGGCCGGAACAAGGCTCGGGCTTTCCACGACAGCCGCACCAGCCAGCTTTCGGACCGAGGCGCTGACGCTGGCAATCAAGTCAGGCAGGCCCGAAGCCGGGAGCGGATTGTTGCCTACATAAGCCGAGACAATATCGGCGGTTAGCTCGATAACGATCTTATCCTCGATATTTGACAATTCTTTCACCCTATTTGCGACAAAGTCGTCTACCCCAGTGAAGACTTTTGTCGATGTATCTCTTTAACCGTGCCCCCAACGGACCCGCCAAGTCCCAAAACGAATCAAGACTTGGCGCCAACTACTTTTATGGGAAATCGACCTCGTGCAAATTAGAAAATCTAATACTTGGATACGGCAGACTTGGTTGAACGGCTGTCAGCCAATATCTCAAGAATACGCTTCCAGCGGGCACAACGCCCGAAATCCTTCTGCTCGATCGCCTTTTCGGCCTTCATCGCGGCGTAAAGTGGTGCCTCGGCGCCAAATTCCTTGATCAGCCAATGCGCTTCCTGCCTGGCGAGACGTTCATTGTCGTCAAACATAATTTTCCGCCTCCGAACGTTCCAGTCCGACCGCGATGCAACTGCCTATGACAAGGACGGCTCCGGCAATGGCTGTCGTCGTCAACCGTTCGCCGGACAAGGTCAGCAGCAGTGTCGAAGCGATCGGCGTGAGATAGGCAATGACAGCCACCTTCCCGCTGCCTCCCAGTTTCAGGGCCCGCGACCAGAAGTAATAACCAAGCCCCATAGGGCCGGCACCGAGATAGAGCCCGAGGGCCAGATCCACGCCGGTGGGCCAGGCGACGCCTTCGCGAACGGACCATATAAGCGTCAAGGCGACGCCAACCAGCGACGATGGCAGCAACAGGCGGTCCGGCGAAGTGGCGAGCCGTCCCACCATCACCGAATAGAAAGCCATGCACAGCGCGGAGCCGAATGCGCACAGATAGCCGGCGAGATCACCCTGAAACCAGGTGCGGTCGCGGCCTCCCGAAATCACCAGCGCGACGCCGACGAACCCAAGGGCCGCTGCAAGGCCCAGCAAAGCCGGACGCCGGGGATTTTCGAAGGCGATCACGACCGCGGCAACCATCAAGGGCCAGGTGTAGGCCACGAGATTGGCTTCGATCACCGGCATCGAGGCGAAGGCGATATATTGCAGCACCATGGTGCCGACCAGACCGATGAAGCCGACCGCGAGCGGCACCAGCGCGGTGCTCGCCGTGATTGCCGTGGCTTTCTCCCGGCTCATCAACCGGATGGCCGCGAAGACCAGCGCGGCCCCTGCAAATTGCAGGAACTGCACCTGCGACACCGGGTGACTGGCCAGCAGGGATTTGCCGACCAGCGCATTTGTCGACCACAACGCCACCGCGCCGGTGGCGAAGACCAGCGCGGACATCGAGCCTGATCCATGCCGAAAGAAGCGCCATGGGGCTCTATCTCTGCGTTCGACCATGATCCTGTCCGAAAACCGGCTCCCTTTCCGGATCATGGATCGTTACCATGAATCCCTGGCCCCACCCGGAACCGGTGCTTCGGCCGGGGCCGGCATCGGATGTTCCGCCTCGAACCGGCGATAGGCCGGCAGCTGATTGGTCCACACGTCCTCGGCCAGTTCATTGACCCATTCGCGGTCGTGATCGTTGTCGGCGGCAAGGTAAAACATCCTGTTGTCGTCGACATAGGGCTTGGCCACGGAGCGCTGGTTGAGCACCAGGGTGACGCGTTCGCCGAACTGGATCGGCGCCGTGCGGTGCAGGACGCCAAGGAACTGCCCGAGCGTCGCATATCTCATCTTGTGATCGATGCGCATGATACGGTTGCGCGGAATCTCGCGGCCGGATTCGAGAATGGCGCGGCCGGTCTCGGAATCATCGCAATAGATTTCGAGATGGCCGCCGACCAGCGGATCGCTGATCGACAGCGGAATGAGTTCGGTGACCGGAACGCCGTCGCAATGCCATTCGACGGCGCCATCCCTGGGATTCATGAAGGTGACGGTCGAACCGACGATCGACAGCGGATAGGGTTCCAGCTTCGTCCCCATCATGTCGGACAGTCGCTCCAGGCGCAACTTGTCGTTCAGCAACTCCTTGATTTCAGGTATGAAACGGTCGGCGCCGGTGATGAAGGTCAGATCGAGATGCTTGTGCACGGCATGGCTGGCCTTGAGCTTCAGGGCGGCCTCCTCGATCGCGGCAAGCAGTACCGGATCATAGCCATGCAGATACTGCGCAACGCCGAAGCTCGACACCTTCCAGGCGGTTTCGTGGCCGATAATGGCCTCGCGGCTCATCGCATAGCGCAATTCGGGTATCGTATGTGCGTTCATTGTACTTCTCCAAGTGGGGGCAAACACTTGGCTAACAGTCGATTAAATTAGCTCCCCCTGTAAAATTAGGAATGCTAGTGCTACCGTAAGCCAAGCTTAAGGTCGAAACCGTGCGTCTGCTCAGTCAGGTCAACCTCAATTCGCTGAAAATCGTGGAGAGTGCTGCGAGGCACGGCAATTTCACGCGTGCCGGAGAAGAACAGTTCATCACCGCATCGGCGGTCAGCCAGCGCGTCAAGAGCCTGGAGGACCAGCTGCGTTTCAAGATTTTTCAGCGCGGCGGCAATGCGGTGTCGCTGACACCGGAGGGCGAGACCTATGTCTCGCGCGTTCGCGAGGCGCTGGAGCGTATCGTCGCCGCCAGCATGGAAGCGACAGGGCAATCACAGGAACATGTGCTGAAAATATCCGTGCTGCCGACATTTGCCGCGCGCTGGCTGTTTCCGCGCCTGCCGCTGTTCCAGCAGCAACATCCCGATATCGTGATGCGGGTTTCGACCTCGTACGCGACGCATGAGTTCACGACTTCCGAATTCGATCTGGAAATCCGCTATGGCGACGGCCATTTCAACGGACTGCCGTCCGACCTGCTGTTTCGGGAAGACCTGACCCCGGTGTGCAACCGCAAACTGTTCCATGAGGTTCTCGGCGACAAGCCCGTGTCAAAGGTGACGCCGGACGACCTCAAGCACTTCACGCTGCTGCATTCCGACACCTGCACCCAGAACTGGCAATCCTGGCTTGGTTTCGCCGGGGCCAGTTTTGTGCTCAGCGAGACCAAAAGCATCTATTTCGACTCGTGCATGATGTCCTACGAGGCGGCCAATGCCGGAATGGGTTTTGCCGTCGCCAACCGTGCCTATATGGCCAGCGACATCCGCGCCGAGAGGCTGGTCGCTCCCTTTGCCGTCCACCATCCGAACACGGCCGGCTGGTATTTCGTCTCGCCCCACAAGAGCCTTGCCGCGCGCAAGGTGCTGCGGTTCAAGCAATGGGTGATGGCGGAAGCGGCTCTGACACAGAGCCAATTGGATGGCGAAGTCACCGGCCTGGCTTCGGCGGCTGTGTGAAAATGCGGCGATAGTCCGCGCCAACCGTTCGCCATCGAATTTAGAACGAAACCATCTGGATCAGGCGAAAGCTCTGCCTTCCTCGGTGCGCTGGAAATGCGCCAGATCCAGCGGCACCGACGGGCGACCCAGGACCGTCAGGATCATATGCGCCTGGCCGCGGTGATGGGTCTGGTGGTTGAAGACATGAGCCAGCGCGGGCGCCAGGCGTTGCGAGACGGTGCGCATGTCCGATACGGTCATATAGGTGAAACGACCCGACAGCGCCTTGTCGCTCAAGCCGCTGAGCCAGTCGATAATCCGCCGGTCCTCGGCCTCGCGCGCTGTCCTCAGGACAGGCAAGGCCCGGTACAATATAGCGTCCAATGTCGTCGGCGCGGCGCCTTCGCCGGTGAAGCGCTTCATCCAGATGCGATCGGCGGCGAGCAGGTGGTTGAGCGTGCCCATCAGCGAGCCGAAGAAGGCGCCGACGTCGCGATTGAATTCCTCGTCGTTGAGATCGTCGGCGGCATCGTAGATGCGGCCATTGGCCCATTGATTGTATGCCGCAAACATCATGAAGTGCTGTTTCATTTTTTCCCGCCGGTCCGTTTCGGGTGTCGGGAGCGATACCTAGACTGCAAAGGAACCCGCGCCAATGACCATTCTGCTTTACGAACTCGTCGGGCGTGACGAGGGCCGCCCGTTCAGCCCACATTGCTGGAAGGCAACAATGGCGCTGGCCCACAAGGGGCTCGAAATGTCGACCGCGCCGACGCGTTTTCTCGAAGTGCCCGCCGTTGAGGGCGGCGTTTCGAAAACCGTTCCGGTGATCCGCGACGGCGACAAAGTCGTCACCGATTCCTTTGCCATCGCGCTCTATCTCGAGGAGGCCTATCCGGATCGGCCTAGCCTGTTTGGCGGCGAAGGCGGCAAGGCGATGGCGCGCTTCATCGAGCGCTGGTCGCAATCGACGATCCACCCTTACGTCACCACGGCGGCGCTCGTCGACCTTCATGCCATGCAAGACGAACAGAATGGCTCGTATTTCCGCCAGAGCCGGGAGCAGCGCTTCGGCAAGCGGCTGGAGGATGTCGTCGCCGCACGCGACGCCGGCCTGGCAACCTTCCGGGCGGCACTGGAGCCGCTGCGCTCCATGTTGAGCTACCAGCCATTCATCGGCGGCGCCTCGCCGCTATTTGCCGACTATATCGTCTTCGGCGCATTGCAATGGGCGCGCATCGCATCGCCGTACAAGTTGCTCGAAGACAGCGACGTGGTGGCGCAGTGGTTCACCCGCTGCCTCGACCTGCATGGCGGGCTTGGACGAAAGGTTGCGGCGGCGGCGTGACGCCGCAAAGGCCTTCTATCCGCAGGGCAGATCGAGCCTGTCAGCCTGTTGCGAAAATCAGGGGCCGAACAGCTGACCTTACTTCGCCGCCTTACTTCGCCGCCTTCTTTGGCTTGCTGGCTTTCGGCTCGCTGGCTTTGGCGACGAGCTTTTCTTGCTTGGGCGCGGCTTTTGCCTTGCTGGCGCCAGGTGCCTTCTTGGCCGGCTTCTTGCCCACCGTCGGCTTCCCCGCGTCCTCCCGGTCTACATCGGCTGCCGCCTGGTGCCAATGGCGTTCGTGCTGACCGGCCGGGTGCCCTTCTTCCTGCCAGATCTGATGTGCACGGTTGCGAATGCGCTCCTGACGATCGTCTGTCATGGTCATGTTGTCTCCATTCGGGCCGACTTCAGCGCGGCGCCGACCGGGCGACTATAGCAAGCAAACCGTTGCTGTGCAGCCGTCTGATGCCGACGGCCGACGGGATCAGCCACGGAAGCACCGACCATTCCGGCCCTGCGCTGTCGCTCCGGGCGTTCGTCGTCTGGAAAGTCAAACAATTGGCTTTCCGAACGCTTGGCGGACCACGCCTCACCCGCTCCTCACCCCTCTTGGCAATCAGCCGGGCGGCTTGTATAGAGCCCGCCACTCTCAATTCGAATTCAGACAAGGACGACCCATGGCGCTCGAACGCACTTTTTCCATGATCAAGCCGGACGCGACGCGGCGCAATCTCACCGGCGCCATCACCAGGATGCTGGAAGAGGCCGGCCTGCGCGTTATCGCCTCGCGCCGGGTGTGGATGAGCCGCCGCGAGGCGGAGGGCTTCTACGCCGTCCACAAGGAGCGCCCGTTCTTCGGCGAACTGGTGGACTCCATGTCCTCGGGCCCGACCATCGTGCAGGTGCTGGAAGGTGAGAACGCCATCGCCAGGAACCGCGAAGTGATGGGCGCCACCAATCCGGCCAACGCTGCCGAAGACACCATCCGCAAGGTGCATGCGCTCTCGATCGGTGAGAATTCGGTGCACGGCTCGGATGCGCCGGAAACGGCCGCGCAGGAGATCAAGTACTGGTTCTCGGATACCGAAATCGTCGGCTGAGCCGACACTGCACGTTCCATGCGAGAAGGCCGGTGTTTCGCCGGCCTTTTTCTTTGCTGGCGGTCAAACTCTCGCGCACGAATCGCAGCACATCGGCATGCAGCCGATCCATATGGGTGTACATGAGGCCATGCGGCGCGCCCTCGTAAACGAGGAAACGGCAGTCCGGAATGAGCCTGGCGGACGGAATGCCCGTCAGCTCGATGGGCGCCGAGCGGTCGCGGTTGCCATGGACGAGCAAGGTCGGCACGGTATTATTCGGATGGCGGCCGCTTCCAGCGCTGGGCTGCCTGGGCATCGGTTTCCTTGGCCTCGACCCAGCCGCCCTCGGAGCCGTCGGTGCGATGTTCCTTCTTCCAGAAGGGTGCACGCGACTTGAGGTAGTCCATGAGGAAGTCCGCCGCCTCGAACGCCGCCTGGCGGTGCGCCGAAGCGGCTACCACCAGCACGATGTTCTCCCCCGGCGCGATCTTGCCATGGCGATGGATGACGGTGAGGCCTTGCAGCGGCCAGCGCTCGCTGGCTTCGGTTGCGATGCGGCCGATCTCGGCTTCAGCCATGCCCGGATAGTGCTCGAGTTCGAGTGCCGAGAGCGCGCCCTGCTCGTCGCGGCACAGGCCTGAGAAGGTGACCACCGCGCCAATGTCGACGCGGCCTTGCGTCAGTGCGGCGATCTCGGCGGCGACGTCGAAATCCTGGCGCTGAATGCGCACGGTCGCTGCCAGGACGCCCGGCATGACTGTCAGCCCCCGGTCATCGGCGGGAACAGCGCGATTTCGCGCGCGCCCGATATCTTCTCGCGGTGGTCGACATGTTCTTGGTCGATGGCAACGCGGATCACGTCGGGATATTGCAATGCGTGTTCGTAGCCTTCGCCGCGCGACCGCAGCCAGCGCAAGAGGTCGGCGACCGTCTCTATGCCGGCCGGCAGTTCGACATCTTCTTCCGGCATGCCGATCCGTTCGCGAACCCAGGCAAAGTAGATGAGACGGGTCGTCATCTCACTCGTCCATGATGTGCTTGAGGCCGGCGCGGAAATAGTCGTAGCCGGTGTAGAGCGTCACGAGGGCCGCGATCCACAGCAGCACGAGACCGGTCTGCGTTGTCAGCGGGAAGACCTTGTCGCCGGCCGGCCCCGCCAGCAGGAAAGCGATGGCGACCATCTGAATGGTGGTCTTCCACTTGGCGAGCTGCGTCACCGGCACCGAGACCTTGAGTGCCGCCAGATATTCGCGCAGGCCAGAAACCAGGATTTCGCGGCACAGGATGATGATGGCCGCCCACAGCGACCAGCCGGCGATGCCGGCATGGCGGTCGGTGTCGGCCGCAAGCAGCAAGAGGCACGTGGCGACCAGCAGCTTGTCGGCGATCGGATCGAGCATCTTGCCGATGTTGGAGGTCTGCTGCCAGGCACGCGCAAAATAGCCGTCGAAATAATCGGTAACGGACGCCAGCAGGAAAATGACCAGCGCCGACCAGCGAGCGAAGTCGCTCGATTTCAGATGGCCTTCGAGAAAAAAGCACAACACGACCAGCGGCACCGCGACGATACGGGCGTAGGTCAGCATATTAGGCAGGTTGAACGCGCGCTGGGCCATGTCTGGTGGACTCTTTCTGCCTGCGTACTCAAATCAGAAGCTGTTGTAGGGGGTCAACAGGCCAGATTCGACTGGCCAGCTGAAAGTGGCGAATTTTTTCAACTTTCGTGGAAATGATTGTAGACCAATTTGGCGACCTGCTCGGAAATGCCATCGACTTTTCTCAGATCCTCGATCGCGGCGCGGCTGACCGCCTTGGCGGTTCCGAATGCCAGCAGCAGGGCGCGCTTACGGCCGGGGCCGATGCCGGCGATTTCATCGAGCGGGCTCTTGACCATCTCCTTCTTGCGGCGGGCCCGGTGCGAGCCGATGGCGAAGCGGTGGACCTCGTCGCGCAGCCGCTGGACGAAATAGAGCACGGGGTCGCGAACCGGCAATGAAAACGAGTCCCTGCCCCTGACGAAGAAACGCTCGCGGCCGGCATCGCGGTCCTGCCCCTTGGCGATGCCGATGGCGACGACCCGGTCCTCGATGCCGAGATCCGACAGGATCTTGCGCACCGCCGTCATCTGGCCTTGGCCGCCATCGATCAGGATGACGTCCGGCCATGCCGGGAAGCTGCCGGAAATGTCGTCCTCGATATCATCGCCCGCCTCGGCCGCCATTGCCTCGCCCGCTGCCGCATCCTCAGCCACGGCGACATCGCCATGCTCCTTGAGCAGCCGCGAAAAACGCCGCTCCATCACTTCGCGCATCATGCCGAAATCGTCGCCCGGCGTGATCTCGGTCGAGCGGATGTTGAATTTTCTGTACTGGTTTTTCACAAAGCCTTCCGGCCCGGCGACGACCATGGCGCCGACGGCGTTGGTGCCCATGATGTGCGAATTGTCGTAAACCTCGATGCGCACCGGCGGCTTGGCGAGGCCGAAGGTCTCGGCAAAGCCGGCAAGCAACCGCGCTTGCGTCGAGGTTTCGGCCAGGCGACGGCCGAGTGCCTCACGCGCATTCTGCAGGGCGTTGTCGGTCAGGTCCTTCTTCTCGCCGCGCTGCGGCACGGAAATCGCCACCTTGCGGCCGGCGCGGGTCGAGAGCGCCTCGGCCAGCAGTTCCTGGTCCTCGACGGTCTGCGACAAGAGAATGGCACGCGGTGTCGGTTTGTCGTCATAGAATTGCGCCAGGAACGAGCCCAGGACTTCCGATCCCTCCAGCGCCGGATCGGCCTTCGGGAAATAGGCGCGGTTGCCCCAGTTCTGGCCGGTGCGGAAGAAAAACACCTGGATGCAGACCTGGCCGCCTTCCTGGTGGATGGCGAACACATCGGCCTCGTCGACGGTCGCCGGGTTGATGCCCTGATGGCTCTGCACGTGCGACAGGGCCGCCAGACGGTCGCGATAGATGGCGGCGCGCTCGAAATCGAGGTCTTGCGAAGCCTGCTGCATGGCAGCCGAAATCTCAGTCTTCACCTTCTGGCTGCGGCCGGACAAAAAGTCCTTCGCTTCGGCGACCAACCCGGCATAACCCTCATGCGAAATTTCGCCGGTGCACGGACCCGCGCAGCGCTTGATCTGGTAGAGCAGGCATGGCCGCGTGCGGTTCTCGTAGAAAGAATTGGTGCAGCTTCTGAGCAGGAAGGCGCGCTGCAGGGAATTGATGGTGCGGCCGACGGCACCGGCCGAGGCAAAGGGGCCGAAATAGTCGCCCTTTCGCGACCGCGCGCCGCGATGCTTGTAAATGCCGGGCGAGACATGGTCGCCGGTCAAAAGGATATACGGGAACGACTTGTCGTCCCGCATCAGCACATTGAATCGCGGCCGCAAACGCTTGATGAGATTGGCTTCGAGAAGCAGCGCCTCGATCTCGGTGCGGGTGACGACGAATTCCATCGTCGACGTCTCGCGCACCATGCGGCCGATGCGGTTGGTGTGGAATCTGCCTTGCGCGTAGTTGGTGACACGCTTCTTCAGGCTGCGCGCCTTGCCGACGTAGAGCACGTCGCCGGCGGCGTTCATCATCCGGTAGACGCCGGGCGCATTGGGCAGCCGCTTGACCAGCGTCTGGATCACCTCGGCGCCGACCATGCCTTCGGCGTCGCCCGCATGCGGCGTCCAGTCGATGGCCGTGAAGGCGACATCCGGGCCAACCGGTTCGACGATCTCCTCCAGCGCCTCGTCCTCGAGGTCGATTTCGGGAGGAAGATCATCGGCGCCGCCGCGCGCCTTGTTCTTGTGATCCAAAGGACTCATTTCGCCATGCCTGTCACATCGGGCGTCTGCCATGCAAGATGCTGGCCGCCGTCGAGCGCGATCATCTGACCGGTGACCGAGCGCGCCTCCCAGAGATAGCGGATGGTGGCGCCGAATTCCGGCAATTCCGGGCCGCGCCTCAGAATGAGGCCAGCGACCTGCGCGTCAAAATCCGAATCGTCCTGGCGCACGTTCTTCAGCGTCGGGCCTGGCCCGATCGCATTGACGCGGATGCGCGGCCCGAGCGCCTGGGCCAACATCTGCGTCTGCGTCCACAATGCCGATTTCGATAGCGCATAGGAAAAATAGCGCGGCGTCGGCCGCCAGACGCGCTGGTCGATGATGTTGACGATCAGCCCCTCCTGCCCTTCCGGCAAGGAACGGGCGAAGTTCTGCGCCAACAGCGCCGGGGTTTTCAGGTGAATGGCAAAATGGCGGTCCCAGGCGCGCCAGTCGAAATCCTCGACGGAATCATCGACGAAGAGCGAAGCATTGTTGACCAGCAGCGAGATTGGACCCAGCGCGGCCTCCGCCTGGCCGACGAGGTCGCCGACGGCATCCATGTCGGTCAGGTCGGCCGCAACCACGGCGGCGCGCCCGCCCGACCGGTTGATCCCCGTGGCCAGCGCATCCGCCGCATCGTGAGAGCGATTGGAATGGATGGCGACCGCAAAGCCATGACTGGCGAGGTCCTCGACAATCACCTTGCCGATCCGTTTCGCCCCACCGGTCACCAGCGCCACGGCAGTGGCTTTGCTCATATGTGTCAATCCTCAATTTCGGCCCGAAAACGCGACGCTGGCGAAATATGGCCCGGCATGCGTTAAACGACGTTCGCACCTGGGGCAACATTGTGGCGAAGTGCCCAGTTCGACGTGCCGGGCCCTCTTGGACTCGCAACCGCCGGACCGCAATATAGGTCGCTGGAGTCCTTGCACCAAGCCGCGTGCAGCGCAGCACGAACTTGCTGCTGACATTTCGCTGTTGCGAAGATGCAACGTCAAGGTTCTGCCTCATTCGCGCCGGGGAATGACCCAAGTTCAGGTTCGGTTCAGCCGCATTTTGACACGACATTTGGAACCGACGAACGCCAGATCCGTTTCACCCCCCGGACGGGTCGATGGCGATCGTGAGAAACAAGCCTGTGTCCTGTGGCTTAAGGAGTAAAGAACAATGCAAGCCAATCTCAAATTCGCACGGCCGCTGGCTGTTGCGCTCGGGCTCTTCGCCCTCGGTGGTACCGCTTATGCCGCGGACGTCGTTTCGGAAGAGCCGCCGGCACCCGCTCCGGTTGCCGAACTTCCGGTCGCCTCGTGGGCCGGTCCCTATGCCGGTATCAACCTTGGCTACGGCTTCGGCGGCAAGACCAAGGAAAAGGATTTCGGCGTTTCGACCGACACCAAGGGTTTTGTCGGCAGTGTCTTCGGCGGCTATCAGTGGCAGCAGGAGAACTTCGTGTACGGCGGTGAAGCCGAACTCGGCTACAACGGCGTCAAGGGTGACGACAACGGCATCCACTCCAAGGGCGGCTTCGAAGGCTCGCTGCGTGCCCGTCTCGGCTACGCCGTGACCCCGGAAATCCTGCTCTACGGCACCGGCGGTCTCGCCGGCAAAAGCCAGAAGGTGGAAGACTCGGTCCTTCTCGCCAGCGACCGCGCCACCATGCTCGGCTGGACGGCAGGCGTCGGCACCGACATCAAGCTGACCGACAATGTCTTCGGCCGCGTCGAGTATCGCTACACCGACTTCGGCAGCAAGAGCTTCGACGGTATCGGCAAGGTCAAGGCGACGGACAACCGCGTCACCTTCGGCCTCGGTATGAAGTTCTAAGTCGTTCAAGCCACGACACGAAAAGCCGGGCCTCGCGCCCGGCTTTTTTGTGCCGATCGCTCAGGCCGGAACCGCGGACTTCAGCTCCGGGAATTTTTCGTCGAAACGCGCCGCCCAGCGGGTCAACCGGCCGCGCCCCTTCTCCCACCGTCCGCCAAAGCGGAGCGAGAGATAGCCGAGGCAGGCACGCAATGCCAACTGACCGGCCGTGATCTTCTTCGGCAGCTTTGGCGGATTGGCGTTGAGCAGATCGAGTGCCGCCATGATCTTCGCCCACTGCCGGTCGAGCCAGGGCTGATAGACCATCTCTTCAGGCCGGGTGCGGCGTTCGTAGACCATCGACAGCGCGCAATCGCAGATACCGTCCGCCAGCGCCTCCAGCACTTCCGCTTCCAGACGCTTGTCGGGATTGCGTGGAAACAAGACGTTCTTCGAAATCCGGTTGAGGTGCTGGGTGATGGCGCGGCTGTCGTGAACCGAACGGCCATCGTCGAGCACCAGCACCGGGATCTTGCCGAGCGGATTGGCGCCGATCAGTTCGGCCGGCCTGTCCTCGGTCTTGACCGGCACCTCATGGAGGGCGATTCCGGCATAGGCCGCTGCCATCCTTACCTTGGAGCTGTAGGGAGAGGCGGACGCGTAGAGCAGCTTCGGCATGATCGGTTTCCTGTTTGCAAACATCCAGTGTTGACCGCAGGACTGTCGCGATCAATTGCCAGAGTGCAAAAAAACAGCGGCCAGAAACCGGCTGCGGTTTCCGCCCTGGCATCACGACAAGCCTGATGCCGGTACTCTGGAAAGTATCAGCAGGCCACGACAAAAAGTCGCCCGATTCGAACGTGCGCCTACACTTCTCTGGCACCCACGCTTCGCAGGCGCTAAGCGTCACGCCGATACATTCGCCAACCACCGCGAGGAGCAAAAAAGTTGGGCGAGCGAGGCAGCCAACCGGCGCCTCGCTTTGCTTGCCCCTCGGCCCCTTCCCGACGCTCAGCCCAGAGGGCTGAACCCGTTGCCGAACATGCTCCGATCCAGAGCGTCAGAGCGTCCTTGCCGGATCCCGAAGGACACGCGACGCCCCAACGATCCGTCTACTTCTTGGCCGGAGCCTTCGCCTTCGCAGGCGCTGCCTTTGCCTTCGGCGCTGGGGCTTTCTTCACCGCCGGCTTGGTCGCGGCGGCGGCTGCTTTGGCAGCTGGCTTGGCCGCCGGCTTCTTGGCCGGTGCCGCTTTTGCTGCCGGCCTCGCCGCGGCTTTCGCGGGAGCCGCCTTCTTGGCAGCGGGTTTGGCTGTGGGTTTGGCCGTCGCCTTGGCAGCAGGCTTCTTGGCCGGCGCCGCTTTCGCCGCCGCTTTCGCGGGCGCCGCCTTCTTCACTGCCGGCTTCGCGACAGTCTTGGCGGCCGCCGGTTTCTTGGCCGGCGCCTTCGCTGCCGGCTTTGCCGCCGCCTTGGCAGGCGCTGCTTTCTTCACTGCTGTTGCGGCCTTCGCCGCGACTGCTTTTGCGGGTGCTTTCTTTGCCGGTGCCTTGGATGCCGGCGCTTTAGATGACTGCTTAGCCATGTCATGCCCCTTCACGTTATGCCGATGGCCGTGAATGACCCCGGCGCGCAATGCATATCTGACTCGCGTCTCGCTAGCCAGCGAAGCAATGGTATGATTTTCTCAACTTAAATTTTAGTTGCGATCCACACACAATCACACTCATCATCGCAAAAATCCGCTGCTGATCTTCTGACGTCGCCAGCAAATCGATACCGGCATTCCCGATGCGATCTCGCCATCAAGATCCGAAGATTAGCGAGCGGCTTCACGCGTGATCCTTGGCCGTGAACATCATAACCCGCCGCGTCATCGAAGCGATCATCTTTTGCAGGCGCGCGGTTCGCGCGGATCACGAGCGCGATGCGACGGTCGATCTGAAGATCACCTTGTCAAGCATGGCTTGAGCATCGGCTTTCCGACTGACAGAATACTCTGTAGAACAGAGTATTCTGTATGAGATGCGATTGCGCCGTCGGTTTCGGCCATACAGAAGCAAATGGCACCGCAAAATCGCCAAGCCATATGGCGACAACCCAAGGCTTTGCCGCATTGGAGCCTGTTGATGAGCGCCGATGACATTATCCACCAGAGTACACGGCTCAGGATCATGGCCGTCCTGAACATGCTGAAAAGGCGCGAGACCCTGGAGTTCGTCCAGTTGAAAGCCATGATCGAAGTCACCGACGGCAATCTCGGAGCACATCTCGATACGCTGGCCAGAGCTGGCTATGTCGATATTGAAAAGCTTTTCGTCGGACGCCGGCCGCAGACACGGATCAGGGTCACGACGGCCGGGCGGCGGGCCTTTCGCGGTCACATTGCCTTTCTTCGCAAGATCATCGATCAGGCAGAGGCAACGCGTCGCAGAAAATAGCAAAGCGACGAGCCTTGGTTCACCGCCTCACGATACGGCGAGCCGCCCGTCGACAGTTCGACGGCGGCGGAATTGCCGCGTGTTTCGACAAGGAGCGCGTTGTCATCACGGCTGATAGCCGAGACAGATGGCGCCGAGCGCGACGCCGGCGCAGGCGCCGACCCGCCGGGGCGTCAGCGTCTCGCCTGCGCCCCCTTCAGGCCGCAGGCGCGAAAAAGATCGTAAGGAGAACGAGGTGCGTTCAGCGCAGGACGCGGCAACGGCCGTTATAGACCATCCAGCGATCGAAGCCCGAGACGCAGAACTCGACATTGTCGCCGATGGAGGCAAAGCCCTGGCCTTCCTCGATCAGATAGAAGATCGACCGGTCCCGGCCATCCGACAGGCTGACGGTTGCCCGGCAATAGTGACGGCCGATCGGCCATTCCTCGCTCGCCTGCTGATAACGGTGCTGGCGAATGTCACGAAAATCGGTGATACCGACGTCGGGCAGATGGGGCACGTGATGCACCTGGTAGGAGAACCGATGCGTGATCTTGCTCAGCACCCATGTCTCGCCACAGATGCTGCCATCGTCCTCAGTATAGACGCCGAGGTCGGCCGCCTGGACCGCCCGGGTGACACCGAGAGGCGCGGCAAGGGGCGTGCAGAGCGAAATCAGGGCAGCAAGTGCGGATTTGGCGAAGCGAGTCATGGCAGCCTCTCAAGGTCGATTGCGCGCACTGTGCGGATTCGCTCGGCGGCGGTCAAGCGGTTGCCGAAACAATGGTTTCCAGAAACCGGCGCCGGGCAGTTGCTGTAAGCAGCAACCCGCGGGTAACGGCTAAGTTCCCCAAGACTGATCGTGCGGTCGTAAGGAACGCGGCGATCGAAACTGGCTATTCCGGCGGCGGGACCTGCTCGCCGGCCAGCCATTCCAGCGACCAGTGGGCCGGCTTGGCCACGGCGAGCAATTTGTGCAGTGCCGGCAGCATGGTTCGCAGTTCGCCTTCCAGCGTGAAGGGCGGATTGACCACCACCATGCCGGTGCCATCGAGGCTGGGATCGGAAGAGGCTGGCCTGATCTCGAATTCTATGTCGAGGATTTTCGAGATGCCGGATTGCTTCAGCGCTTTCCTGAAGGCGATCACCGCCTTGCGGTCCTTGATTGGATACCACAGCGCGTAGATGCCACTGGGCCAGCGCCTGTGCGCCTTCACCAGCCCGTCGACGAGGCGGCCGAACTCACCCTCTTCCTCGAAGGGGGGATCGATGAGCACCAGGCCGCGCTTTTCCTTCGGCGGCAGGTGCGCTCCGAGCGCAAGCCAGCCGTCCAGTTCCATCACCTTTGTCTGAAAATCGCCGGCGAACTCGATCTTCAGCCTGGCGGCGTCTTTCGGGTGCAGTTCGATCGCCGACAACCGGTCCTGCTTGCGCAGGAGATTGCGCGCGAGCAGCGGCGAGCCCGGATATTTCTTTACGCCGCCCTCCGGATTGAGCGAGCGCACCGCCGCCAGATAAGGCGTCAGCAGCGCTGCCGCCTTCGCATCGAACGCGGCATCTATCAGCCTGCCGATGCCGCCCTGCCACTCGCCTGTCTTGTGCGCTTCGAGTGACGACAGATCGTAGCGGCCAATGCCGGCATGAGTGTCGATGACGCGAAACGCCTTGTCCTTCTGCTTCAGGTAGTCGAGCACGCGCGTCAGCACGACATGCTTGACGACATCGGCAAAATTGCCGGCGTGGTAGGCGTGGCGATAGTTCATGTGGGACCCCTGCCCCAACGTGGCGGCGGCGGCTGCGAGTTCGGATTTTCCGGTCGCCCGCCAGGAGAACGCAAGGACAGCAAGAAACCGATCAGGCCGACCGCCATCAGCGAGAAGCCTATCGGCCGCGCGCGGCCGTCGATTTCCCCGACACCGGAGCGCAAGACAAGGTCGACCGCTCGCATCGGTATGTCCTCGGCATCGCCCGGGCCGACCGTGAAGACGTAAGCGCCAGGGCTGACGGTGGCGATCAGGCCAGCCTCGTCGCGAAAGATCTTGTCGGGCAGCTGTGGGCTGGCCTGGCGCGGATTGTCCACATGGTTGAACTGCAGCGTCGAGGCAAGCACCGTGCGGCCATTGGTGGCCGCGGTCAGCGTCAACACAGTGCGCTGCTGCGAAACGATGCGTTCGGCCCTCGCGGTCAGGTCCACCAGCACCCGCACCGGCGCATCGCGATCCCTAAGCGATACGGTCAACGGCTTGAATCGGCCCTGCTCGTAGACCCGCCAGGTGCCGATTTCGCGGCCGGAAAAATTGGCCGTCGCCCAGGGATAGATGAGACCGATGCCGGTGCCGGCCAACAGGATCAGGACGAAGAGAAAGCGCATTCAGGCGGTCACCTTGCAATCAAACCCTGCCGGACGGTCGGCTTATATCGGCGCCGTCGCGCAGGCGTTCCATTTCGTCCAGCAGCATGTCGAGGCCGAGTTCGAAGGTCTTGTCGAATTCGGCGGCGCCAAAAAAGCGCCCGGCCTCCACGACGTTTGGATAGTCCCTGGCCAGTTGCTCGTCGCTGACGGTGTTCACCGCGGACGGGCCTCTGGAATAGCCCGCGTTCTCGTCCAGCACCGCGCCCATCAGATAATAGCCCACGGCGCGGAAGAGCCGCGCACTGAGTTCCGCGTCGAAGCCGCCATCCTTGAACAAGCCGATAATGCCGTTCAACCAGGCAAGGCAAACCGGCGAATTCATCCGGTAGGTAACAATGAAAGTGGAATAGGCGGGATGCTCGCGGCCGATGCGGCGGAAATCGTCGACGGCAACACGCATTCTTTGCCGCCAGGGAAGGCTGGTGTCAGGCACTTCAAGGGCGCCGATCAGCCGGTCGATCAGCGCCTCGTGCAGATGCGCCACCGAGGGAAAGTGATGATAGATGCTCATGGCCTCGCAGCCGAGCGCGGCGGCGAGCTTGCGCATCGAAAAGCCGAAAAGGCCCTCCCTCTCGATCACCTCGAAAGCCGCGTCCTCGATCATTTCGCGCGACAGACGCCCGCGCGCTCTCTGTTTCGTGATTGGCTGATCCATAGCGCCGCTTGACAACTTACAGTGTAAGGTTCATTTTCGCCGTCACCTTACATCGTAAGGCTAACAAAGACCAGAGGAGAAAACCATGTCGTACCATCGCATCGTCAAATCCGTGCAGTCTTCATCCCAGCATGTGTTCCTGTCCGCCGCAGCAGCCTGTGTCCTGTCGCTTGGCTCCGCACCTGCCCATGCCGACGACTATGATGCAACCCTCAAGGACATACAGTCGACCATGGGCGGCGTCCCAAGCTTTGTAAAACAGTTTCCCAAAACCGGTCTGCCCGGTGCCTGGGCCGAGGTCAAGGCCATCGAGCTCAGCGACAAGACGGCGTTGCCGCCCAAGGTCAAGTCGCTGATCTCCTTGGCCGTGGCGGCGCAGATTCCTTGCACCTACTGCATCTGGTCGGACACGCAGGACGCCAAGCGCGCCGGCGCTACCGACGAGGAGATCGAGGAAGCCGTGGCGATGGCGGCGCTGACGCGCCACTGGAGCACTATCTTCAACGGCATGCAGGTCGATTTCGACACATTCAAGAAGGAAATGGGCGGGCAGTAAGCCCGCCGGCAAGAAGGAAATGGGCGGGCAGTAAGCCCGCCGGGCGGGCAGTCCCGCCGGGAGTAACATAGCCAAGCTGGAGCATCGCGCCGCGTCAGGAGCGGTCTGCCACACGATAACAGGCGTCCCTGTTTTGTGGTTGCCTGAACGAGATGGCCCGCTGAGAAACGGACCATCTCGACCATTTTTGCGGCCCGCGCGCCAGTGCGGCGGTCAACCTGGATGCGTGGTCGCGCCATGGACAGCAGCTAGCCTATGCCCTCAAATGCCATTGCCGAGATGGTCGGCATTCCACTATGACTTCGATGCGCCTGCAGGCGAGAAGGGGATGTCGACTCATACCTTGGCGGATGAGGAACCTCGAATGCACAGAGGACACGGGCGGCCCGACAGAGAGAAATCGGCGTTAAAAGTCATTCCTGCGGGCCGATTTTGCCTTCTAACTTTGACTCTTGGTCTGCTCTGCGCCGCTGCCAGTTGCGACGTGGATTTCGTCAGCAGAGAGATACTGGCAAAGTATTCACGGCCAAGCGTTTATGTCTGCAGTCCCAGCGGATTTGGGCAGCAATCTCATTGCAACCTGAAGATTTGACGCCTTCTGAATCGCTCTTCATTTCAGACAGTGCCCAGGGGCTACCCACCCCAATGATCTCACAAGGACACTCCGCCCTGTTCCTCGACATCAGGCTTTTGATGGCTCCCGAGAAGAGATCGCGGCAGCCTGTGAAATTTGCTTGGATCGAGCCAATATGCTGATTCAAAATGAAGAACCCCGGCCGTGGCCATCCGCGCCCGCGCCGGGAACGCGTCGGCCATGATTAACCAATGGCAAACACAATTGGTTAAGGAATCTCTAATTTAGTTGACTTGAATTTCCACAGGTATATTTTCAGGGCGTTGGGATGTGCAATTTGGGCGAGCAATCGGCGATGATGGCATGGGGCGCGTGATCGCGATCTTGGGGCGCATGGACTGCTGAACGGCAGATACAAGCCGGGCGGCAGCGGCCTCGTAACTCAGCTAGTGACAAGCGCACATCAGTGATGGCGATCCGCGGATGCGGAGATTGCCGCGTTTAAGGACGTGGCCGGGCAGTGCTTTGCCCTGCCCGGCGGTAGCGTGTGCGGTGCGTGGAGGAAAGCATGAGTAAGGTCATCAAGGTTCTGAAACTTGGTTCCAGAAACGATCAAAGGGGCAACGGCAACGACCATAACCGAGGCCGTGCGCTGGTCGCTGGAGGCGCGGGCTTCCTGGGATCGCATTTGTGCGAACGACTTTTGCAGGACGGATACGACGTCGTCGCACTGGACAATTTCCATACCGGCAAAAGATACAATCTCAATACGCTGCTGCGCGATCCGAGATTCAGCTGCATGGAGCACGACATCGTCGATGCATTGCCTTTGGACCTTCGGTTCGACGAGATCTACAATCTAGCCTGCCCTGCTTCTCCGCCACATTATCAGGCAGATCCGATCCATACCTTCAAGACCAGTGTGCTTGGCGCGCTGAACCTGTTGGAACTCGCGCGTCGGAACAATGCCAAGATATTCCAGGCCTCGACTTCCGAGGTCTACGGCGATCCGTTCGTGCACCCGCAGCCCGAAAGCTATTTCGGCAATGTGAACACGCACGGACCGCGCTCCTGCTATGATGAAGGCAAGCGTTCGGCCGAAACCCTTTTTTTCGACTATTCGAGGACGTATGGCCTCGACATTCGCGTAGCCCGTATCTTCAACACCTACGGTCGCCGCATGCAACCCGATGACGGGCGCGTCGTCTCGAACTTCATCGTCCAGGCGTTGCGTGGCGAAGACCTGACCGTCTATGGCAGCGGCCTGCAGACCCGCTCCTTCTGCTACGCCGACGACCTGATCGAGGGTTTCATGCGGCTGATGAATGCGCCGAGTGCGCCTGCCCATCCGGTCAACCTCGGCAATCCCGGCGAATTCACCATCATGGAACTCGCGACACTGGTTGTCAGCTATACCAACTCCAGATCGAAAATCGTGCATCGGCCATTGCCGATCGACGATCCCAAACAACGCAAGCCGGATATTTCCTTCGCCAGAAGCAATCTCGGTTGGGAGCCGAAGATCAGCCTGGCCCAAGGGCTCGCGCATACCGTCGACTATTTCGACGCCCTGCTCTACGGGAGCCGGATTACCAAAGGGGCCGCGGCTTCATGAGCCAGCCGGCAGTCCTGGTGACAGGGGGAGCCGGCTTTATCGGCAGCCATACGTGCAAGCTGCTTGCCGCGGCCGGTTATCTGCCGGTGGCATTCGACAACATGTCCCGCGGCAATCGGAAATCCGTCGCCTGGGGTCCGCTTGTCGTCGGCGATATCCGCGACCGGGATGCATTGCGGGCGGCGATCGAAGCCTATCGGCCCGCATCCATCATCCATTTCGCGGCGCTCGCTTATGTTGGAGAGTCCGTCAATCAGCCGGCCGAATACTATTCCACCAATGTCACGGGCACCATCGCCGTACTCGACGCCGCACGCGCGCATTCGATCGAGAACATCATCTTCTCCAGCAGCTGCGCCACCTACGGCGTTCCGGAAGCACTGCCTATTCGTGAGACCTCTTCGCAAAATCCGATCAGCCCGTACGGGCGCACCAAGCTGATAGGCGAACAGATCATCAGCGACTATGCCAACGCATACGGAATGAAGTTCGCCATCCTGCGCTACTTCAATGCCTGCGGGGCCGATCCCGACGGGGAGCTCGGCGAGTGGCATTCGCCGGAAACGCATCTGGTTCCCAGGGTGCTGATGGCGGCGTCAGGCATCATCGACGAGATCGAGGTCTTCGGCACGGATTATGAGACATCGGACGGGACTTGCGTGCGCGACTATATCCACGTCAGCGATCTGGCCCGCGCCCATTTGAAAGCTCTTCAACATTTGGAGGGCGGGGGACAAAGCCTGGCGGTCAACCTCGGCACCGGGCGAGGCGTGTCCATCAAGGAGATTGTCCAGGCGGTCAGCCGGATGACTTCAAGACCGGTTCCGGCCGTCTTCAGGGCCCGGCGCCCGGGAGATCCGGCCGAACTCTATGCCGATCCGAGCAAGGCGCGCGCGCATCTTGGCTTTGTGCCGCAGCTTTCCGACATCGACACGATCGTCAGGACCGCCGCCCCATTCTTCGGGCTGCGGACGAAACCGGTGATACTGCCACCAAGCGACCGCGCGGTAGCGGTCGCTGCTCGATAGATCAGAGATAGCGCGGGTGGCAGCTTGCGCGTTGGCCAAATCCGCTGGGGCTGCAGATGTAAGGCGAGCCTCCTAACAACTCACCTTCATCGACAGGACTGAAAGCGACCTTCACGGGTCCCGTTGTGCGGATCGCGATCGGCGGTGGCGGAGCAAAAGCGTAAGTTCTTTCAGTGGTGCGGATAGTCCTTGTCATCAGCACCTCAGGCTCGATCCTGAGCGAACGCACGATGAATCCAGCCTGGACCGGTCGGGCTGAAGGCTTGCTCCGGAGCGGATGCGCGACCGGTGCAATGAGGACGGAACCGGTTCTGGTCGTATCCATCCCCTGACATCCTGCAACCAGAGAGGTCATCGCCACCACAACAATAGAGAGAGCTTTCTTGCTTAGGCGAGAAGCGCCCATTGCGGAATTGTTCCCCATGTGTCCCTTGCCTTTGAGTATAAGCTGGGGCGCGTTGCGACACCTGCGCCGCTTCACGCCGTTTCAGTGACCACTCGCACATCACACACAAATATTAGACATCACTAATTATTAAATTTCATGAAAACCATATGGTGTTGGATCCATCGTCTCGTCGTCTGTCAGAGAGAAGTGATTGCGCCAATCGGCGGTCGGTGCGCCGACAATTCCAGCCGGACTGCTCAGCGTTTTATAAGCGATTCGCAAGCTTCTTCACAGGCCTGGCAAAAGCGGCCTGCCTGAATCCGCCCCTCCGGACACGCCGTCACCGATGTGGTATCGGGAGGGGCCAACGGAGCCAGGAACGGCGCCTGCCGCGGCGAATAGGATTCGCCCGACCTGCTGTAAGCTTCTGATTTCGTGCATGTCGTTGTCCCGGAACCGAGGACACTTCCGAGCCATATGCATCAGTTCTTGGAGTCGATCAACTTGCGGGCCTCTTCGAACCGCGCGGCCTTGGTATCACCAGATTCGAATTTTCGGTATTCGTCGGAAGGACCTTCGGGAGTTCGTTTGAAACTGTACCATTCTCCGTCCGGATCCTTGCGTTGCTCGATCGTTCCATCCTTGATTCGGTGGCTGTAGCAGGTGCGGCGCTGTTTGCCCTTGTAGCTGTTGGACCGCCAAGCGACATCCATGCACATCTTGCCGTCTTTGGTCACCAGCCACCTGCCCTCTGCGACAGACGCTGAATCCTGCCCCGACGTCCAGGCCTCAAGGCGCCGATTGCCCTTCGCGAAATAGGCCGCTCCATTTTCCCATATCCATGTGCGATCGGCATACAGAAGCTGCAGCTCATAGGCAGTTGGAACAGTGGCGGCAATTGGAGCAATAGCGCTATCCGCTTTTGCAGGTGCGCTGTCCTTGGCGGCAGCCGCGTGGGACGTTCCCGGGAGGGCCACCTGGCCGCAGAGGGCCAGGACAAACAGGAGCAGCGTGAAACGTGCGGACCGACGACGTTCCCTGCGCCGCAGACGATCTACGCCATGCGGCGGCGACCTGGTCGGAGCTATCGGTACAATCAGCGTTGGCATGTCTGTGCGGCCCAGGGCAGCGCTATCGGCGCGACAGCCTTTGCGAATTATTTAACAGCCGCGGGAGCTGCGATGTCAACTTTCGCGGCGCCCGCTGTCGCCAAAATTAAGGATCGCGTCGTATACTCCCTCGCCTTTGACAATCGCGCGCAAAAGCAACATCCGCAGACGTCAGAGAGGACGCGGTTCCAAATGGGCGACGATCCGGAATTGAATCAGGCCGAGGTTCAGCAATACCTGCAGCAGCCGATCGCTCGGGACCCGGCTGCTCGCAATTACCTGAACCTCGACACGGCGGTCTTGCTGGGGATCCTGTTCATCGCGGTCGTGTTCAGGTTCCACAACATAACCTTGCCACTGGTCGACGCTTTCAGCTGGCGCGAGACAAGCACGGCAATGATGGCCGACAATTTTCAACAGCGCAGCTGGAATATCTTCTTCCCGGAGGTAAGTTGGACCGGGCCGGGCCCGAGTTATCAGGGCCGCGAGTTCCAGATCGTCAGCTATCTGACCGCCCTGCTCTACCAACTCTTCGGCTGGCACGACTGGTTTGGCCGCGTGGTTGCGGCCTTCTTCGGTCTGGTGACGGTGTTTTCGCTGCACAGGTTGACGGCGCTGTGCTGGGGCCAAACGCAAGCCCATGCGGCGGCGCTCGCCTACGCGCTGATGCCTGCGGCGATCATGATCGACAGCTCGTTCCTGCCCGATCCGTCGATGCTGGCGCTGGTGACAACAGGCGTTTGGCTGTTCGCCAAATACTGGGCCGGCGGCAGCCGACGGCTTATGCCGCTCGCCGCCGTCAGCTTCACGCTCGGTGCGCTGGCAAAGCCGCCGGGCGTGGCGGCGGGCGCCGTCATCTTCTACCTGATGGTCTGCTGGATTCTGCAGAAGAAGCGACGGCAGGCGACCGAGGTCTTCCTGTGGGGACTTTTGAGCCTGGCCATCATCGGCGCCTATTTCAGCTGGGCCATCTATCTCGGCCGCAGCTATCCACCCTATCACGTCGCGGGCAGCGGCTACATCTGGAACTCCGGATTGTGGACGTTCGTCAATGATGGCTTCTACTTCAAATCCGTGTGGAACACCTCTGTCTGGTGGTTCTACGGCTATCCGTTCATGGCGCTGATCGCGGTCGGTTTCTGGATACCGCCCGGACCCGCCGAAGACCCGACGCAGCGCACCCTTTCGGCCATTCCTTATATTTGGCTAGGTGCGGCCATGATCGTCTACCTGGCGGCGGCGCGCGAAATCACCAGCAATCCCTGGAATTACCACATTTTCCATGTGCCGTTCGCGATGTTCTGCGGCCGCGGCGCGCTTCTTCTGGCAACGTTTGCATCGGGAACCGTTCTGTCGCCGGTCGTGCTGCGTTCGATCTGTATCGTTGTCGTGACCCTCGTGTGGTCGACCTTTCCTCTCGTGAGGACAATGAAGGCGCCGGTCGCGATGAACGGCAAGCTGCTCGGCGAGGAGTTGGCGCGGTTGGCGCAACCGGGCGACCTCGTCGTGGCCATCGCGCCGGAGGTCGGCGATCCCGTCGCCGTCTACTACAGCAGGGCACGCGGCTGGGTGTTCCCGCCTGGCGGAGGCGATGTCGAATGGTCGAAATTCGTCGCGGACGACGCCACCGCGATCGCCCAGCTCGAGGAGTTGCGCGGTCAAGGCGCGGATCTGTTCGGCACGGCCAAGAACGCTGCCGACAATCAGGACCAGTTGTTCATCGAGCATCATGACGGCGTCGTCGACTATCTGGACAAGACCGCAACCAAGCTTGTGGATTCGGATGCTTTGCTGGTCTATAGGATCACCCGTCCATGAGAGCTGCGACAGCTGTGGGCCTTGACAGGATATGGCCCGACGGCTCAGCGGCCACGCATCCGCCCCGCGGAAGGCCGGCAAGGCGGTGGGCCAGGCGAACTGCCCCAGGATGACGTCTTGGACGTTCATTCGCCACGATGCCACCGCTGAAACTCGGTGGTGAAAACCGGCGGAGAATTGGTTGAAAAGAGCAATCTCGATAATCGTGACGCTGGCCCTGCTGGCCTGGCTGGCAAGCGACTCGCGCTGGCGGACGGTCGGCGATGCCTTCGACCGCATCACGCCAGCTACGTTCGCGGTGGCGACGATCGCCTTTTTCGTCACCTATGTCTTGCGTGCGCTACGCGTCTGCGACGAGTTCCGCGACGAGGTGAATGGCCGTTTCGGAGCCTGCCTGCGCGTCATTCTGATCCACAATGCGATGATCAACGTCGTACCCTTCCGGGGCGGCGAGACGGCCTTTCCCTTGCTCCTGCGCCAGGTCTTCGGCGTGCCGATCATGCGCGCCAGCGCCTCGCTGCTGTGGTTCAGGCTGCAGGACGCTTTCGTCGTCGGCGTGCTGGCGCTGGCGGTGTGGCCGGGCCTGCATGCGGCGATAAAGATCGCTGGGATCGCCGCCTTGATCGCTGCCGCCTGGTACCTGCCGCGTTGGGCGCGCGCGCCGCATGACTGGGCCGGGCGCGGCAGGATCGTGGCGAAGCTCGGCCTGCTGCGCGACACCTTCACCGAGGCGACCGGGCGCTCGCGTTACGGCTGGTGGTGGACGATCGCCAACTGGTCGCTGAAGCTCGCCGTGCAGGGATGGCTGCTGGCCCTGATACTGGGAACATCCTTCACGACGGCCTTTCCAGGCGTCGTCGGGGCCGAAGGCGCCGCAATATTGCCGGTGCAAGGCGTCGCCGGCTTCGGCACTTATGAAGCGGGAGCGGCGGCGGCGCTGCTCACATCCGGAATTGCGATGAAGAGCGGTCTGCAGGCGGCACTGGCGCTGCACCTGTTCATCTTCTGCTCGGCTATCGCCACCGGCGCGATAGCCTGGCTGTTTCCCTCGAAATCGACGCTGCCAGGGACTCCGGCCGTCGGACCTGCAAGGAAGCCATCCCAATGAACATATTGCCCATCCCTGCTTCGGGGCTGCCTGATGGCGCGCTGATGCCGGACCATACGCTGTCCATCGTCGTGCCCATGTACAACGAGGCCGAAAACGTCGAGCCGCTGCTGACGCGGATTCACCAGGCGATGGAACGCTACGAGCAGCCGTGGGAGGTCGTGCTGGTCGATGACGGCAGCACCGACGCGACGGTGAGCGAGATCAGGCGCCTAGCTGCGCATTATGGCCCGCATGTGCATGCGGTCGAACTCGTGCGCAATTACAAGCAGACCGCCGCGATGCAGGCCGGCATCGACGCGGCGCGCGGCGATGTCATCGCCACGATCGACGGCGACCTGCAAAATGATCCCTTCGACATCCCGCGCATGGTCTACCGCCTGCTGAGCGAGGATCTCGACTTGGTGGTCGGCTGGCGCAAGGACCGTCAGGAGGGGCTTTTGATGCGCAGGCTCCCTTCGCGTATCGCCAATGCGCTGATTGCACGCGTCACCGGCGTGCGCCTCAAGGACTATGGCTGCAGCCTCAAGGTCTATCGCGGCAGCGTCATCCGCAGCGTCAAGCTCTATGGTGAGATGCACCGCTTCATCCCGGCATGGCTGGCTACCGTGACGACCCCCAGACGCATCGCGCAGGAGGTTGTGACGCATCATGCCCGCATCCACGGCCAGTCCAAATACGGCATTTCGCGCACCTTCAGGGTCGTGCTCGATCTGGTGTTCATGTATTTCTTCATGCGCTATCGCACACGGCCCGGACATTTCTTCGGTGGTATCGGTATCGCGCTTGGCGCGCTAGGTTCGCTGATACTTGCCTATCTGCTTTGCCTGAAGCTGTTTTTCGCGCAAGACATCGGAACACGGCCGATGCTGTTCACTGGCTTCTTTCTGCTGATCGCCGGAGTGCAGATGGTGACGTCGGGCGTGCTGGCGGAAATGCTGGCCCGCGTCTATCACGAGGCAAACGGATCATCGGCCTATGTCGCGCGGCCACGGCCGGCGCCCGGCGACGATGACGGCTGGCTCCGCCCGAGCCGGCCTTCATGAGGAGATCGGAACGCCAGGGATATTCATGGCCACGAGCCCGTGGCGGTCGAAGGGCAAGAGATAAGGCGCAACCCTGCGCCCACCTCTCGCCCTCGACTCGCGCCCCCAGCGAAGACCTCGGCGGCAGCCCTCGGTCAGGCACCGCCACTTACACATGTCGCGGCGAATAGGATTCGCCCGGCCTGCTTTAAGCTTCTGATCTGCATGTCGTTGTCCCGGAACCGAGCACACGTCCGGGCGACATGCATTTAGGTCCAATGCTCTAGTAACGCGAACGGCAGCTGGCGCGCTGGCCGAAACCGCTCGGGCCGCAAATCCAGGGCGAATGACCGAGGAACTGACCGCCATTGCCCGGGCTGTAGGAAACCTTCACCGGTGCCGGCCTGGCAATCCGTTGCGGCCGCACGAAGGCCGCGTAGGCCTCCTCCCTGGTACGCGTCACGACACTCATCTGTGTAAGCGGTTTGCGGTAGAGAAGCTTTGTCTTGACGTGATGGACCTTCCCGGCGTGATGGGCCATTTTGCCGAACCCGTAGTCGATGGTTCGCCCGTTGATCGAGCCGGTCTTGGTTGTATCCATGGTCTGGCAGCCGGACACCATCGAGACGAGCACAAAAGCAGCAACAGCACAGGTATATTTTCTGCCGTTGTTGGCCAAACTTTCCATAACCCTGTTCATCTACGGCTCCCTACCCTTAAACATAATTCGGTTATGTGCGGGTGATATACTTTATAGTCGGCTTCTTTCCGCACTTTCTAAGTGATCATCGCCACTCAATCTGCATACGTATATTAGAACGAACTTATTAAAATTCGTGCAAACAGCATAATGAACACAGTCTTTCGGTGTTCGTTCGAATATGACGAAAATTCGATTGATTGCATCGGAGGCTGGCGGGGAGCCTGGCGTGGGGGTGCTTCGGCAAACGAAGCCTTCGCGCCGGTGGCAACGGCGATCAGCGCTCAGGCTGGCAGAGTCGGAAGGGCTGTTGCAGGTGTTAGGGGACGCTCAGCGCCGCGTTTACCAACCTGGATCGAAGTAGAAATTGCGGGCGCCGATTTCGCCCATGCCGGCGCCCGAAACGGGGAAAGCCATCCTGACGAGATGAACAGCGCCGGCACCCTGCTGCAGTCCGTAAATGCCCTCCAGGCCGCGGCCGTAAAAACCCGCGAGCGGAGCCGTTAAAGCCACGCCGGCGAGCGAAGCCTGCAAGACAAATTTGCCGATACTCGGCCGCAGGGAAATCTTGTTCTCGGTGACGTGCTTGGCGATGATCACGACGGTCAGCAGGCTATATAAAGCTGCATTGAACGCGGCGAACCAGTAAAAACCCGTGGCACTCTGCGGATTTTGTACAAGGAGCACGGGCAAGGACGCACCGACGGCAAGCGCCACATAGGGAATGACGACGCGAACCGGCAGGAGATCCTTCGGGCCGCGGCCCTTCGGCGTGACGCGGAAATCGACAAACGATTTGGTCAGATAGTCGCGGACGGCCGACAGCGTGCCCGCCAGCACCCACGGCCAGCGCGCGAAGAAATGAAACAGCATGCCTTCCCAGCTGAGTGCCTTGGCAGTTACCGGTCGCGAGAGCGCGAACGCCTTCAGCATCATCACCAGGATGATCGGCGTAACCGAACTCGGCGCGTAGTGGAGAATGAAATCCAGATACGTCACATTGGCGAAGTTCCGGCCAGAAAACAGCGCGTAGATCGGCATGAGATACGTGGAGAGCGCGAGCAGTGCGAACAGCGGGTACCAAAGCTGGCAGAAAACGAACTGCAACCTCAATCGCAGCCTCAGCTTGGAGAGATACACGGGCGAGTATTCGAGCAGGATGGTGGTCAGGCTCCTCGACCACTGGAATTCCTGGGTGACGAGGTCGGCGAAAGTCTGCGGGCCATCACCGTGCGCAATGGCGTCGATTGCATGCACGCCGCGCCAGCCCCCCGCGTTGATCAGCATGGAGGTCGAGTGGTCTTCGGCCAGTTCTGGGCCAAGCCCGCCCGCCTGCTTCAATGCGGCGGTGCGCACCGCATAGTGCGAGCCTATGCACAGTGGCGCTCCAACGCTCGTGTAGCCCGACTGCAGCAGACCGTGCAGCATTCCCTCCACGAACAGTCGGCCGCGGGCCGACCAACTCTCGGCGGCATTGTTGTCGCAAATGCTCGGCGCCGAGACGTAGCCGACAGCGGGATCGGCGAAGGCCGCCAGCATCTCGCGCAGATAGGTCAGCGTCGGCACGTGATCGGCGTCCATCTGGGCGACGAAGTCGTAGCGTTCATAGCCGTAGTGATCATAGAAGAACGCGAGATTGCCTTCCTTGCAACGGGTTCGGCGCGGCCAGGTCTTGCGATGATAGTCTTCCCGGCCTCGCCGCGTCGAAATCTGGATGTTTCGCGCCTCGCACCATGCGATCGTCTCCTCGGAAGGGTCCTCGTCGGCAAGCCAGGTGTCGTGAGGATAATCCTGCGCAAGCATCGCCTCTAGCGTGCGCGCAACCACGAAAAACGGTTCGGATGGCGCTTTCGTCACCACCATCGCCACCCTCGAACTCGCAGCGATCGTGTAAAATTTGGACGGCCTTTTCGACACAAGCACGAATAACAGGAAATACATCGGCATCAGCGTCAGCCAGGCCAGCACCGTCGTCGCGAAGGCGTATGGCCCGATGTACTCGACATGCTCGGGCCTTAGCCACCAGATCCAGAAAAAACCGAGCGTGACGAACCAGAATGCCAGCGCCAGCCTCAGGATCCATTGCTGAGCGGCAGACAGGACGGGAACCAGAAAAGGGCCCTTCTGCGCCGCCTTGGCCAGAGCCGCCCGAGACCGGCGTTTCGGCCTGTTCTTACCGCTGATGGTCGCCACGTCCGCGGAAACACTCATACACGTACCGCCGCCACTCTAAGCGTCAGCCGAAGACGGCCGACAACCTTCAACCCCGGCGCCAGAATCCATCGCAAATTTATTAGAGTCAACTACATTAAGGGCTTCTTAACTATGCTTCTTGGGAACTGGTTAACCTAGCGCCTTTGAAGCGCCGGGCCGATCCGGCGGTCGCGTGCGCCCGACCAGCGCTGGACAGGCAAGCCGGACGTTTTGCGTTGAGGAATTCACCGAGAGGGGGCTGGTCCCCATGTCTGGATGAGGACAAGCAGCGTTAACCACGTTGCGAGCGCCAAGGTTAAGCAACCGTTAATTGTGCTTGACTCTTGGCCCCGACCGGCTCTTAAATTAGCTAGGGATGATATATCGGGATGTTGACGCGAATTTGTGAGTATCGCGGCGAACTTTCTCTCTGAAGCTCTTCAGTATCGGAGCCTTGAGGGATAATTTTGGGTGGGTCCGTGCAAAGTTCGCACACTCGCCAATGGTCGCTCCGAAATCCCGCAGATTACGCCAATAGAGCCGATGGGTGCTGGATAGGCGTGTCGATCAGGCATCGACGCGCCGGGCGAAGCCTTGGCTTCCGTAGGAAGTCGGGCCTTGGGAGGCAAACAATGAAACGCTCCGCAGCAAATGCGCTTGTAGTCACGCTGGTTTTGGGCGGAAGCGCCGCGTTCCCCACGGCGGGAGGCGCCGGCTCCGTCCCCGCGACGGACCCCGTTCAGACGAGCAGCGCCGCGTCGGCATTCGGCTCGTACGATCCGTATGGCGATTTCACCAATGACAAGACCGCCAGCATCGAGGAACTGTTCCTGCCTTGGGAAGACGTTGATTTATCGACGCTGCCTCTGGCCGATGCTTATGCCCAGCAGCGCGGGCGCTCGCTGTTGATCACGATCGAGCCGTGGACCTGGTCGAAGGACTGGCGCATCACCCCGCCCGAGCTGCGAGACGGCATATTGGGCGGCAGATATGATGCCAATATGCAGGCGATCTGCGGCTTGGTGGGACAGATGAAAAGCCCGGTGACCATTCGCTGGGCGCAAGAAATGGAAGACAAGAACGGTCGCTTCACCTGGGCCAACTGGGCACCGAAGGACTGGATTTCCGCCTACAAGCGCGAAGTCGATATCTGCCGCAAGGCCGCCCCCACGGCCAAATATATGTGGTCGCCCAAAGGCGATGAAGGCTTGGAAAAATACTACCCTGGTGACGACTATGTCGACGTGATCGGCCTGTCGGTGTTCGGCCTGCAGAAAAAGGACAACGACGAGGCCGGTCACGACCGTACGTTCGCCGAGTTGCTGAAGCCAGGCTATGATCGCGTTGCGGGGTTCAACAAGCCGATCGTGGTGGCGGAACTCGGCTATGTCGGCAAGCAGGACTATGTTTCGAAGTGGCAGGACGATTCTCGCAAGTCCTATGCGGAGTTCCCGGCGCTGACTTCAGTTGTCTACTTCAACCAGAAGGAAGTGTGGCCGTGGCTGGGGGGCTATGGTCTGCCCGACTGGAGGGTGACCCAGCACGTCCTGCCGTAGACGCGTCGTCCCGATGCGTCCCGACACGATCGGGATGGATCTCCATCTTTCTGTTTGTTTGCCATCCATGCCGAACCAGCGTTTCGGCATGATGGTGAGGCGTGGCGTGAATCAGTCCGTGGAGTAGTTCCGTGAAACGAGTGCTGGGTAATTGTCTTGGAGCGGCATTCGCCTGCTCCGTTCTTGTTCTTGCCTTACAGGTCCCCGCGACAGCCAAGACAGCGGCCAAAATCGCCGAGCAGGCGCAAAAGGGCGCCGTGGTGCCCGACGAAGGCGTCTACCAGATCTATCAGAACCGTTCGTGGATGTGGGGCAATCACGGGGCCGCGTTCTTTGCCGTCAGGCAGCGGCAATTTAACGCCTGGTCGACGGAAAAGGGCCAGCCGGGCTATGGCGACGGGATATGGTTCATCCCCGGCGGCGGCAAGTTGTGCTACCGCGCGCAATGGCACGGCTCCTGGGGC
This sequence comes from Mesorhizobium sp. B2-3-15, assembly GCF_006442875.1. Lineage (NCBI taxonomy): Bacteria > Pseudomonadati > Pseudomonadota > Alphaproteobacteria > Hyphomicrobiales > Phyllobacteriaceae > Mesorhizobium > Mesorhizobium sp. B2-3-15. The sequence goes on along the minus strand of NZ_VFVO01000016.1, from coordinate 41,056 downwards.
GTGAAGGGCTCAATGACCTGCTTCGAGCATCGCCAGACCGGCAAGGCGATCTACAAGCGCAAGTCGCCTGATGGCGAGTGGTACGTTTTCAGGAGTTCGCATCGGAACCGGTCGGACGAGTCCGCGAAATTGAAATACGGCGACTACGTCACCAGGAAACAGACGCGGATTAAGGCAAGGCTTTAGAACCGTCATCCGCGAAAGCCGCCGGGCTGGAGTTGTTCATCGTTCCAGGCGAACGTCGAACTGCTCTTCGTTCTAGCGCAATTCGCCAGGCAAGGCGCTGCGCGCTTTTCCCGGGATAGGTCCACACTTTCCGTGGAATTGCTCTACGCCTTGCGCTCCCAGCGGCGGTCCGCGGCTTGCTGCCAGTAGGTCACGGCGTGGCCGGCGTCCTTCATCGTCTTCCAATGCGCCCGGGCCATCTCGACCTGGGCCGCGTCATGGCCGTCGAACAGGAACACCGCACGCTCATAGCCGCCGAGGTCGGGCGGAGCCGCGCCGTCTACGAGGAACCTGATCTTGGCTTGGTTGGGGTTGCCGTCGCCGGTGGTCAACAGGATTGGTTGTTCACCGGGATAAGCTTCGCGATCGGTCGCGTGCGCCAGGAAGGAATCGTCGCGGAAAGTCCACAGATGCTGGTCGAGCGCGTCGCGCCGCTCCTCGGTGCCGGTCTGCACCACGGCGCGCCAGCCGCGATCGACGCTGCGCTCGAGCAGGCCCGGCAGCGCATCCTCCAGCGTCGATTCGGTCAGATGGTAGAACAGCACATCGGCCATGGATGAACGTCAGCTCTCGTAGTGATCACGCACCAGCCGGTCCAGCAGCCGAACGCCGAAACCCGAACCCCAGGACTGGTTGATCTCGTTCAACGGCGAGCCCATCGCGGTCCCGGCAATATCGAGATGCGCCCAGGGCGTGTCCTTGACGAAGCGCTGCAGGAACTGCGCGGCAATGATCGCGCCGCCGTAGCGGCCGCCGATGTTCTTCATGTCGGCGTTCTTGGAATCGATCAGCTTGTCGTATTCGGCGCCGAGCGGCATGCGCCACAGCCGTTCCTGCGTTGACTGTCCGGCCGCGGTCAGCCTTTGCGCCAGTTCGTCGTCGTTGGAGAACAGGCCGGCATAATGCAGGCCGAGCGCAACCATGATGGCGCCGGTCAGCGTTGCCAGGTTGACCATGAATTTCGGCTGGAAGCGGTCGTTGCAGTACCACAGCGCGTCGGCCAGAACGAGGCGCCCCTCCGCGTCGGTGTTGAGCACCTCGATGGTCTGTCCGGACATGGAGGTGACGATGTCGCCGGGGCGCTGGGCATGACCATCGACCGCGTTTTCGACAAGACCGATGATGCCGACGACATTGGCCTTGGCTTTGCGCGCGGCAAGCGCATGCATCAACCCGGTCACGGCGGCGGCCCCGCCCATGTCGCCCTTCATGTCCTCCATGCCCGAGGCCGGCTTGATCGAATTGCCGCCGGTGTCGAATGTGACACCCTTGCCGACGAAGGCGACGGGCCTGTCCTTCGGCTTGCCGCCGTTCCACTGCATGACCGCCATGCGGGCGCCCCGGGGCGAGCCTTGCGCGACGCCGAGCAGCGAACCCATGCCGAGCTTCTTCATCTCCTTCTCGGTCAGGATCTCGACGTTGACGCCGAGTGCCTCGAGTTCCTTGGCGCGGGCGGCGAACTCGACAGGTCCCAGCACGTTTGCCGGTTCGTTGACGAGATCGCGCGCCAGAAGCACACCGTCGATCACCGCCTCGGCATCGGCGAAAGCTTTCTTGGCGCCTGCGGGGTCGGCGGTATGGATGGTCACCTTGACCGGCTTTTTCGGATCGGGCTTACCGTTCCCTTGGCCGCCCCCCTGGCCGCCTCCTTGGCCGTCGTCCTTATCCTTCCTGGTCTTGTACTTGTCGAAGGAATAGCTGCGCAAAAGAATGCCCGCCGCGAGGTTCGCGGCGTCCTTGCCATCGGGCGAAGCGCCGGCCAGGTCGAGCACCACGGCCACGTCGGTTGCCTTGCGCAGCGATGCCGCAATGGTGCCGCCGAGCTTCAGCCAGGCATATTCGTCGAGCCCCGCGACCTTGCCGGCGCCGATCGCGACCAACCTGTCGAGCGACGTCGTTTCCGGCGCCAGGATTTCAACGATGCCGGCGAGCTTGCCGGTAAACTCGGCGATCGGGAAAGCCCGATCCAGCGTCTTGCCCGGATCGTAAGCCCTGGCCGCATCGCTCAGGCCGCCACTATCCGCCGACAGCACGAAGACCGTGCCCTTCCTGCTCGCCGCCGCCTGGGGCGCGGCGAATTTCGCAAAGGCGATCGACGGTCTCGGGTTCATCATGTCCTGCTTTCGGGGATTGGGCGACTTTGCGCGAAGCGGTTGAAGTGATCCGCGACATTTGGTCGTTTTCCGGCATTTGGCAAGACTTTGCCAAAATGGCTACCCATATGAGACGTGGAATCGAAGGCGATTCGTCGCGGCACGGCCCCGCTTCATGCCGCAACCTGTTGTTAACCATCGATGTTCGTCCTTTCTTATCCATTGCCGCCGACACTCCGATCCGCTGCGGCACGCGACGTGGGACGGGAACCAGATCGCCTGCCTGATGCAGCCCAACGGAGCCAGTTGTGCGGGCGTCGCCGGACAGCTACCCTTAGCGTGGTGGCATGATGCCGTTCGAGAAAATCGAGTAAAGCCTTCATGAAGGTCATTGAACGCTACATCATGCGGCGCACTTTCGTTGTCTTCATCGCAGCGCTGGTCTGGACGCTGGCCATCGTGTGGACGACGCAGGTGCTGGCCAAGATCAATCTGGTCACGGACAGCGGCCAGTCGGCCTTGACCTTCTTCGAGGTCGCGTCTCTCATTCTCCCTTCTATCGTTCCGATCGTCGTGCCTTTCGCGCTCGTGGTGGCGGTCGCGCAGACACTCAGCGTGATGAATTCGGATTCGGAACTCGCGGTGGTCAATGCATCGGGTGCTTCGCGCTGGACCATCGTGCGGCCGATCATGCTGCTGGCGCTGGCCGCCAGCGTCTTTTCATTCGCCGTGGACAACGGCATCGACCCCTATGCACGACAGAAGAACCGCGCCCTGGTGGCGGAGTCGCGCGCCGACCTTTTGTCGCTGATCATTCAGGAAGGCACCTTCCGCAAGATCGAGGAAGGACTGTTCCTGCAGATTGGCGAGCGGCTTCCCGACAACCGGCTGGGTGGCATCTTCGTCGCCGATTCCCGTGAGGAAGGCGTCAATCTCGTCTATTATGCCAAGACCGGCAGCATCATCGAGCGGGGCGGCGAAAAGGTGCTGATGATGAATGACGGCGTCATCCATCGCAAGACGCTGACAGGCGACCTCAGTGTTATCCGGTTCACGTCCTATGCCTTCGACATGTCGGCCTTCATGTCGGCGGCCAACCAGGTGACGCTCCTGCCAAAAGACCAGACCACCCAGTACCTGCTCAATCCAAGCCCCAACGACAAGAACTACCAGCAAAGTCCGCAGGAGTACCGGGCGGAGATCGACCAGCGGTTTTCGGAATGGACATACTCCATGGTTTTCGCACTGATCGCGCTCGCGGTCGCGGGAGACGCGCGTTCGCATCGCGAGGCGCGCGTCAATCCGCTGATCACCGCCATCGCGATATCGCTGTTCGTACGCTGGCTGGGGTTCTTCGCCGCAAGCAAGGCCGACGAGGTCCCGCAATATTCCTATGTGGTGTATGGCATACCGATCGCGGCTTCCGCGGTGGCGATCTGGTTCATCGTGTCGAACCGGACCATGGAACTGCCGGTTGCCTGGGCGGACTGGATGACAAACCTGGCCAGCCGCATCGGTGACGGGTGGAATGCCCTCAAGTCTCGTTTGTCCAGGCGCGACACCTCGGGCCAGGGAGTCGGCTGATGGGCTGGACGCTGGGCCGTTACTTCTTCTTCCGTTACGTGGCGATCACGATCTGGTTCTTCATCGGCCTTCTGGCGCTGGTGTTCCTGATCGATTTCACGGAATTGTCGGGCCGCACCACTGGCCTGCCGGGCTTCACCTATGGGACGGCGATGGCCATTTCAGGCCTTCGAATGCCCATGATCATGCTGCAGACGGTGCCGTTTGTCGGCTTGTTCTCGGCGATGGCGACGCTGGTTTCGCTCAACCGGCGTTACGAACTCGTCATCGCGCGGTCCGCGGGTGTCTCCGCCTGGCAGTTCCTTTTGCCGTGCTGCATCGGCGCATTGCTGTTCGGCGTCGTGTCGGTCGGGATCATCAACCCGCTTGCCGCCCACGCTTTCTCCTTGTCCGAACAGATCGAGACCGAGCTGCGCTCCGGCAAGTCCAATACCGTTTCAGCAGATGCCGCGCCCTGGATTCGCCAGAAAACCAGTTCCGGCGACACGATCATCGGCGCGCGGGCTATCCTCGACCAGGGCCTGGAGATGGCCGACGCCGTGTTTTTCATCCTCGACCAGCAAGGCAACATCGTCGAGCGCAAGGACGCGGCACGGGCCTACCTGCGCGACGGCTATTGGGAATTGCAGGATGTAAAGACCTTCAGGAACGGCACCATCCAGCCCGTCGCGAGCGATCGTGTGCAGACCAATCTGAAGCCGGAATTCGTGCAGGAGCGGCTGGCGCGCCCGGAGACAATTCCCTTCTATGACCTGCCCGGAAAAATCGAGGTTGCCCGTTCCTTCGGCCTCAAGGCAAATGCCTTTGCCATGCAGTTTGATTCGCTGGTGGCGTTGCCGTTCCTGCTCGTCGCCATGACGCTGATTGCGGCAACAGTTTCAATGCGATTTGCGAGGATGGGACAATCGGCAACGATGATTCTGGGTGGCGTCGTTGCCGGGTTTCTGCTTTATGTCGTTTCGGTGCTGGTGAAGGCGTTCGGCGTGGCGGGGTTCGTGCCGACTGCCATAGCCGCCTGGGTGCCGGTCGTGGTAGCTATGTTCTTCGGGGTGACTTTCCTGCTATACAAGGAAGACGGCTAGTGAGGGAGGCGTTTTTGCCCAGCGACAGGCAGGCCCATTTGGCGCGCCTTTATGCGGCGAGCGCCTTGGCGTGCCTGCTTGCCTGCGGCGTCCCGCTGCCGGCCTTCGCGCAGGAGGTCGGCAACTTGGCGACCACCGTTCCATCCGGTTCGCAGATGCTGCTGGCCGCCGACACGCTGGAATACAACAACGACAACCAGACCGTGACCGCCGTCGGCGGCGTGCAGATCGACTATGGCGGCAACCGCCTCGTCGCCCAGAAGGTCGTCTACAACCGCAACACCAAGCGGATGGTTGCCAGCGGCAATGTCGAGATCGTCAACAGCGACGGCACCAAGATCAATTCACAACACATCGACATCACCGACGATTTCGCCGACGGTTTCGTCAACGCGCTGCGCGTTGAAACGGTCGACAAGGCCTATTTCGCCGCCGAAAGCGCCGAACGCATGGGCGGCGTGCTGACCACCTTCCACAATGGCGTCTACACCGCTTGCGAACCGTGCGAGGACAAGCCCGACAAGGCGCCGACATGGCGCGTCAAAGCCAGGAAGATCATCTGGAACGGTGAGAAGAAGACGGTTCGCTTCGAGAACGCGAATTTCGAGTTCTTCGGCTTTCCGCTGGCCTACCTGCCGGCGTTCGAGATCGCCGATCCCACGGTGAAGCGCAAGAGCGGATTCCTGATCCCCAGCATCGGCTACAACAGCCATCTGGGGTATAGCGTCAAGGTTCCCTATTATTTCGCCCTTTCGCCGACATATGATCTGACGGTGACCGGAAGCGGTTACACCAAGCAGGGCTTCCTCGGCGAAGCCGAATGGCGCCAGCGCTTCAACAATGGCGAATACACATTCAAGGTTGCCGGGATCCAGCAGCAGAATCCGGACGACTTCCTCGACAGCGCCGCGTTCCCCTCGACCGCTGGCCACAATATCGATTCCGGCGCGGTGGGCGATCCGAACAAGTTCCGCGGCATGATGGGCACGCAAGGGCAGTTCGCCATTAACGAACGCTGGAATTTCGGCTGGGACGTGTTGCTGCAGACCGACAAGAATTTCTCGAACACCTACAACATCGCCAAGTACAATTCATACGTCCACCAGTCGTCGGTCTATTTGACCGGCCTCAACGACCGTAATTATTTCGACGTGCGCGCCATGCATTTCGAGGTCCAGGAAGATACGCCCAACGACAATGCCGCCGCGCGGAGCGGCCAGCAGCCCTGGGTGCTGCCCTCGCTCGACTATGCCTATATCCCCGACACATCGGTCGCCGGCGGCCAGTTGTCGCTCAACGTCAACACGCGCGTCATCCGCCGCGAAGATCTCGACGAGACCTACTTTACCCCGTACGTTCCCGGCTCGGGTACGCAACGCGTGCGCGGCATCGAAGGCGAGTCCAGCCGCCTCACCGCCGAGGCCGAGTGGAAACGGAGCTTTGTCACCGACGACGGGCTGGTGCTGACACCGTTGCTGGCGCTGCAAGGCGACGTCGACTATGTCAGAGCGTCGTCGGCCTCGCTCACCGCGATCAACCAGATGGCGACGAATTTGGGCCAGCAGGACGACATGCGCTCGTCCTTTGCCCGCTACATGGCGACTGCCGGGCTCGAGATGAGCTGGCCGCTGTTGTTCTCGCTGGCCAGCGGCTCGAGCCACGTTGTCGAGCCGATGGCACAGGTGTTCCTGCGTCCGAACGAACAGTATGTCGGCGGCCTCTCCATTCCGAACGAAGACGCGCAGAGCATGGTTTTCGATGCGACCACGCTGTTCGAGCGCGACAAGTTCTCCGGTTATGACCGTATCGAGGGCGGCTCGCGTGCCAATGTCGGGCTGCGCTATTCCGGCTCCTACATCAATGGCTGGGGCACCAATGCCATCTTCGGCCAATCCTATCAAATTGGCGGCGAGAACTCCTTCGCGGCACCCGATCTGGTCAATGTCGGCGCAAATTCAGGCCTTGAGACCACCAAGTCCGACTATGTCGGCCTGTTTGGCATAACCAGCCCCAATGGATTCGCGGCTTCGGTCAGCGGCCGGTTCGACGAACAGAGCTTCGAGATCCGCCGCGCCGAGCTGAAAGCTGCCTATTCCGGCCTGCCGGTATCGTTGAGCGCCAAGTATGCCTTCATCCAGGCGCAGCCGCTCTACGGTTTCACCACCGACCGTCACGAGGTCACGCTCGGCGCATCCACGCATCTTGCCGAGAACTGGCGCGTGTTCGGGACAGGAACCTACGATTTGCAGGAGGGCCTGCTGGTCAAGGACGGGGTGGGCTTCGCCTACAACGATTCCTGCTTCACCTATCTGATGACGTACGCACAGTCGCGTGACCTGAACACCAGGGAAGTGACGCAAAGCATCGGATTCAACCTCTCGTTCCGCACCCTCGGCGACTTCGGCTCGTCGAGCAACGGAGTCGACACCATCCAATAGGCGGCGACATCGTTTCGCCGCATAGGGCTGGCACGGATTCGCCCATCCGGAAGGGGACGGAACTGGCGGAGCCGGGAATAGAATTGGGATGCCAAGGATGAGGAAATACCTCTTTTCAGCAGGGTTCGCGTTGCTTGTGGCGGCGACATCCGTGTCAATGACCGTCATGACGCCGCCGGCTTTCGCCAGCGAGATCAAATACGTCGTCAACGACATACCGATCACCACCGGTGATATCGCCCATCGTGCCGCCTTCCTGAAGCTGCAGCGCAAAAAGGGTGATGCTGGCCAGGAAATGATCGACCAGACGCTCCGGCTCGCCGAGGCCAGGCGGCTTGGCATCCGCATCAGCGATGCACAGGTCGAGGCCGCCTATCAGCGCTTTGCCACCAACAACAAGATGCAGCGCGGCCAGCTCGACGGCGTCATGGAAAAATCCGGCGTCGGCAAGGACCATTTCAAGGAGTTCATCCGCGCCCAGATGGCCTGGAACCAGGCCTTGAGCGCGCGCTACCGTTCCGGCGAAGGCGGCAGCGTGACCGAACAGGACGCGGTGCGACGCATGCTCGACAAGGGCGGCGCCAAGCCGAGCGCCATGGAATACATGCTGCAGCAGGTCATCTTCGTCGTGCCGGCGGCCGAACGCAGCGCGACGCTGGCCAAGCGCAAGCGCGAGGCCGACGCCATGCGCGCTCGCTTCAACGGCTGCAACACGACGCGCGAGTTCGCCAAGGGCCTGATCGACGTCACGGTTCGTGATCTCGGCCGGGTTCTGGCGCCGCAACTGCCGCCAGACTGGGCCGAGCAAATCAAAGCGACCAAGGTCGGCGGCGCCACCGTTACGCGCGAGACCGAACGCGGCGTCGAATTCATCGGCATCTGCTCGTCGCGCGAAGTGTCGGACGACAAGACCGCCCAGATGGTGTTCCAGAGCGAAGGCTCCAACGACAAGGCCGCCGACGATCTCAGCAAGAAATATGTCGACGAACTGAAGGCCAAAGCCCGCATCGTCAAGCGCTGACGTGAGTAGCGCGATGACCGCGCTGGCGTTGAGTGTCGGCGACCCATCCGGTATCGGCCCTGAAATAGCCATCGCCGCCTTCCTTGCGCGTGACGCTGTCGGCTTGCCCCCGTTCTATCTGCTGGCCGACCCGGCTGTGGTCGCCGCGCGCGCGCGCCACCTTGGCGTTTTGCTGCCCGTCGAGGAGGTGACGCCGGTGCAGGCGATCGAGGTCTTTGGCCACGCCTTGCCCATCGTTCCGCTGACGGCGCGCTTCATCGACAGCCCCGGCCGGCCGGACCCGGCCAATGCGGCCGGCACCGTCGAAGCGATCGACCGAGCGGTCGCCGCCTGCCTTGCCGGTGAGGCCGCCGCGGTCGTGACCTGCCCGATTGCCAAGAAGCCGCTCTATGATGCGGGCTTCCTTTTTCCCGGCCACACCGAATATTTGGCGCATCTCGCGGCTCGGCACAGCGGCGTCGAGGCGATGCCGGTAATGATGCTGGCAGGCCCCGACCTGCGCACGGTTCCCGTCACCATCCACATCGCCCTGGCCGAGGTGCCGAAGGTCCTGAGCACCGAATTGATCGTCGCGACCGCGCGCATCACCGCGGCCGACCTTGCCAGCCGCTTCGGCATCGCCAGGCCGCGGCTCGCCATTGCCGGCCTCAATCCGCATGCCGGCGAAGGCGGCTCGATGGGCACGGAAGACGAGCACATCGTGCGCCCGGCGGTCGACATCCTGCGCGCCGAAGGCATCGATGCTTTCGGCCCCCTGCCCGCCGACACGCTGTTCCATGCCCGGGCGCGGGCGGGCTACGACGCGGCGCTTTGCATGTATCACGATCAGGCCTTGATCCCGGCCAAGGCGCTGGCCTTCGACGAGGCGGTCAACGTCACGCTGGGGCTGCCCTTCATCCGCACCTCGCCCGACCACGGCACCGCCTTCGACATCGCCGGCAAGGGCATTGCGCGGCCCGACAGCCTGATCGCGGCGCTGAAGCTCGCCAGAAAACTCGCCGACACCGACGCAAGGGCGGCGGCCGCATGAGCATCGATGGGCTGCCGCCGCTGCGCGACGTCATCGAGCGTCATGGACTGCAGGCGAAAAAGGCGCTTGGGCAGAACTTCCTGCTCGACCTCAATTTGACAGGCAAGATCGCGCGCAGCGCCGGCGACCTGACAAATGCCACGGTGATCGAGGTCGGGCCCGGGCCCGGAGGGCTGACGCGAGCGCTGCTTTCCAACGGCGCCCGCCGGGTCGTCGCCATAGAGCGCGACGAACGCTGCCTGGCAGCGCTTGCCGAAGTCTCGGCTCATTACCCCGGCCGGCTGGAGGTGATTTCGGGCGACGCGCTGAAGACCGACTTCGCCGCCCTCGCCGCGGCGGCTGGAGATAGTAGGCAGGTGCGGATCGTGGCCAATCTGCCCTACAACATCGGCACGGAACTGCTGGTCCGATGGCTGACGGTCACGGACTGGCCGCCCTTTTACGCCTCGATGACATTGATGTTCCAGCGCGAGGTCGCCCAGCGTATCGTCGCAGCGCCCGACAGCGACGCCTATGGCAGGCTGGGTGTGCTCGCTGGCTGGCGCACGCAGGCCAGGATCGCCTTCGACGTGCCGCCTCAGGCCTTCACGCCACCGCCCAAGGTCACCTCTTCGGTGGTGCATCTCGAGCCCCGCGCGACACCCCTGCCCGGCGATGTGAAGAAACTCGCTCGGGTCACGGAAGCCGCCTTCGGCCAACGCCGAAAAATGCTACGGCAGAGCGTGAAAAGCCTCGGCGGCGAGGCCTTGCTCGAACGAGTGGGGATCGACCCGACACGACGCGCCGAAACGCTTAGCGTCGAGGAGTTCTTGCGGCTGACCAATGCGGTGTAGCTCTCTTCTCGCCGCTCACGCAGGGCTATCCGGGAGAAGGAAAAAGCGGTCAATCCGTCTTCTCGTCCAGCAAGCCCGACACGAAATCGAAAAGACCTGGCCGGCGGTCGCGGCGCAGCCGCTCTGCCACGACGATGCCGCGCACTTCGGCGAAAGCACGGTCTAGATCGTCGTTGACGATGACGAAGTCATATTCCTTCCAGTGCTCGATCTCGTTGCGGGCGTTCTTCAGCCGCGTCTCGATCACCGCTTCCTGATCCTCAGCGCGGCGCTTCAGCCGCGCCTTCAATTCCTTCATCGACGGAGGCAGAATGAAGATCGAGACGATGTCGGCGCGCATCTTCTCCTTGAGCTGCTGGGCGCCCTGCCAGTCGATGTCGAACAGCATGTCGCGTCCCTGCGCCAGCGCCAATTCGGCAGGTTCGCGCGGCGTCGCATAGCAATTGCCATGCACCTCGGCCCATTCGAGCAGCGCGTCGGAATCACGCAGCCGCTCGAATTCGCGCATCGTGCGGAAATGGTAGTGAACGCCCTCGATTTCCGAGCCGCGGCGAGGCCTTGTGGTGACCGAGACTGACAGTTCGAGGCTGGAATCGCTCTCCAGAAGGTTGCGAGCGATCGTCGACTTGCCGGCACCCGATGGTGACGACAGGACGAGCATCAACCCCCGGCGGCGGATGCGGGACCCCAAATCCCTGGCAACCATCGGTTCCTTGGCAACCATCGGCTACTCCAGATTCTGGACCTGTTCGCGAAACTGGTCGACGACCGCCTTCAGTTCCAGTCCGATCGCGGTGACGGCGGCGGCATTCGACTTCGAACACAGCGTATTCGATTCGCGGTTAAATTCCTGTGCCAGAAAATCGAGCTTGCGGCCAACGGCGCCGCCGCCCTCGAGTAAGGCCCGGCCAGACGCGACATGCGTTTTCAGCCGGTCGATCTCCTCGCGAATATCGGCCTTGGTGGCAAGAAACGCCGCCTCCATGTGCAATCGGCTTGCATCCAGATTGGCGGATGCATCCATCAACAGCCTGACCTGCTCGGCGATGTGTTCGCGGATCGCCGCCGTATCGCGCGACGGATCCGCTTCCGCGCGCAGGGTCAGTGTCTCGATGACGTCGATATGACCGGACAAAAGCAGGGCCAATGCGGCACCTTCGCCCTGCCGGGCCTGTTCCAGGCCGTTCAGCGCCACGTCGAGCGCGGCCATGATGGCGGTGTCGAGCGCGGCCCGCGCCTCGTCGGTTTCGATGGTTTCGGGAACGTCGAGCACACCACGCAGCGACAGCAAACCGTCAGCCGTTGCGGGCGCGACGCCGAACTGTTCCTGCAATCGCTTGGCCAGGCCGGCGAGATCTTTCAAAAACACCTCGTTGACGACTGGTTGCGCCTGCGCGCCGGCGGCACGGCCGATGGTCAACGTCGCCTGGAAGTTGCCGCGCGCGAAACGCTTCTGCAGCGTTTGCCGAAGCACAGGCTCCAACCGCTCGAACCCCTGAGGCAGCCGCAATCGCACCTCGACGCTCTTGCCGTTGACGGATTTGACTTCCCAGGCAATGGAGGTGCCGTCATGCTCGGCGACGGCGCGCGCAAAACCGGTCATGCTCTGCAAATTCATGTCGCCTGCACATCCCTGGCGCCTCACCCCGAAACCGGTTTTCCGGAGGGACGAGTGCGGCTTAACTTAAAATGACCATTCCGCGAATACGTCGAAATTAGACGCCTGGCGTTCCTTCAAATGTCAGGCCGCCGCCTTCCAGGCAACGCTTTTCTTCGCCTTACTGGGCCGCGCCCGCATCACCGCCAGCATCGCCATTGTCGCCATCGATGCCGCTGTCAATGGCAGGCTTCTCGTCAGCTGGCTTCTCGTCAGCTGGCTTCTCGTCAGCTGGCTTGTCGTCAGCAGGCTTGTCGGCACTGCCGCTGGCACCGGCGGCAGCAGCGGCCTTGGCTGCCTCATCGGCCTGCTTCTTCTGCAGCGCGCGATAGCGGGCGACGTTTTCATTATGCTCGTTCAGCGTCGAGGCAAAGACGTGACCGCCCGTGCCGTCGGCGACGAAATAGAGATCGTCGGTCTTCGACGGGTTGGCCACGGCCTCGAGGGCCGCGCGGCCTGGATTGGCGATGGGCGTCGGCGGCAAGCCGCTGATCACATAGGTGTTGTAAGGCGTCTGCTTCTGGATGTCGGACTGATAGATCGGGCGATCCGCCGGCTTGCCCTTGCCGCCAAACAGACCGTAGATGATGGTCGGATCGGACTGCAGGCGCATGCCCTTGGCCAACCGGTTCAGGAAGACGGCGGCCACGCGCGAGCGTTCGTCGCCCTTGCCGGTTTCCTTCTCGACGATCGAGGCCAAGGTGACAAAGTCCTCGACGCTGGCCAGGGGCAGATCCGGCGCGCGCCGCTGCCACACCTCATCGACCAGTTTCTTCTGATCGGCGAGCAGCTTGTCGACCATCTGCTGACGCGTTGCGCCACGTGTGAAGCGCAGCGTGTCGGTGGCAAGGCTGCCTTCAGGGGGTGTCTTCGCCGGCATATCGCCGCTCAAAGCCGGTTCGTCGGCGATGCGCTGCAAGGCCTGCTCGACCGTCAGCCCCTCGGGAATAGTCAGCGAATACATCACCGACTTGCCGCTCTTCAGCAGTTCCATGATGTCGCGCATGGATGCCCTGGGCTTGATCTCGTACTCACCGGCCTTGAGCGCGGAATCGTTGCCGAAGGCACGCACCCCGAGGCGGAATACGCGGGCGTCGCTGATCAATCCGCGGCGCTCGAGCTGGTCGGCAATGTCCTGGACGCCGGTGCTGGGCTTGACGAGGAAAGTGTCGCCATTGGCGGATGGGCCGGGTTCGGTAAACTCCTGCTTGCCGAAATAGAGGGCCACGCCCGCCGCCAGAACGATCAGCATCACCGCCGAGATGACGAAGTTCATGAACACGACGACCTGGCTGCGCGAAGCACGCGAGCGTTTCGGCGGCGGTGTTCCGGCTTCCGGCCGCAAGGCTTCGCTGGCCGTCTTCGGCACGATCGGCCCGGTGTTCGCCGGCCTTTGCCCGAATTCTCCGTTGCCCGACGGATTAGTGTTCATGTCGCCCTACCGTTCGATCTCTCAACGAATCCCCTGCGGCAGAGTAGGGGCGAATATGGCAAAATTGACGACACGCCAAAGCATTGCCCGGTAACCGGACCGTCAGCCATTATACCGCTGGAAGACGAGCGAGGCGTTGGTGCCACCGAAGCCGAAGGAATTGGACAGTGCCACGTCGATCTGGCGGGCGCGTGGCTTGTTCGGCACCAGGTCGATCGCCGTTTCGCGTTCTGGATTGTCGAGGTTGATGGTCGCCGGTGCGATATTGTCGCGGATGGCGAGGATCGAAAAGATCGCTTCGGCCGCGCCTGCCGCTCCCAGCAAATGGCCGATCGACGACTTGGTCGACGACATCGAAATCTTCGACGCCGCATCGCCGACCAGCCGCTCGACGGCGCCGAGTTCGATCGTATCGGCCATGGTCGAGGTGCCGTGCGCATTGATGTAGTCGACATCGGCCGGCGTAAGCTTTGCCCGGTTCAACGCCGCCGTCATGCAACGGAAAGCGCCATCGCCATCTTCAGCCGGTGCGGTGATGTGATAGGCGTCGCCGGTCAGGCCGTAGCCGGTCACCTCGGCATAGATCTTGGCGCCGCGCGCCTTGGCATGCTCAAGCTCCTCCAGCACGAGGACGCCGGCGCCCTCGCCCATGACGAAGCCGTCACGGTCGCGGTCATAGGGCCGCGAGGCCGTTTGCGGGGTATCGTTGCGCTCGGTCGACAGCGCCCGGCATGCGGCGAAGCCGGCGAGCGACAGCCGGGTCACCGGCGATTCGGCGCCGCCAGCCAGCATGATGTCGGCATCGCCGAAGATGATCAGCCGGGCGGCGTCGCCAATGGCGTGCGCGCCGGTCGAGCAAGCGGTGACGACAGCGTGGTTGGGGCCTTTCAACCCGTGCCGGATCGAAACCTGGCCCGACACGAGATTGATGATGTTTCCGGGAATGAAGAACGGGCTGATGCGACGCGGGCCGCGTTCCTTGAGGATGATCGCGTTCTCGGCGATGCCCTCAAGACCGCCGATACCGGAGCCGATCAGCACACCGGTGGCGCAACGCTCCTCCTCGGTTGAAGGCTGCCAGCCGGAATCCTTCAGCGCTTCATCGGCGGCCGCGATCCCGTACAGGATGAAGTCGCCGATCTTGCGAAGTTCCTTCGGCTCAAGAATGGCTTCGGGATTGAGCGTGCCGTTGGAGCCGTCGCCGCGCGGAATGACGTGGGCGATCTTGCAGGCAAGATCGTCCACCTCGAACTCGGTGACGCGCTTGGCAGCGCTGCGGCCGGTCAGCAGTTCCTTCCAGCCGTGCTCGAAGCCCATACCGAACGGCGAAACCAGGCCAAGGCCCGTGACGACGACACGCCTCATCGCAGGTCCTCCCGGTGACGACTGCGAAAAGCGTCAGGCCGAAGCCTTGTCGATGTACTTCACCGCATCGCCGACCGTCAGGATGGTCTCGGCCGCGTCATCGGGGATCTCGACGCCGAATTCTTCTTCAAACGCCATGACGAGTTCAACCGTGTCGAGGCTGTCAGCGCCCAGATCATCGATGAAGCTCGCCTGCTCCGTCACTTTGTCGGCATCGACGCCAAGGTGCTCGATGACGATCTTCTTGACGCGCTCTGCGGTGTCACTCATTTGGGGCATCCTCGTCTATTGTTTGTCTGTCTTCGTTAGCGGGCGGAATGCCGCTAATCAAGCTGAAAGATGGTCCTGCCGGAAACGCAACGGCCACGGACCGGTTTTTGCCCGAACCGCCGGGTTGCGGGCCGCATTACACGAAAAATAGCCGAGGTCCAAGCCGAAATGGTGGGTTTTCACAGCCCGTCGGCGTTGCTGTCGGGCCTCGCTCAGATCATCGCCATACCGCCATTCACATGTATGGTCTGCCCGGTTACGTAGGCGGCCTCGTTCGAAGCCAGATAAGCAACGGCGGACGCCACTTCGGCACTGGTGCCCATGCGCTTGGTGGGGATCGCCGCCATGATCGCCTCCTTCTGCTTGTCGTTGAGCTTGTCGGTCATCGCCGATTCGATGAAGCCCGGCGCGACGCAGTTGACCGTGATGTTGCGGGTGGCGATCTCCTGCGCCAGCGATTTGGACAAGCCGATCATGCCGGCCTTGGAGGCGCAGTAATTCGCCTGGCCGGGATTGCCGGTCACCCCGACCACCGAAGTGATGTTGATGATACGGCCATGGCGGCGGCGCATCATCGGGTGAGTGAGTTCACGGGTCAGCCGGAAAACGGCGGTGAGATTGACCTCCAGCACCGTATCCCAGTCGGCGTCCGACATGCGCACGAACAGGCCGTCCTTGGTGATGCCGGCATTGTTGACCAGAATGTCGACGCCCTCAAGATCGGCCTCCGCCTTCTGGCCGAGTGCCTTGACCTCGTCACGGTTCGACAGGTTGGCCGGGAACAGCTTGACCCGGTCGCCCAGTTCGGAGGCCAGCGTCTCCAGTTTCTCAACGCGCGTGCCGTGCAGGCCAACGGTCGCGCCTTGCGCATGCAACACCCTGGCGATCGCCTCGCCGATGCCCCCCGATGCGCCGGTGACAAGCGCCTTGCGGCCGGTCAGTTCGAACATCTCTTGTCCTCTTCTCAAATCGTACGGACGGTTATCGATAAACATCACCCCGATGGCCAATCGTTACCACCAGAATGACCAGCCGCTTGTCCTTTACGTCGCAGATTACGCGGTAATTCCCAATCCGATATCTCCAAAAACTCGTCAAAGAAGATGTCGGCGGCGAAGAATTCAAGTCACAGCGCAGCCATAGCCGCCTCGACCTCGGCTGCGGAACCCACGGAGGCGGTGGCGATGTCGCGGTTGATGCGACGAGCCAGTCCTGAAAGCACCTTGCCGGCACCGATCTCGTAAAGCGTGGTGACGCCGTTGGCGCCGAACCACTCCACCGTTTCGCGCCAGCGGACGCGACCGGTCACCTGCTCGACCAGCCGCCCGGCGATCCCGTCGGGATCTGTCGACGGCTGCACCGATACGTTGGACACCACGGGAACGATTGGCGCGGTCTTTGTCACGCCGGCAAGTGCCTCGCGCATGACATTGGCGGCTGGCGTCATCAGCGCGGAATGGAAGGGCGCCGAAACCTGCAGCATCAGCGCCCGTTTGGCGCCTTTTTCGGTGCACAGTTTCGCTGCCAGTTCAACCGCCGCCTTCGCCCCTGATATGACCAGTTGGCCGCCGCCATTGTCGTTCGCCACCTGGCAGACGGCCCCCTTGCCGGCCCCAAGGGCGGCCTCAGCACAGGCGGCTTCGACATCGGCCTGCTCCAACCCGATGATCGCCGCCATGGCGCCCTCGCCGGCCGGCACCGCTGCCTGCATGGCGTTGCCGCGGATGCGCAGCAGGCGGGCGGCATCGGCAACGGAAACGAAGCCGGCGGCGGCGAGTGCCGAATATTCGCCCAGCGAATGGCCGGCGACATAAGCGACCTTGTCCTTCAGCGAGAAGCCGCGCGATTCCAGCGCCCTGATGGCGGCAAGCGACACCGCCATCAGCGCCGGCTGCGCGTTGGCCGTCAGCGTCAGCGTCTCTTCGGGCCCTTCCCAGATCAGCTTCGACAGGTTTTCGCCGAGCGCGTCATCGACTTCCTGGAAAATCCTGCGTGCCTCGGGAAAGGCATCGGCAAGATCCTTGCCCATGCCGACAGCCTGGCTACCCTGTCCCGGAAAGGTGAATGCAACGGCCATGCGAGGGCTCCCCTGACTGGTTTTGCTTGCCTGATACTACGAATTTTCCCTGCCTGTGACGCAAGGCAGGCCGCCAAGTCAAGCCACTTCAGCCCATGCCAATGGGCCCATCCCCGCGCGAGTGCCTGTTCCGAAAGGCTTTTTGGCGATCACACCTGATGAAAACCGCTCACGAATCGTTCGCTGGCTCTTCTTATTTCCGCCACAGGCGCTAGCTTTGCGTGACAATTATATGACAATCGAATGACGTGGGTTGTCTTTGGGCGGGAAGTTGAAGTGGCAAAGAGTTTCAAACGTGCCGGCAACGCGGCGCCGCAGTTCCTGGAAGACGATCCGTCCACCGGCTATCTGCCGGGCCGTAGATGGCCTGTTGTCCGCTACGGGCTGATCAGCCTGGCGATCTCGGCCGTCTTGGTGTTCGCCATCGAACTGATCGTGCGCGGCGATGTCGCCGGCACCGTTTTCTTCTTCCTGCAGCCGTTCAAGCCGGGCTGGACAACTATCGTCGTCTTCGCGCTGGTCCTGATCGGTCTCGACGCGGTGCTCGGCCGCAGCCATCAGAGCCTGATGATCGTCGCGCCGCTGACCTTGTCGCTGGCCTTTGTCGGCCACCAGAAGTCGCATTATCTCGGCGATCCGCTCTACCCGACGGATTTCCTCTACGCCCGCCAGATCTTCGCCCTGCTGCCGCTCTTGGTGCGCGAGCGGCCAATGACAGCGCTGGCCATGGTCGCGGGCATCGTCGCCGGCCTGTCCCTGCTCGTCTACGGCTGGCGGCTATGGCGCCGCAAGGTTCCGGCCCTCAGCCGCAAAGGCCGCCTTGCCCGGCTGACGCTGGCGGTGCCGCTGCTCGCCTTCTTCGTCTCGATCATGGATTACGCCACCTTCTCGTGGACCAGGGACCGGCTGCAGATCATCCCGATCATGTGGGACCAGAAGGAAAACTACGCCTCCAACGGCTTCGCGCTCGCCTTCGCGCTCAACGTGCCGATGGCGCATGTCTCGGCACCGCCGGGCTATTCCGACAAGGCGATCGCGGCGATCGAGCGGCCCGAGGTGACCGCCTCGGTGCCGGCCCAGAAGCCGGACATCATCATCGTCATGAGCGAATCCTTCTGGGATCCAACCAAGCTGCCCGGAGTCACCATCACTCCCGATCCGATGCCCAATGTGCGGGCGCTCCGCTCGGGCTCGATGTTCTCGCCCGAATTCGGCGGCATGACCGCCAACATCGAATTCGAAGCGCTGACCGGCTTTTCCAATGCTTTCCTGCCGGCCGGCAGCATCCCCTACCAGCAATATGTCCGCACCCCGACGCCGTCGATGGCGACCTTCCTGAAGAGCCAAGGCTATAGGGCACGCGCCATCCATCCAGGCACGAACTGGTTCTGGAACCGCGGCGCGGTCTATGCCGATTTCGGTTTCAACGACTTCAAATCGGAAGAGACGCTGCCGCCCATGGAAAAGCGCGGACCGCTGGCATCCGACGCGGCGATGACCGACGAGATCATACGCGAAGCGGACGCCAGCGAGGACCCGGTGTTCTTCTTCGCCGTCAGTCTGCAGAACCACGGCCCCTATGAACCGAACCGTTATTCGAATCCGACCCATTCGGTGCAAGCGCCGATCAGCCAGTGGGCGCGCGACTCGCTGCTCTCCTACGCCGAAGGTTCAGCCGACGCGGACCGCGGCCTTGAACGGCTGATCGAATGGGCCAAGAGGCGCGAGCGGCCGACGATTGTCGCCTTTTTCGGTGACCACCTGCCGCCGCTCGGACCGGTCTATGTCGAGACCGGCTTCCTGAAGGACAACGTCGCGCCGCGCAAGGAACCAACGCCGGAGGCCGCCCTCGAACATCACGCGACACCGCTGATCATCTGGTCGAACCGCTCCGGCCCGGTCGAGAATCTGGGCACGGTCAGCCCCGCGTTCCTGCCCTATCATATCCTCACCGCCGCCGGCATCACCCACCCTTACTACACCGGCTTCCTTGGCGAGATGCGGGAGCGCTATCGTGTCGTCGACCGCAACCTGCTGCTCACGCCGGCCGGGGCGGCCACGCCAGACTGGTCGCGTCAGAAAGAGATTGACCCGGCGATCAGCGACTTCCGGCTGATCCAGTACGACATGATGTTCGGCAAGCGCCATGCCGCGCCCGACTTCTTCCCCGAGACGGTCGACAAGATCGTCGCCCATACGAGTTGAGCCGATCGGCGGGCGCTTAATTTCCCCTGCCGCCCGCCCTCGGATCAGCTGCTCAGTTCGTCAATTGCAGCTTCGAAAATTTGTTGGCGATCTGCAGAAACACGTTCGGCAGCTTGGCCGGATCATTGATGGCATAATAGTCGCTGGGATTCGAGGCGGAGGCGCTGTAATGGGTGCGGTTAGCGACCGTTGACGACGGGCTCGACCCTGTGCGACCTGACATTGCGGTTAAGGGCCGGTTGCCGGGAAAATCGCCGGCCTTGCCGGGCGCTGCCACGTGGGTTCCTGCGGCCTGCGACATCAGGGATGCCGCTTGGCCTTGCTTTATCAGCGGATTGCTTTATAGACGCCGCCAATCTGCCGGTCCCAGCTGGGGGCTGAACGGAGGGCCGGAGGTTTTTTCGAGAACCTTCGTGTGAAGCCAGAAGCGTTTCCGCCTCCCGTGTCTCCGCTCTCGACCGTCTCGTCATGCTCCTTTCTTCCCCGCGCCTTTCGAGGCACATGCGGGTCAGAGAAGTTGCAGAGGCTTTTGCCGCCGGGAACCGGGAGAGAAACGAAGAAAGGCACCAAGACATAATGGCTCTTTACGAACATGTGTTTCTTGCCCGGCAGGACCTCTCGCAGCAGCAGGTCGATGCGCTTGTCGAACAGTACAAGGGCGTCATCTCAGCGAATGGCGGGTCCGTCGGCCGGGTCGAGAACTGGGGACTGAAGTCCCTCACCTACCGGGTCAACAAGAACCGGAAGGCATACTACACGCTGATGGACCTCACCTGCCCGCCGGCAGCGCTCAACGAGATGGAGCGCCAGATGGGTCTGTCCGAGGACGTGCTGCGCTTCCTGACCATCAAGGTCGAGGCGCATGAGGAAGGCCCTTCGGCCATGATGCAGAAGCGCGAAGAGCGCTCCGAGCGCGGTGGCTTCGGCGATCGCGACCGTGGCGATCGGCCGGCCCGCAGCTTCGGCGACCGCGGCGATCGTGGCCCGCGTTCGTTCGGCGATCGCGAAGGCGGCGACCGTGGTCCGCGCCGTCCACGCGAAGGTTTTGAAGGGGGTGCAGAATAATGGTCGACATCAACCAGATCCCGACCCGGCGCCCTTTCCATCGCCGCCGCAAGACCTGCCCGTTCTCCGGCGCCAACGCCCCGAAGATCGACTACAAGGACGTGCGTCTTTTGCAGCGCTACATTTCCGAGCGCGGCAAGATCGTGCCGTCGCGCATCACCGCGGTCAGCCAGAAGAAGCAGCGCGAGCTCGCCAAGGCGATCAAGCGCGCCCGTTTCCTCGGCCTGCTGCCCTACGTGGTTCGCTAATTCTTCCGAACGGGCGGTTCGCCGCCCGTTCCTGTCACCGGCCATGACGGGCATGACCGGTTAGCGCCAAATCCCGAGTTGAGGTCAAAACCCTCTAACTGCCGCGACAGGCAGGACAGCGACACCGGCGGCAACGCCCTTTTGCTTCCTGACCTGTTCCAAAGAATTCGGCGTCGGCCTTGTGGACGGACGCCCAACCAAAAGGAACATAATCATGGACGTCATCCTTCTCGAACGCGTCTCCCGCCTCGGCCAGATGGGCGATACCGTCAAGGTCAAGGACGGTTTCGCCCGCAACTTCCTGCTGCCGCAGGGCAAGGCGTTGCGCGCCAACGAAGCCAACAAGAAGAAGTTCGAAGGCCAGCGCGCCCAGCTCGAAGCCCGCAACCTCGAGCGCAAGTCGGAAGCCGCAGAGGTTGCCGAAAAGCTGGACGGCAAGAGCTTCATCGCCGTTCGCTCGGCCGGTGAGACCGGTCAGCTCTACGGTTCGGTGTCGACGCGCGACATCGCCGACCTGCTGACCGCGGAAGGCTTCACGGTCAACCGCAACCAGATCCAGCTCAACCAGCCAATCAAGACCATCGGCGTCACCAATGTGGCGATCGCGCTGCATCCGGAAGTCGAAGTCACCATCACGCTCAACATCGCCCGCACGGCTGACGAAGCCGAGCGCCAGGCCAAGGGCGAGACGCTGACCACCGCCGAAGCCATTTATGGCGACGACATCAACGACAATGCGCGGCCGGAAAACTTCTTCGATCCGAATGCCGAGTTCGAAGGCGGCGAAGAAAACGCCTGATCACATACGCTCCGAGCGCCGGACCGGCGCTCCGATCGTGCTGTCGATTTCCAGTCATTTCTGGACCAATGCCCGGGCCTCTCGCCCGGGCATTTTTGTGCCAAAAGGAACTTTTCGAAACCCTATATATTGATGCAGAGTAGGACAGCCTGTCTGACCGTGAGGGGACACCGGACCATGAATATTCTGTTGAAGCGCGTTCTCGACCGCCTGGTGCGCACGGGCAGCCTCAAGGTAACCGGGCCGAAGGGCACGACGTTCATCTTCGGCGACGGCAGCGGCGAGCCGGTGCACATGCACATCAAGACCAGGCATGCCGAGCGCGCCATCACCTTCGATCCGATGCTGGCGGTGCCTGAATCCTACATGGACGGCGAGCTGGACATTCTCGAAGGCGGCGTGCTCGGACTGATGCGCATTGCCTTCCAGAACATGGGCAGCGGCGGCATCGACGCGACATGGTCGAAAGCCATAGAGGGCCTGCGCCACGCCTTCCGCCGCCTGCAGCAGATCAACACCGCCGCGCGCTCGCGCCGCAACGTGCAGCGCCACTACGATCTGTCGGGCGAGCTTTACCGGCTCTTCCTCGATGAGGACATGCAGTATTCCTGTGCCTATTTCGAGCAGCCGGACATGACGCTCGACGAGGCGCAGGCCGCCAAGAAACGTCATATCGCCGCCAAGCTCAGGCTGAAGGCCGGCCAGACGGTGCTCGACATCGGCTCCGGCTGGGGCGGGCTCGGCCTCTATCTGGCCAAGGCCTTCGATGTCGACGTGCAGGGCGTGACGCTGTCGACGGAACAGCATGGCGTCGCCACCGACCGGGCCCATGCGCAAGGGCTGGAAAACCACGTCCATTTCGAGCTGAAGGACTATCGCGAGCTCAACGAACGCTTCGACCGCATTGTCTCGGTCGGCATGTTCGAGCATGTCGGGGTCAACCATTACCGCACCTTCTTCGACAAGGCGGCAACATTGCTGAAGCCTGATGGCGTCATGCTTTTGCACACGATCGGCCGCTCCGGCGTGCCGTGGGCGACCAGCGCCTTCATCCGCAAGTATATTTTCCCGGGCGGCTACATCCCGGCAATGTCCGAGGTGCTGCCGGCGATCGAGAAGTCCGGCCTCGTGGTCACCGACGTCGAAATCCTGCGGCTCCATTATGCCGACACGCTGAAGCATTGGGGCCAGCGCTTCGCCGCCAACCGCGACAAGGCAAAGGCGATCTATGACGAACGCTTCTGCCGCATGTGGGAGTTCTATCTGGCTGCCTCGGAAGCTGCCTTCCGTTGGCAGGACTTGGTGATTTTCCAGTTCCAGATCACCAAGAAGAACGACACGCTGCCGATGACGCGCGACTATATGGCCAAATGCGAGAAGGCGCTGGAGTTGCGCGACATGGGCCGCCGCGAGGCGGCTCCTGTCGAGAAGTCCGCCAAGCCCGCCCGCCGACGCAAGGTGGCGGAATAGGAACAGCGCTGACAGGACGCATTATTGGCGCTTGCCATTATAGGCTCCTGCCCCGAAAAAGGCCTCGTGATCGTCGCGAGGCCTTTTTTATGACCTATCTCCTCTACACAGCCGCGGCGCTTGCCGAGATCGCCGGCTGCTTTTCGGTGTGGGCGTGGTGGCGGCTGGAGAAGTCGCCGCTCTGGCTGCTGCCTGGCTTTGCCTCTCTGATTGTGTTCGCCTGGCTTCTGGCGTTGGTCGACACCAATGCAGCCGGCCGCGCCTATGCCGCTTATGGCGGTATCTACATCGCTGCCTCGCTCGCCTGGTTGTGGCTGGCCGATGGCGTGCGGCCCGATCGCTGGGACCTTGCCGGCGCGGCGCTCTGCATGGCCGGCGCCTCGATTATCCTGCTTGCACCCAGGGGGGCATAGGCCGTGGAGCTGCCGGCCGCTCTTCGACAGGCTGTCGATCGCCTTTTGGAAAAGGTGCCGCTGCCGGACCTGAAGCAGGCGGCGAAAACCCTGTCCGACCGCTACCGCGCCGAATTGCGCGACGGTCGCCTGCATATGGCGCAGGACATGGCGGTCAAGGCCTATCTGACGACGCGCATGCCGGCGACCTACGCCGCGGTCCGCGCCAGCCTCGATGCGCTCGCCGAAGCCCGGCCGGATTTCGCACCCGCGACGTTGCTCGACGTCGGCGCCGGTCCCGGCACCGTGCTTTGGGCCACCAGTGATCTCTGGCCTGAACTGGAACTGGCCACGCTGCTTGAGGCGAGTGCCGCGGTGCGCAAGGTCGGTGAGACGCTTGCCGCCGATGCGATCACGGCCCGGACCGTCTGGCGGGCCGGCGATGTCACGACGGACATTGCCGACCTCCAATCCGCCGACCTCGTCACATGCGCCTATGTGCTGGACGAGATCGCGCCGGCGTCCCTGCCCAAAATGGTCGACCGGCTATGGCAACTCACCAAGGACACGCTGTTGATCGTCGAGCCGGGCACGCCGGCGGGCTGGCTGCGCATTCTAGCTGTACGCGCACAATTGATCGCGGCCGGCGCGCATGTGCTGGCGCCCTGTCCGCACGAGGCGCCCTGCCCGCTCAACCCGCCGGACTGGTGCCACTTTTCCCGCCGCGTAGCCCGCTCGCGCCTGCACCGCCTGGCCAAAGAGGCGGAAGTACCGTGGGAAGATGAGAAATTCATCTATGTTGCCGCTTCGCGCCAGCCGGCTGCCTTCAGCGCCGCGCGGGTCATCGCGCCGCCGAAATCCGGTTCCGGCAAGGTTGGGCTCAAGCTTTGCGAGGCAAACGGCAGCGCCGGCGAAAGGCTCTTCACCAAGCGCGACGGTGACGCGTTCAAGGTGGCGCGGCGGGCGGATTGGGGCGATGCACTGGCATGAGGATGTAAGAGACGCGACCAGCCTCGCAATCCGGTGTCACCAGCGCTCACTTTCCTGTTTTGTTCTCATGCGAGAAACGCTAAGTTCCCAACTCTCGATTCGAGTCAATTGCGATTCTTTCCACGGAAAAATTTTGGCTGTGAATCGCGAGCACCAAAGCCGCTTCTTCACGGGCTGTTGCAGATAAGTCAGCACTGACTTGTCCAGTTCTGATATCGACAGACGGGGATCGAAATCGGGGACATCATGGCAGAGGCAGCACGAAAATTCGGCGTGGCAGAGCAACCGCTCTATCGCGAATCGCCCAACAACATCGAGGCCGAGCAGGCGCTGCTTGGCGCTATACTTGTCAATAACGATGCCTTCTACCGGGTGTCCGACTTCCTGAAGTCCGGCCATTTCTACGAACCCCTGCACCGCAAGATCTTCGATGTCGCGGCCGAGTTGATCCGCATGGGCAAGGCGGCGACGCCGATCACGCTGAAGACCTTCCTGCCCGCCGACGAAAAGGTCGGCGACATGACGGTGGCGCAGTATGTGGTGCGCCTGGCGGTGGAAGCCGTCACCGTCGTCAACGCCACCGACTACGGCCGCGCCATTTATGATCTGGCGACCCGCCGGGCGTTGATCACCGTCGGCGAGGACATGGTCAACATCGCTTATGACGCCCCTGTCGACATGTCGCCTTCCGAACAGATCGAGGACGCGGAGCGCCGCCTGTTCGAGCTGGCCGAGACAGGGCGCTATGACGGCGGCTTCGAGAGCTTCACCGACGCGGTCAAGACCGCGGTCGACATGGCCAACGCCGCCTATATGCGTGACGGCGGTCTGTCGGGCCTCGCCACCGGCATGCGCGATCTCGACCGCCGCATGGGCGGCCTGCAGTCGTCCGATCTGATCATCATCGCCGGCCGTCCGGGCATGGGCAAGACATCGCTCGCCACCAACATCGCCTTCAACATTGCCGAGATGTATGAGCCGGCGCAGCAGGCCGATGGCTCATTCAAGGCGGCCAATGGCGGCGTGGTCGGTTTTTTCTCGCTCGAAATGTCGTCCGAACAGCTGGCAACCCGCATCATTTCCGAACAGACGGAAATTTCGTCCTCCAAGATCCGCCGTGGCGAAATCAGCGAAATGGACTTCGAAAAGCTGGTCGCCTGTTCGCAGACCATGCAGAAGATCCCGCTGTTCATCGACCAGACCGGCGGTATTTCCATTGCCCAGTTGTCTGCCCGCGCGCGTCGTCTGAAGCGCCAGCGCGGCCTGGACCTGATCGTCATCGACTATATTCAGCTGATGCAGGGCTCATCCGCCAAGTCTTCGCAGAACCGCGTGCAGGAAATCACCGAGATCACCACGGGCCTGAAGGCGCTGGCCAAGGAACTGGCCGTGCCGATCATCGCGCTGTCGCAGCTGTCGCGTCAGGTCGAAAGCCGCGACGATAAGCGCCCGCAACTCTCCGACCTGCGCGAATCCGGTTCGATCGAGCAGGACGCCGACGTCGTCATCTTCGTCTATCGCGAGGAATATTACCTCAAGAACCGCGAGCCGAAGCTCGGCACCGAGGAATACGTCAAGTGGGAAAACGAGATGAACGAGATGCGCGGCAAGGCCGAGGTGATCGTGGCCAAGCAGCGCCATGGGCCGACGGGCTCTGTCACGCTCGCCTTCCACGGCGAATTCACCCGCTTCTCCGATCTCGCGGAAGAGCACCACATCGCGGAAAGGTTTGAGTAGCCTCTTGCCAGCGATCTCACCAATAGCAACGGGTCTCGGCGCCCTACGGCGCCCCCCTCTGTCCTGCCGGACATCTCCCCCGCACGGGGGGAGATTGGCTGTCGCGTGCGGCGCCCGCCAGAGGGCGGGAAGGTAAAGCGTGGTCAAATCCCGCGTCCAGTTCATCTGCCAGAATTGCGGTTCGGTGCATCAGCGCTGGGCCGGCAAATGCGATGCCTGCGGCGAGTGGAACACACTGGTCGAGGAAGGCACATCTGGCGGCATCGGCTCGGGTCCTGCCAACACGCGCAACGCCCGCAAGGGCCGCGCGGTGATGCTGACCACACTTTCAGGCGATATCGAGGACGCGCCGCGCATCATCTCAGGTATCGGCGAACTCGACCGCGCCACCGGTGGCGGTTTTGTTCGGGGCTCTGCACTTCTGGTCGGCGGCGATCCCGGTATCGGCAAATCGACGCTGCTCACCCAGGCCGCGGCCGCACTTGCCTCCAAGGGCCATCGCATCGTCTATGTCTCGGGCGAAGAGGCAGTTGCCCAGATCAGGCTGCGTGCGCAGAGGCTCGGCGTCGCATCGGCGCCGGTGGAACTCGCGGCCGAAACCAATGTCGAGGATATCCTTGCCACGATCGCCGACGGCAAGCGGCCCGATCTGGTCATACTCGATTCGATCCAGACGCTGTGGACCGACCTTGCCGATTCGGCGCCGGGCACCGTCACACAAGTGCGCGCCGCCGCGCAGGCGATGATCCGCTACGCGAAATCCACGGGTGCCGCGATCGTGCTGGTCGGCCATGTCACCAAGGAAGGCCAGATCGCCGGTCCGCGCGTGGTCGAGCACATGGTCGACGGCGTGCTCTATTTCGAGGGCGAAGGCGGCCACCACTTCCGTATCCTGCGCACGGTGAAGAACCGCTTCGGACCGACCGACGAGATCGGGGT
Source organism: Mesorhizobium sp. B2-3-15 (assembly GCF_006442875.1). Classification (NCBI taxonomy): domain Bacteria; kingdom Pseudomonadati; phylum Pseudomonadota; class Alphaproteobacteria; order Hyphomicrobiales; family Phyllobacteriaceae; genus Mesorhizobium; species Mesorhizobium sp. B2-3-15. Next base: position 14,104 of record NZ_VFVO01000016.1, on the reverse strand, counting down.
CTTCGAAATGTCGGACAAAGGTCTGCGCGAGGTCTCCAATCCCTCCGAGCTTTTCCTTGGCGAACGGCACGCGAAATCACCGGGAGCAGCGGTTTTCGCCGGCATGGAAGGCACCAGGCCGGTTCTGGTCGAAATCCAGGCGCTGGTCGCGGCCTCCTCGCTCGGCACGCCGCGCCGGGCGGTGGTCGGCTGGGACGGCGCGCGGCTGTCGATGATCCTGGCAGTGCTGGAGGCGCATTGCGGTGTGCGTTTCGGGCAGCATGACGTCTACCTCAACGTCGCCGGCGGCTACCGCATCAGCGAGCCGGCGGCCGATCTCGCGGTCGCAGCCGCACTGGTTTCCTCGCTCACTGGTCTTGCCCTCCCCGCCGATTGCGTCTATTTCGGCGAAATCAGCCTTTCGGGCGCGGTGAGGCCGGTTGCGCATGCGCAGCAGCGTCTCAAGGAAGCCGAAAAACTGGGTTTTGGTAGCGCGGTTCTGCCCTTGGGCAGCGAGGAACTTGCTGGGGGGATTGGGGCCGGCGCTTTCCAGCCCACCGAGCTTGCCGACCTCGTGGCGCGCATAGCCGGCTCACGGCGCAGCCGTGCCGACGATGAAGAATGACGCGGCTCGTCGAGTCGTGAACAAGAGATCGGAGTGGGGCCAAAGACATGCCGATTACGCTGCTTGACGGAATTCTCGTCGGCTTCACCCTGGTCTCGGCGATGCTCGCCATGGTTCGCGGCTTTTCGCGCGAGGTGCTTTCGGTCGTCTCCTGGGCGGCGGCGGCGGCGGCGGCCTTCTTCTTCTACAAACCGGTCCTGCCCTACCTGAAGCCCTATATCGACAATGAGAAGATCGCCATGGCGGCGGCCGCAGGCGTGGTCTTCATCATCGCGCTGATCGTCGTCTCGGTCATCACCATGAAGCTTGCTGACTGGATCATCGATTCGCGCATCGGCGCCCTCGACCGCACGCTCGGCTTCCTTTACGGCGCCGCGCGCGGCGTCCTGGTCGTCGCTGTCGCGCTGCTGTTCTTCAACTGGCTGGCCGGCGCCAAGGCCCCGGCTTGGGTCACGGAAGCCAAGTCGCGGCCGCTGCTGGAACAGATCGGCGCCAAGCTCGAGAGCCTGCTGCCAGAGGACCCGGAAAACGCCATCCTCAAGAAGCTCAATCCGAATCAGCCGGCCGCCGAGACCCCCGTCGCGCCCGACGCACCGGCGGCGGATGCACCAGCCGGCGGCGACGACGCCAATGCGCCGGCTCCTGACGACAACGACGCCGGTCCTGCTGACAACACCGCCAAGCCGGCGCCAGCGCCGGCGAACTGAGGTCGGAACGGGGCGTCTGACGATCGATCCATGTGAACGATCGCATGCAGTGCGTTGCTTTCGACGTGCGACCGCCTTATATGGCGATTTTAGCGGAGCTTAAGATGGCAGACGCAGACGACGTGCTTTCCGCCGAGGCTGACGATCATTTCCATGACGAGTGCGGCGTGTTCGGCATCTTTGGCCGGCAGGACGCGGCGGCCATCGTCACACTCGGTCTGCATGCGCTGCAGCATCGAGGTCAGGAAGCGGCCGGCATCGTCTCCTATGACGGCACCCAGTTCCATGTCGAACGCCATGTCGGCCTGATCGGCGACACCTTCACCAAGCAGCGCGTCATCGACAGCCTGCAAGGCAACCGCGCCATCGGCCACACGCGCTACGCGACCACCGGCGGCGCCGGCATGCGCAACATCCAGCCCTTCTTCGCCGAATTGGCCGATGGCGGCTTTGCCGTCGCCCATAACGGCAACCTCACCAACGCCATGACGGTGCAGCGCGCGCTGCAGAAGCAAGGCGCGATCTTCTCCTCCACCTCCGACACAGAGACGCTTTTGCATCTGGTCGCGACCAGCAAGGAGCGCGACCTCAATTCGCGCTTCATCGACGCGGTGCGCCAGGTCGAGGGCGCCTTCTCGCTGGTGGCGATGACGGCCAAGAAGATGATCGGCTGCCGCGATCCGCTCGGCATCCGCCCGCTGGTGCTGGGCGATCTCGACGGCGCCTGGATCCTGGCCTCCGAAACCTGTGCGCTCGACATCATCGGCGCGCGTTTCGTGCGCGACCTGAAGCCCGGCGAGATGGTCGTCGTCACCTCCAAGGGCATTGAGAGCCTGTTCCCGTTCGAACCGCAGAAGACCCGCTTCTGCATCTTCGAATATGTCTATTTCGCCCGACCCGACTCCTCGGTCGAGGGCCGCAATGTCTATGAGGTGCGCAAGCGCATCGGCGCGGAACTGGCTCAGGAAAATCCAGTCGACGCCGATATCGTCGTACCGGTGCCGGATTCCGGCACGCCGGCGGCAATCGGCTTCAGCCAGGCGGCGGGCATTCCCTTCGAACTCGGCATCATCCGCAACCACTATGTCGGCCGCACCTTCATCCAGCCCGGCGATTCGATCCGCCATATGGGCGTCAAGCTCAAGCACAACGCCAATCGCCGCATGATCGAGGGCAAGCGCGTGGTGCTGGTCGACGACAGCATCGTGCGCGGCACCACCAGCCAGAAGATCGTGCAGATGGTGCGCGACGCCGGCGCCAAGGAAGTGCACATGCGCATCGCCTCGCCGCCGACCAGCGCATCGTGCTTCTATGGGGTCGACACGCCGGAGAAGTCGAAGCTGCTGGCTTCGCGCATGTCGGTGGAAGAGATGGCCGAGTTCATCCGGGTCGATTCGCTCGGTTTCCTCAGTATCAACGGTCTCTACCGCGCCGTCGGCGAGGCCAGCCGCGACGACGAGCAGCCGCAGTTCTGCGATGCATGCTTCACCGGCCAGTACCCGACCCGCCTGCTCGACTTCGAAGGCCACGACAATGTGCGCACGCTGTCGCTGCTGGCGACAAGCGGCTCGTAGAATTGCCGGACCGTCATCAGCCTTAGCCAGAGTTCCGGAAGCCATCGCATGACCCTCGACCTTACGGGCCGCGTCGCGGTCGTCACCGGCGCCTCCCGCGGCATCGGCTATTTCATCGCCAGGGAATTGGCTGCGGCCGGCGCGCATGTCATCGCGGTTGCCCGCACCGTCGGCGGGCTGGAAGAACTCGACGACCAGATCAAGGCGGCCGGCGGCCAGGCGACATTGGTGCCGCTCGATCTCGCCGACATGGCCGGTATCGACCGGCTGGGCGGCGCCATCCACGAGCGCTGGGGCAAGCTCGACATCCTCGTCGCCAATGCCGGCGTGCTTGGCGTCATCTCGCCGATCGGCCATGTCGAGGCCAAGACCTTCGAAAAGGTGATGACCATCAACGTCACCTCGACCTGGCGGCTGATCCGCTCGGTCGACCCGCTGCTGCGGCTTTCGGATGCCGGCCGGGCGATTATCCTGTCGTCCAACGCGGCGCATTCGGCGCGCGCTTTCTGGGCGCCTTACGCGGCATCAAAGGCGGCGGTGGAGACCATGATGCGCTCCTGGGCGCATGAGACGCAAAGTCTGCCGCTGCGCGTCAATGCAGCCGACCCCGGCGCCACCCGCACCGCGATGCGCGCACAAGCCGTGCCCGGTGAGGATCCCGAGACATTGCCGCACCCCTCCGAGATCGCCAAACGCATCGTGCCGCTGGCCAGCCCGGATCTCAAAGAGACCGGCCTGATCTTCCAGGCCAAGCACAACCGCTTCGTCGCCTACCGGCAACCGGAATAAAACGCGGGTTCGAAACGGATTAAAACAGCCTTCGGCTCGTTCTTCTGACGTAGGACATTCGAAACCGGAGGACCGACATGCCAAGACTCGCCACCGTTGCCGCCACCGCCCTTGCCGCCGCTCTTGGAGCTACGGTCGGCGTGGCCGTTTCCCAAGATACCAAGATGAGTTTCTTCGTCACCAGCGTCGGCTCCGGCAAGGGGGGCGATCTCGGCGGCCTGAAGGGCGCGGATGCCCATTGCGCGTCGCTGGCGGAAGCCGCCGGCGTCACCGGCAAGACCTGGCACGCATATCTCTCGACCAGCGCGGAGGATGCGCGCGATCGCATCGGCAAGGGTCCCTGGTTCAACGCCAAGGGCGCCAAGATCGCCGATGATGTCGCCTCGCTGCACAGCGACGCCAACGGCATCACCAAGCAGACCGCGCTGAACGAGAAGGGTGAGACGGTCAACGGCCGCGGCGATACGCCCAACCGACACGACATGCTGACCGGCTCCAAGCCCGACGGCACCAGCATCGCCGACCAGACCTGCGGCGACTGGACGATGAGCGGCTCCGAAGGGGCGGCGATGATGGGCCATCACGACCGCACCGGTCTCGACGATTCGGCGGCGGCGAAGTCGTGGAATTCTTCGCATGCCTCGCGTGGCGGCTGCAGCCAGGAGGCGCTGAAAGGCACAGGCGGCGACGGCCTGTTCTATTGCTTTGCGACCGACTGAACCATGGCGGAGGCAACACGCCAGCGAGGAAACCCGACGGATCATCACGCGGCTGTGATTTGAGGGGAGAAGGCCGCTGGGCGGTCATGCTTTCGTCATTTCCGAGGAGTTGTTAGGATCGAGCGAATCCCGCAACGAGAGCCCGAGCTGGGCAGAACAAGGAAAATTCCATGGCTACGACCGCAGCATTGGTCTGGTATCTGGTAATCGCCGGCCCGCAGGGCGGCATGGTCGTGCTGCCCAGCACCTTCGACAAGCGCGAACAGTGCGCCGCCGCCATCACCGAGTATCAGAAGCAGCCGACACCCGCCGGCTGGTCCGTGCAGTGCGTGCCGAGCGCCTCGCCCTTCACCGACGAAGGCGACGCCGAAGAGCCGGCAGCTCAGTAAGCATCAGATATCGCAAGGCCCGCGACCGCTGCCGCGGGCCTTGTGATTCATCACCGCGCGCTCACCGTCAGTTCCGGCTTCTGGTTGATGGTCTGGAACACCACGCAATAGCGCTCGGTCAGCTTCAGCAGCGAATCAATGCGCTCCGGAGGCTCCGCCGTGTCGAGATTGAAATTGAGCCGAATGGCGCGAAAGCCGACCGGCGCATCCTTGGCGACACCAAGCGTGCCGCGAAAATCAAGGTCGCCTTCGGCTTCAACGGTAGCGGCGCCGAGCTTGAATTCGAGCGCCGTCGCGACCGCCTTCAGCGTCACCCCGGCGCACGCCACCAGCGCCTCGAGCAGCATGTCGCCGGAGCACAGTTCGAGCCCCGAGCCGCCTGTTGCCGGATGAAGGCCGGCGATTGCCAACGCCCTGCCCGTCTCCACCTTGCAGGCCACCGACTGTTCGTCGATCGAGCCCTTTGCCCTTAGAGTGATCAGTGCTTGCGTGGCGTCGTCGCGGTAGGCCTGCTTCAGCGGCGCCTGCATGGCCTTCAGCTCGGTTGCGTCCATTTTCGTTCCTCCGACAGGCTTTCTGCCTTGATAGCATGGTCCTGCGAGACGTGTGAGGCAATCCAAACATGACGACCCAAGCTGTCAGGAACTGGTTTCGGCGGAAACAACAGCAGTGGGCGCGCCATCGTCTGATCCCTTTGACTTCATCCGCCTCGGCCATAGCTATGCGGGAGTCTTTTCCGCGGAGGTCTCATGCGTTCCAAGCTGAAACTCGTCTCCCTTGTCCTCTTCATGCTTGCCGGTTTCGCGCAGCCTCTCCTGGCCGAAACGGCGGAGCGGCCGGCACCCGCGGGCGGCGTGCTTTCACTGCTGCCGTCACCTGAGATCACCGACCATTCGATCACCATTGGCGGACGCAGCCTGCGGTATCAGGCAAAGGCCGGCACGCTTCCGCTGCTCTCCGGCAAGGGCGAGATCACGGCGGAGATCTTCTATGTTGCCTATACGCTGAAGCCGCGGGAGAGCGTGGCGACGGAAGCACCGCGGCCAATCACCTTCGTGTTCAACGGCGGCCCGGGCGCCGCTTCAGCCTATCTGCATCTCGGCGCGCTCGGACCGCGCGTCGTGGCGACCGGAGCCGGCGGGGAATTCCTCCCCTCGCCGCAAAAGCTCATCGACAATCCCGACAGTTGGCTCGACATGACCGACCTCGTCTTCGTCGACCCGGTGGGAACCGGCTACAGCCGCGAGGCGCCCGGCCAGGATACGCACGACTTCTGGGGCGTCAGCCAGGATGCCAGTTCGATCGGCGCCTTCATCAGGCTCTATCTCGCCCAAAACAGCCGCATGGGATCTCCGCTGTTCCTCGCCGGTGAGAGCTATGGCGGGTTCCGCGCGGCACTGCTTGCCAGGACGCTGCAGGAAGATGTCGGCATCAGCCCGAGCGGCATCGTGCTGATCTCGCCGGCGCTGGAATTCACCCTGGTGCAGCCCGACGAATTCGAGCCGCTGCATTGGGCTCTCGAACTACCCTCCCTCGCCGCGGTTCGCCTGCGCAGTGAAGGTGTCAACGGCGACACATTGCGGAAAAAGCTCGCCGAGGTCGAGCATTATGCACTTGGCGAGTACCTCAGTGCGCTCACCAGTGGGCTGGAGCAAGGCGGACGGCTGGCGGGCGACCGCGTGGCCGAGATCACCGGCCTGCCGCTCGACCTCGTTCACCGCAACTTCGCCCGCGTCCCGACCTCGCTCTTCGCAAGGGAGTTTGGCCGGGCCATGGGTAAGGTGCTCAGCCCCTATGACGGCATGATCGCGACGGCGGACATCGCTCCCCAGAGCGCCGGTATCGCTGGCCCCGATCCGGTGCTGGACCGTAGCGTGCCGGCGCTGACCTCGGCCTTTGTCGCTTACGCGCGCGACGAGCTGAACTTTCGCACGGATGTCAGCTACCGCTTGCTGAACGGCGATATCAGCCACAACTGGGACTATGGGACGAGCGCCTCGCGCCAGGGCTATGCCGGCGTGATGGATGACCTGCAACGGGCGCGGTCCTTGAATCCCGCGCTGGGCGTCGTCATCGTCAACGGCTACACCGATCTCGTCACTCCCTATCTGGCGTCGCGTTATCTGGTCAGCCAGATCCCGTCGCTCGCCGGCGCCAGGCAGATCCGCCTCGACGTCGTTGAAGGTGGGCACATGATGTATCTCGAACCGGACGGACGGCGCGCGCTGAAGCAGGCCGCTTCAGAGGTTTACCAGGCAACCCAGTAGACAACGGGACATCGAGTCTCCGGGCAACCAAGGCCCGGCGCCGATGCAGGACCGGTGGCCGGTGCAGTGATCAAGCTGTCCCAAATGGGACATTGACGGACAAGGTCCCAAAACCGTCTGATCGGGCGAGGTTTCGTCATTCCATATCCCGGTGGTCCCACAATGTCACATACGCTCTCGACCACACCGAGGCAGGATGGGTTTCGCGCCCCTGGCGAATTCGAGCCCAAATCGGGCTGTTGGCTGATCTGGCCAGAACGGCCGGACACCTGGCGGCTGGGCGCCAAGCCCGCGCAGAGGCTGTTCGCCAATGTCGCTGCGGCGATCGCGCAAAGCGAGCCGGTGACGGTGGCGGCATCCAGCCGCCAGTGGCAGAACGCAAGAGCGCGATTGCCCAGCCATGTGCGCGTCGTGGAAATGTCCACCAATGATTCCTGGCTGCGCGACAGTGGCCCCAATTTCGTCGTCAATGATCGAGGCGAAGTGCGCGGCGTCGATTGGATCTTCAACGCTTATGGCGGTTTCGACGGCGGCCTCTACTCGCCTTGGGATCTCGACGACCTCGTGGCGCAAAAGGTTCTCGAGATCGAGAGGATGGACCGTTATCGCGCACCGCTGATCGCCGAGGGCGGCGGGCTGCAATGCGACGGCCAAGGCACGCTCATCACAACCGAGCAGTGCCTGCTCAATCGCAACCGTAATGCCCATCTCGGAAAGGCGAAGGTGGAACAACAGCTTGGCGACTATCTCAGCGTCGACAAAATCATCTGGCTGCCGCGGGGTTTTGCTTTCGACGAGACGGATGGCCATGTCGACGACCTCTGCTGCTTCGTTCGTCCGGGCGTCGTGGCGCTGAGCTGGACCGACGAGCGGGATGATCCGCAATATGAGATCGTACGCGAAGCCGAAGAGGTGCTGCGCTCGGCCCGCGACGCGCGTGGCCGTCGCCTGGAGGTTCATCGGCTGCACCATCCCCTGCCGATCGAGATGACGATGGAAGAAAGCGAGAGCGTGGACCGGGTCGATTCGACCTGGGCACGGCCGACCGGCAACCGGATCGCGGCGAGTTACATCAACTATTATCCGGGCAACAGCGTCGTGGTCGTGCCGGAATTCGGCTGCAATCTCGACGGGAAGGCAAAGCAACAGCTGGCCACGCTGTTTCCCGATCACAAGCTCGTCGGCATCGAGAACTCCCGCGAAATTCTGCTCGGAGGCGGCAATGTCGCCTGTATCACGTTACCCGTTTATGCCCCCCACCGGCGTTGAGCGGCAAGCGTGCCGAAGTGAAATCAGAACGGTGCGCCGCGTCGGCCCGCCAGGCAAAAGGAGATACCCATGCGCGCTCTGCTCTTCCCAATCCTGACCGCCGCGCTTGCCTGCGGCATCAGTTTCGGCGTCGCCCGGGCGGACGATGAGAAGGTGGTCAACGTCTACAACTGGTCCGACTACATCGCCCCGGACACGGCTGAGAAATTCGAGAAGGAGACGGGCATCAAGGTCCGCTACGATGTCTATGACGGCAACGAGGTCCTTGAGACGAAACTGCTCACCGGCGGCTCGGGATATGACGTGGTCTATCCCTCGGCCTTTCCGTTCCTGAAGAACCAGGTGAAGGCAGGCGCTTTCCTGCGGCTCGACAGATCGAAGCTTTCAAACCACTCGAAAATCGATCCGCAAGCCTTGTCGCTGATCGCGGGTGCGGATCCGCAGAACCTGTACGCCGTGCCTTATATGGCCGTCACAGACGGGATCGGCTACAATGTCGCTGCCGTCAAGCAACGGATGCCGGATGCGCCGACAGGTTCCTTCGCCATGGTCTTCGACGTCGACGTCGTCAAGAAATTCTCCGATTGCGGCGTCGCCATGATCGATGCTCCGGCGGAGATCATTCCTATGGCTATGAACTATCTCCACATCGATCCCAGGTCGACCGGTCCGGACGACCTCGCCAAGGTCGAAGAGCTGATGGGCAAGGTGCGTCCCTATATCCGTTACTTCCACTCGTCGAAATACATCAACGACCTGGCGAATGGCGACATTTGTGTCGTGCTGGGCTGGTCGGGCGACATATTGCAGGCCAAGACCCGTGCGGCGGAATCCGCGAAGAAGCTGGAGATTGCATATTCCATTCCAAGGGAAGGCACGCTGGTAAACTTCGATACGATGGCCGTGCCGAAGGATGCGCCGCATCCGGAGAATGCCCAAGCCTGGATCGATTTCAACTTGCGGCCCGATATCGCAGCGGCCAATTCCAGTTATGTTTCCTATGCCAATGCGATCCCGGAATCCCTGCCGCTGATGGATCAGGCCGTCGCCAAGGATCCCGGCGTTTTCCCGTCCGACGATGTAAAGGCCAAGCTGTTCGTGGTCGAAAACAACGACGCAAAGCTGCTGCGGCTGCAAAACCGCATGTGGACACGCGTCGTGACGGGACAGTGAAGCTGGCGAACCATCAGTTGGGCGAGGCCTTCCAGCCTATGGCCAACAGCTCGACCTGGGAGTGCACGCCGAGCTTGCGGTAGACCTGCTTGATGTGGTTGCGCACGGTGCCGGGTGAAATTGACAGGTTTCGCGAAATCGTCTTGGCGCTGCCACCCTCGATCAGGAGCCGCGCGATCTGCCTTTCCCGGGCGCTGAGTTGCGACCCCGCGGCTTCGATTGCGGAACCCTTGTCGCGAAGACGGCACAAATGAAGCAGCCTTTGCAGAATGAGCTTTGTCGCGCTGCTCGCCGCGCCGGCCACAGCCAGATCACGCTCGCCAAAACGCGGTGCGCCTTCCCGGCGAAGAAAGGTTACATAGCCGGCGGTCAGTCCGTCGAGGTTGAACACGCCGGTTATTTCATCGAAGCTGCCGGAGGGCCCGTAGAATTCGCGGTAATACGGCGTGCGCTGGAAATCGCCTTGGCTGAGAGCCGACAACGGCAGCAGGAAATCCTGTCTGGTGCTGGCGAACCTCTGGAAGAACGGATCCTGGCGATAGACGCGCGCATCATAGTCGCGGTTCCAGCGATCGGGTCCGGCATCGTCGATGGTCAGGGATGTTATGTCGCGACGATAGAAGCCAACATAGACACGATCCGAGCCAAGCAGCACCCTCGCCGCCGCGCTGAAGCGGGCCGACAAGTCTTCGGGCGTTGCCGCCAAGGCCGCGGCGGCCACGCCACCACTCCAGCGTTCAAGCCGGTCGAGAGAAAAAATCGACTGCATCCGCGCCCAGACTAATGCAAGCCCCGCCAACTTCAAGCTGGCGGGGAACCGCGAGGGAGCCGGTAAGATCAGTCCCGCGGCCGCTTCCGCACCTCATCGCCCCATCGACTGGTTGGACTCACGCCTTGGCCTGCGACCTCACATGGGCGATGTAGCCGCGCACGTCGCTGGCCGGACCAGCATAGGCCTTGCCGAGCTTCTTCTCCATCGCAGCCATGTATTCCTTCGCCCATTTGGGCAGGGCGTAGTCAATGACGGCGAGGAATTCGAGCGTCGCCGCAAGACGGATGTCGGCGATCGACGGGCTCTTGCCGCCGATGAACGGCTTGCCGTCGCGGAAGAAGGAGTGGAAGACCTCGAGCGGCTCGGCAATGGCGGCGACCGCGGCCTTCTGTGCCTCCGATTTCCTGTCCGGGTGGGCGTCGCTGTGACCGACTTCGCCGGCATATTGCGGGAAGCCGAGCGCCGGATAGGTGGCGCGCGCGACATAGGGATAGAGCGTGCCGATCAGATAGAACATGGCGCTGTCTATCATCGCCCGCTTGGCTGGCGCCTTCGGGTAGAATTTCTCCAGCCCATGCTTGTTGGAAAGATATTGCATGATGGCGCAGCTCTCCCACAGCACGCCGCGCGGCAGGCCCTTGTCCTCGATCATCGGCGTCAGGTGGGCCGGATTACGCGCCATGTATTCGGGCGAGCGCGTCTGCCCCCACGCATCGGTCTCCGCATGGTCGAGCCCGGCGGCGCGGGCAAAGACGCGAACGGTCATGTTGTTGACGCTCGGCTTCAGCATGCTGATGGTCAGCGCCGATTTCCTTGCCGGTTTCGCCTTGGCCTTGGCCGCGGTCTTGCCGGCGGCCTTTGACGCCGTCTTGGTCGCAGCTTTTGCTGCCGGCTTCGCGGTCGTTTTTGCCGCTGGTTTGGCGGCCGGTTTCCCTGCGCTTTTCGCCACTGCTTTTGCCACGTGTTCCTCCCTTGCCTGTTCAGCCTTCAGTATGGATTTTTGGGCGCCCGGTCCGCCGACAATGTCGCGCGCGCGCGTTCCACCAGCGCCTGGATCGCATCAGCCAGATGCACCTCGGCGATGTTGTAGTCGCCACGCGTGACGCGAAGCTTATGCGCCTCCATCAGCACATCGGCATGGGTGAAGCCTGCAGGCGGCTCGAAACGATAAGAGGCAAGCTCGATCAGAAGGCCGAGCGGATCCTCGAAATAGATTGAATCCATGAAGCCGCGATCCTTGACGCCACTGTGTTTGATGGCGCGCTCGTCGAGCCGGGCGACCGCCTGCAGGAAAGTGACGCGGGACACCGAAAAGGCGATGTGATGCACGCAGCCCGGGTCGGTCGGGGTGCGGCGCTGCACGGCCGTGCGGGTCTCGTCGGTGAAGATGGTGATCAGTCGGCCGTCGCCCGGATCGAAATAAAGATGGCTTTCGCTCGGCTTGTCGAGATTGGGCTGCTCGAAGATGAAAGGCATGCCCAGCACCCCTTCCCAGAAATCGATCGAGGTCTGGCGACCGGCACCGACCAGCGTGATGTGATGGACGCCTTGCGACTGCAGTTTCTGCATCGGCCTTCTCCCCGCAATATCCGCTCTGGCAGAAGCGGCCCGTCACGCCGCGCCCGCACAAGCTACATCTGGCATGAGCTGAGCGCCAATTCGATGTCCGTCCCTCGGCGTTCTGCGCGCCTGCCTTCGTCTCCGGCTTTATAAGATGATGCTAAACCAATCGACCCTGCCGCGCCAGAAGCCGCATCCGGGACAAGCTTGCATTTCGCGCCATTGCCGCCTGCCCCAAAAGCAAGCGCGGTGCTGGAGCAGCGCCGTGCGGGATTTCGCCCGTATAGCTGGCAGGTGCGGAGCCGCCGGGGGCTGGGGCCGCCTTCACTCAAGCAGGCGCACGCCTTATGGCCGATATCGCCATTCTCGATACACGCGAAAGGGTCTTCGCCGGAATCCTGCTGACGGGCGCCGCCTATTTGCTGTTTTCGACGCAGGACGCCTCGATCAAACTGCTGGTCACCGGCATGACCGTCTGGCAGATCATGTTCTTCCGCAGCATCACCATTCTTGGCGCCTGCGCGGTGATCGGCGGGCGGCCGCTGTTCGCCGATACGGTGCGCTCGCCGATCGTGCGGCCGATGCTGGTGCGCAGCGCCTTCACGCTCGCCGCCTGGCTCTGTTACTACAATGCCGCCCGCAGCCTGCAACTCGCCGAACTGACCACCGTCTATTACGCGGCTCCGATCATCGTCACCGTGCTATCGGTGGTCCTGCTCGGCGAAAAGGTGCCCGTTCTGCGCTGGCTGGCGGTTCTGATCGGCTTTGCCGGCGTCTTTGTCGCCTGCGATCCCGCCCATCTTGGCCTGTCCGTGCCCGTGTTGCTGGTACTGACGGCGGCCTGCCTTTGGGGCATCGCCATCGTGCTTCTGCGCAAGACGGCGCTTGCCGAGCGCTCGACGATCCAGCTCCTCCTCAACAATTTCTATTTCCTGGTTTTTTCGGCGGTGCCGGTGCTGTCGTGGTGGCATACGCCGGACCCGGCACAATTGCTGCTTCTTGCCAGCGTCGGTGCGCTCGGCGGCTTGGCGCAATATCTTCTCTTCGAGGGCATGAAGCGTACGCCGGCATCGATCCTGGCGCCGCTCGAGTACACCTCGCTGTTGTGGGCGTTCGCGCTCGGCTTCGCGATCTGGGGCGACGTGCCGCGCCGCGAAGTGTTCCTGGGTGCCGCCCTTATCGTCGCCGCCGGCCTGCTGATCGTCGGCGGCGAACATTTCCGCAAGCGGCTTTGACTTGGATGGTCACTACTCCCGACGCGACGATGTCAGGACGAGGCAAGGTAGGCTGCCGGTATGAATGAGATCACGGCCACCGCGGAAACCACCGAACGCACGCTGGGTATCCTGCTGGTATCATCCTCGGCGGCGGTATTCGGGCTGACCGGCGTGTTGACCAAGTCGATCCATGCCGATCCGCTGACGATCACCTGCTGGCGCGGCTTTGTCGGCGCGATCCTGATCAGCCTCTACGTATTGTGGCGCCGCCGCCGTGCCGGCAACCGTGAACCGCTGCGGCTTGGCTGGCGCGGCTGGCTGCTAGCCGTCGAAGGCGCACTGGCCAGCATCGCCTTCATTTCCGCTTTCAAGTTCACTTTCGTCGCCAATGTCGCGGTCATCTACGCGACGTCGCCCTTCATTGCCGCCGTACTGGCCTGGATGCTGGTGCGCGAACCTTTCCGGCTGCAGACGATGGTGGCGGCGGCGGTGTCGCTGTGCGGGGTCGCCATCATGGTGTGGTCGGGTTTTGCCACCGGCAATTTGTTCGGCGACGGGCTGGCGCTGCTGATGACGGCCGGCAGCGCGCTGTACATGATCATGGTTCGCGCGTTCCGTGATACGCCCGTTGTGTGGGCCGGCGCGGTTTCGGCCTTCCTGCTGTTCATACTCGGATGGTTCGTCACCGATCCCCTGGCGGTCTCATCAAGGGACGCTATCCTGCTTGCCACCTTCGGCGCGTCCTTCGCACTGGCTTCCATTCTGTGGACGGAAGGCTCGCGGCTGATCCCGGCGCCTGAATCGGGCCTGCTCGGTTCGGCGGAAGTGCCGTTCGCGATCCTATTTGCATTTCTGTTCCTGGCCGAAATCCCGCCGATGGCCAGCATCGTCGGCGGTGCCATCGTGCTCGGCGCCGTCTTTGCCCATGCCGGCCGCGACTGGCTGAAGGCACGCTCGCGACAGGCGTCTTCAAATATTTCTTAAAAAATTTCGGAAGTCACGGAACCATCACCGTGCCCGGACATTATTAGTGTGACGGGCCACCCCCCAAGTCCCCCCAAACC
>NZ_VFVO01000015.1:0-161288 GCF_006442875.1 Mesorhizobium sp. B2-3-15 | reverse complement strand
GTCGGTCCCAAGAACCGTCTCGTCGACGGTTAGCGTCGGCTCGGTGCCGGTCGTCGATATGCTCGGCCCGTCATCGTCAAAGTTGATGAAAGAGCCGACCTCCTCGGTATGGCCATTGGTGTTTTGCGCCGTGAAATGGAACTCGGTGATGTCACAGCCTTCGTTTGCATCGACCCCCGTAACCGTCAGCCGATCCATGGGATTGCTCGTGGTGATGTTGACGGTGGTGACGTTGTCGAGGCCGGTGATGGTTACGGTGCCTGTGCCCATGCCGCTGACGGTGACGTTGCCGCTTCCCGTGGCATAGGTGCCATTAGCGGTGATCGGCGACGCAAACCCGGATGTGCCGGTCAGCGTAAGGCTGGCGATGGGCGCGGGGGTGGTGGGGCTGCCGTCATAAAAGTTCAAGCCTTGCTCGTTGCCCGTGACATTGACGGTGCTGATTTTGATGTCCACCCGCAAACTCGGATTGGAAGGCGTGATCTGGTTGATCGTAAACCCGGCCTGCGTAATGTTCTCGAGGTGGCCGCCGTACTGTATCTGCGAAGCGGTACCCGCGGCCAAGGTGCCGCCAGTCACGAAATCGACCTGCAACGCCTCAGCCGGATTGATGCTCTGGTTATTGACGCCGAAGCCTTGTGTACTGACGTTGGCGGTGGCATTGGCCGCCCCGAGGAAACCTGTCACCAAAATCTGCTTCGTAGCGTCGCTTCCCGAATCGATCACATAGAAATCATGATTGCCGGGAGCCGCGTTCTGGCCCGAGAAATTAACCACCGAGGTTCCGGCGACCGATGCGAACACCTTATCGGTTAGATCGATGCGGTCGTCCGGGTTGGTCGCGTCCGGATGGTGCAACGGCACATACTCGACTAAGTAAAGGTCCGCGTTTGTGGCGCTCGTGGAGTCCAGACCAAACGAGAAGGCGAGGGGGCCATTCGCAACGGGCGCGGCAGACGGATCAGAGGTGCCGATGACACCGATCACGACGTTCGCATGCGTTGCGTCCTGGAACAGCCATATATATTTTCCGTCGTCAGTCTGAAGGTTGCTGTTCACGCCAACCGTGGTGGAGAACGGCGTGCCGGAAGCGTTTTGCGTAAGAACGATCGAGTTGATGGTTTCTCCGGCGCTCGCCGTGGCCCGCACGAAGTTAGCCTGGAATGCGGTTTCGAGCGGAGAACCGAGAGTCTCGAGATATTGCAGCGTCGTGTTGGTGCTGTACGGCGCAACGGCCGGGTTGATATCATTGTCTTGGAGGCCGGTCGTTTCGTCGATGATGATGTCTTGGGCGAGGATGTCGAGTGCCATCGGAATTCTCCCTGGTTATTGCGGCAGGCGGAAATCGGCCCCAACGCCGGCAACCGGCCGCATGGGCGCGCATCCGCCGGTACGGCCGGCGCTACGCGTCCTCGTTAAAGAAAGTGGAGTGGTGGAATGGATCGGGGGTAGGGCGTCGAGGGCGTTCCAAGCCCTTCGCTCATGCCCCGGTCAGGCGTTCCCGCGCGGACGTGTCCTGCGCGCGTGGATCATCCGCAGCCGGCGGATGCTATCAGGCAATAAATAGGCCATGATGATGACCCCCCTCCCTTGGCACGCACGGATGTGCATGCCGTCCTCCTTTTATTAGCAATAGCTAAAAAGCTACTCCAATTTGTGGATAATTCAATATGCCTATTGCATTTTTGAAATTAATATGAATCTAAACCGATTCAAACGAGCATCGAACAGCCGTGAATCGCGGCAATTCTCGCCTGCCAAGTGTTTGAAATGCAAAGAGAATGCAGTAAATTACAGGCTTTGCACGCTGTTCGGTGATCAACACTGACCAGCCTCGGCAGAGAGCAACTAAAATCAAACATGCTGGAAGCAAAATTCGCTAACTGCACCTATGATGGATTGGACGGATCGGTATTGCCGGTTCTTCCGTCGCCAGTTGACGGCCCGCAGGCGAAGATCGACGTGGCCGATCCTCAGGTCGTCAATGAACTCCTATTCTCGCCCAACCTCTCCATCAATGAAACTGGCGCTCTCGATCCTGCTGCTTCTGTTGGTCCCGGGACGGTGACCGCCTCGACACCACGTCTCGTGCAGAGACCGGCAAGGTCGAGTTCGAGGTCCCCGGCATCCGCAGCGAGGGCGTCCAGGTCGACATCGAAATGGCACGCGACGGCGCCACTGCCTATGTCGCGCTCGGTTCGGCCAACCGGGTGGCCGAAGTGGATGCCAAGACGCTGGCGGTGCGCCGCCTCTATCTCGTCGGCCAGCGGCCGTGGCACTTGGCGCTGTCCGATGACCAGAAGCGCCTGGTCAGCGCTAAGGGCAATTCCGGCGACATCTCGTTCATCGATCTGGAGAATGAGGAGGTGGTGAAGTCGGTGGTGATCGGTCCATGAAGGCGCTGTCGCTCGAGGGCCGTTTAGTTCGGCGGTCGAACTGATACGCTTCACGCTCTATCTACGCTTTGATCCCGTTTCCGCCCTTGTCGTTCTCGCCTGCCTCGTCGTGTTTTTCCTGGCGGCAGTGGTCGGCTACGACCCCGGCCGCGGCCTGTGGTCCCGGGGCGGCGGCGAGGGCTGATCATTTCAGGCCGTAGAGGTAGGCAGCGATATCACGCGCCTGCTGCTCTGTGATCCCCGTCGATGGCATGGCCGTGTGCGGATTGATCTCCCTGGCCGCTCGTATCCAGCGGATCAGGTTCTCCGGATTGTTCGCCAGCACGCCGGCGATAAAGACCCGGTCGGCAAGGCTGGAATCGAGGCGCGGACCAACCTGGCCTTGTGCCCCCGGCACGCCGGGGATCGTATGGCATCCAGAGCAGCCGTTCGCGATCATGATCGGAATGGCGCGCGCTTCCAAGCCGCCGGTCGCCGTGTCCGATTCGTGGCGAACACGATCGCGCCGGTCGGACCACAAGGTCGCTGCGGCGACTGCCGCGGTCAGCAGCAGGATCGCGGCGAGCGCGCCGCCCACCATCCTAGCCAGGCCGGAGCGCATGGCTTGCCTCCCTGATTCCGCTCTTACTTATCCAAAGGCCGGCAAGCAGCAAGGCGGCTCCGCCATAGATCAGGCCAGCCGGAACCCACATCACCAGTCCGGCGAGCTGCTGGTCCTCGATCGGGGTTAGACCCCAGAGCGCCGCACCGGCGGCATTCTGCGGGTACCAGAGTCTGGGCGACAACAGCAGCAGCACGCCGAGCAGACCGGTGTGCAGTGACGTGAAGAAGAGATGCATGACCGCGCTGCCATAGGCCTGCTGGCGGCCGGAACGCGGCAGAATCCCCCACCAGAACAGCAGGGCTGTGCCGAGGAAGCTCGCATGCTGGGCGTAGTGCAGCACGCCCTGCTGAAGCGCTGCCTCGAACAGGACGGGAACGTGCCAGATCCAGATCGCGATGCCGTGGATGGCGGTTGCGTTGAGGGGGCGGCTGGCAACGGTCCAGATCGCATGAAGAGTCCTGCCGTGCGTGAGCCTTCCCGTCCCTCGGCGAAGTCCGGCCGGCAATGCCCATATCAGGGCTGCGCCGGGGCAGGCGGCGACAAGGAGTGGCGCCGCTACCGCCATCAGCAGTTCATGCTCGATCATGTGGGCGGCAAACACCCGTTCGCCAAGCGCATGGATCGGGCTGACCAGCGCTCCGGTCAGCACGCCCCAGCCGGCGGTGAACAACAGAACTTGCCGCGTCCGCTCGGAGCGGCCCCGGCTGCTGCGGCGCCATAGCCGGCTCGCTCCGAGCGCATAGATGAGCGCGATTGCGGCCAAAGGGAGCGTGATGGGAAACGCAAGCGTCCATCCCGCTTCGGGCGCGCCGGCGCCATAGCAGATCGAGGTTGAGAAGAAGGCCTCGAAGCTCATCGCAGGCACTCGTCGAGAATGAGTGCGGCGCTGCCCTGCATGACGATCACGAGGGCAAAAAGCAAAGCCGCAAGAATGCCGAGATCGGCGACGAATTGCTCGGTGCCGCGCGTGCGCTCCGGCTTGAAAGCCGCGCCCCCTTGCCGCCGTGCCCGCCAAGAAAGCATGCCGCCGAGAAGTGAAAGGAAGGCCAGCAGCAATGCGATCGGAAGCACGACCGGAACCTGGCGATTGCACTGCCACGGAACAAGCGCGTAGTTCAGCTGCGTCGAGATTGCCCAAGCCAAAGGCCCCGACAGAAGACCACCCCAGGACATTCCCAACCGCAGCGCGCGCATCAGCCTAGCCTCGGTACCCAGTAGATGAGCAGGTAGATCGGGATCCAGGTGAGCACCACGAAATCCCAGTAGAAGACGTTGTCGCCCACATCGCCGAAGCGCCGGCCGCTATACCCATGGCGTGTGAACATCAGCACCGTCAGCACGATCGTGTCGCCCACGTCGGTGATCAGATGCGTGGTGTGCAGTCCAAGCAACACCCAAAGCATCGAGCCGTATGCGTTTGTGTCCCAAAAGATATTCAATGCCGGGAACTCGAACCAGCGCACCACGAGCGGGGCGACACCGAACAGCGACATCACGACCATGCCGATCCGCACCGGCACCATGGCGCAATGCTCGGCGTAGCGATTGAGGATGTGGTTTGGCACCAGGCTGGCGATCAGCAACAGGGTGACGATCGTTCCCGGCCAATGGTTAGGTTCCGGGGCGCTCAGACGCCAGTTGGGCCATGACATCGCCAGATAGAGATAGGCGCCGGCCGCCAGCGCGAAGCCCGTCCCTTCCAATGCCATGAAGCCGAGCGTGCCCCACCAGGTTGGGCTGCGCGGACCATGGCCAAACGTAGGGAGGGCGGAAAGGTCGGTGACGGGCCGCTGGTTCATTCCTCGTCCTCCGGATCGCCCTTGGGCCAGAACCAGCCGAGCAGCGTGAGCGCGATCGGCATGGCGCCCCAGACGATCGCCCACGGCGTGAAGATCGAGTAGAGGAACGTGCCGCCCACGGCGATCGCCGCCAGCAGCGGCCAGATCGACGGCGTCGCCGATTTCTCGCGGATGTCGGGGTAGGCCTCCGCCACCGTCGAGATGAGCAACTCGCGGACATCGACGCGGAGTCCAGTTGCGACGGGAAGCGCCTCTCGTTCGGCCCACAGCGGCTCGACATTCGTCACGATCGGAATGCGCGAGAAATTGTAACTTGGAGGCGGGGACGACGTGGCCCATTCCAGGGTGCCGGCATCCCAGGGGTTATCGCCGGCAGGAGCCCCTTTCAATGCGCCATGTATCAGGTTGAAGGTGAACAGCACGAAACTCAGGAAGAACAGCACCGCGCCGGCGCTGATGAACAGGTTGATGTTGCCCCAGCCAAGCTCCGCCGGATAGGTATAGACCCTGCGCGGCATGCCCCACAGGCCCACGAGATGCATCGGGAAGAAGGCCGCATTGAAGCCGATGAAGGCCAGCCCGAAATGCCAGCGTCCGAGACGTTCGCTCATCATGCGCCCGGTGATCTTGGGGAACCAGAAATAGGCCGCGCCCAGCAGCGGGAATACCGATCCGCCGATCAGCACATAGTGGAAGTGGGCGACGACGAAGTAGGTGTCGTGCACCTGAAGGTCGAGCGGCACCGAGGCGAGCATGACGCCGGTTAGCCCGCCGATGACGAAGATGAAGAAGAAGCCGAAGACGAACAGCAGCGGCGTGCGGATCACCGGTCTGCCATCCCACAAGGTCGCCAGCCAGCAGAAGATCTGCACGCCATTGGGGATGGCGATCAGCATGCTGGACGCCGTGAAGAAGCTCGCCCCGAGCTTCGGCAATCCGGTTGCAAACATATGATGCACCCAGAGGCCGAACGACAGGAAACCCACCGCGATCAGCGACAGGACCAGCCCTAAATGGCCGAACGTCGGTCGCCGGGCAAAAGCGGGAATGATGGAGGAGACCATGCCCGTCGCCGGCAGGAAGATGATGTAGACCTCGGGATGACCGAAGAACCAGAACAGATGCTGAAACAGCAGGGCGTCGCCGCCCTCCGCGGGGTTGAAAATGTGGGTTCCGACAAGCCGGTCGAGAATGAGGAAGGTCGAGGTGATCATGACCGCCGGCATCGCGAAGACGACGACGAAGGAAGTGACCAGCAGTGCCCACACATAAAGCGGTATCTTGTCCAGCGACATGCCGGGCGCGCGTTGCTTGAACACGGTGACGATGGTGGCGACGGCGACCGCAAGCGACGACACTTCGGTATAGGTGATCATTTGCGCCCAGACATCGGCGCGCTTGCCAGGAGAGAATTCCGGTCCGGATAGGGGCACATAGGCGAACCAGCCGACGTCGGGCGCCATGTTGAGGAGGAATGAGATCCAGGCAAAGGCCCCGCCCGAGACGTAGATCCAGTAGCCGAATGCATTGAGCCGCGGGAAGGCGATGTTACGGGTGCCGACCATCAGCGGCACCAGATAGATTCCCGTTGCCTGAACGATGGGCACAGCGAACAGGAACATCATGGTGACGCCATGCATCGTGAACAGCTGGTTGTAGAGGTCCGGCCCGATCAGCCCGCGCTGTGGCCCGGAGAGTTGGATTCGCATGGCGACCGCGTTCAGCCCGCCAAGGCACAGGAAGATGAAGGCCGTGATCAGATAGCGCCTTGCGATGACCTTGTGGTCGACGCTCGACAATGCTCCGATGATGCCGGGCGGCGTGCGCCATGCCCGCGTGAGCCAGTGGTGCAGGCTGGCATCGTCCATGCCAGTATCGCGCGGTCCGTCATGCTCGGGAGCCAGGTCGCCCTTGGTGGCGGTCTCGCGTTTCGGCGGCAGGTCGCGTTCGCTGATCAGATCCGCGCTGCTCATTTCAGACCCTCAAGGTAGGCGACGATGGCGTTGAGTTCGTCGCCGTTGAGCTCCACCACAGGCATGTGGGAACCGGGCTTCACGCCTTGGGGGTCCGCTATCCAGGCAGCGATATTGCCTCGGCTCATCGTCAACGTGCCGGCGGCGAGCGTGCGCCGGCTGGCAATATGCGTCAGATCCGGCGCGACGGTTCCTCCCGCTGGAGTGCCCCCGATCCTGTGGCACATCACGCAGGGACGCTTGAGGAACAGGTCCTCGCCAGCCTTGGCCTCGTCGCTCGCCGGAGGGCCAGACGGCTGCAACTGGTCGTTCCACCAAGCGTCGAACTTTTCCTTCGGCTCAGCGATGATGAAGGTACCCATGTTCGCATGCTGCGCACCGCAGAACTCGGCGCACTGGCCGCGATATACGCCAGGCTTGTCGGCCTTAATGTCGAGCACATTGATATGGCCGGGGATGAGGTCGAGCTTGCCGGAAAGGCTCGGCACCCAGAAGGAATGGATCACGTCCGTCGATGTCAGCAGAAGCCGTACGGGCTCCCCGGCGGGGATGTGGATCTCGTTCGCCGTGGTCAGGATGCGGCTCGGCGTGGCGTCTTCGTAGCGGACTTCCCACCACCATTGGTGGCCCGTGACGCGAATGGTGAGCGCGGCGTCGGAGCCGATCGCCGCAAGTGTCCTGTTGGCGAAGAAGCTCAGCAAGGTCAGTCCGACCACGATCACTGCGGTCAGCCCGACGGCGATCACGACAACGCGCAACTTTCGATGGTCGGCGCCGGCGTCGAGCACGAGCGGCTCGGCGCCGTCCCGCGACCGCATCATCAACGGTGTGGCAAGAGCGATCATCACCAGGACCCAGATCACCGCGCAAAGCGCGGTGAAAAACCAGATGAGCCATGCCAGCTCACTGGAAGCTGGCCCTTTCGGGTCGAGCGCTGATTGCCATCCCGCGCATCCCTGCAGAAACAAGACGCAGGCCGTGCCGAACCCGGTCGACGCAAGGCGCTTCACGGTGATTTCCCCAGCGTGGCTGCATCCGGCATGCGGTTTTCCGACGGATGCGGCATCATGTCGTCGTTGCGTTGCGGCGCGGCGGACGAGGGTGCGTTGCCACTCAGCGAGCGAACGAAGGCGGCAAGCTCCCAAATCTGGTCATCGGGAATCTTGTCGCGGAAGCTCGGCATGCCTTTTGGCCGCCCATCGCGGATCGTGGCGTGGATGCTTTCGATCGAACTGCCGTAAAGCCATTTCTGGTCCATCAAGGCCGGCCCCATGCCGCCGCCGCCATTGGCATGACAGCCCGAACAGTTGAACCAGCTGAACAGGCGCTTGCCCTCGCTGAGGTGGAAGGCATTAGCCTCGAAGCTGGCTGCCTTGTTGTCGCTGGCCGAAGGCCGCTGTCCACCGGGTTCCAGTGTCGTCACAGGCATCGGCTGCTCGCCCGATCCGAGCGAGGATTGCGGGCGCGTGTCGCGCTCCTCGCGCTGGCATGCCGTAAGCGCTAGGGCCGTAAACAAGAGCATGGCGGCACCGTGCTTCATCGCACTGGTCTCCCCGGGCCATCGAGGCGCGGCACGCCATATTGCGACAGCAATGCGTCGATCTCGGCCTTGTGCCTGGCCAGCGCGCTGTTCACATCGCCACGCAGCGCATCGTCCTCGCGCCGAACGCCCATCGAGATGTCGTAGATCATGGGCAATTGCGGCCCGTCGATGCGAGGCGTGACGGGCGTGACGCGGAGAGGCACTTTCTGCTTGGCGGCGAAGTAGCCGGCGAGCGGGCCCCAGACGACGGCAAGATCGATGTCTCCGGTCGCCACTGCTTCGACGATGCGCGCCGGAGGGTTGGGTGCGGAGTAGTCGCCATAGACGGGATAACCGACGAGATGCCCGACGATGCCGCGGCGGCCGAGCGCCTGGACGGGAGGCGAATTGGCCCCGTCGTCGCCGATGAGTTGCACGCCGATCCGCATGGCGCGCAGCCGCGGATCGTTGAAGGATGCCACATCCGGACCGTCCTGGCGGGTGACGAAAACATAGGACGAGCGATAATAGGGGGTGGTGGTGCGCAGCATTTCGAGATTGGCCGGCGTACCGGGCACGAGATCGCAAAGGCCGGCCTTCAGCGTGTTGCGCACGAAGCCCCGGCGCTGTGCCCACCAAGTGTAGGTCAGTTTGGCGCCGAGATCGGCGGCCACGATCTCAGCGATCCTGTTCTCGAAGCCCTGACCGGCGGCGTTGGAGAAGGGCATGTTGTTCGGGTCGGCGCAGACCCTCAGTTCACGCACATTCGCTGTCGCCGGCAAGAGCAGCAAGGCGAGGACGGCCATGCCGGTTGCCATTCGCTGGAGCGCCTTTCGCACCTGGCGCGGGGCCCGCTCGAGTGCCTCAGGGGAGCCGGAACACATAGAGCGTGCCTCCCGCCGTTGTCGCGTCCTTGAGATCCTTCATCGCGTTGACGAAACCGAGGGCAGCGGTGGCGTCGCGCGGATCGAGATCGCCGGACACGATGGCGCCGGCCCAGCCGCCGACACCCGACAGGATCGCCACATATTGGTGTCCGTCGGGGCCGCGATATGTGATGGGCTGGCCGATGATGCCGGACGACGTCTTGAATTGCCAAAGCAGCTCGCCGGTCTTGGCGCTGACCGCCTTGAACCAACCCTCCATGGTTCCGTAGAAGACGACATCGCCGGCGGTCACGACCGCGCCGCTCCACACCGGGAAGTTCTCCTTGAGGCTCCAGGCGGGCTTCTCCGCGGCGATGTCCCAGGCGGTGAAGGCGCCCCGGTTTCCGCCGGGCCCGGGGATCATGCGTACGTTCATGCCGACATAGGGCGTGCCGGCAATGTAGTTCACCTCGACGCCTTCTTCGTCCATGCACAGATTGTTATGCGGGATGTAGAGCAGCCCGGTCTTCGGCGAAAAGGCGGAAGGCTGCCAGTCCTTGAGCCCCGATGCGGTCGGGCAGATGTCGCGGACGACCTTGCCGGTACCGGTCTTCTTGTCCGGATTTTCGACCAGACGGCCGCTGTCGAGGTCGACACCCTTGCTGGAATTGACGGGGCCGTAGGGCTTCGCGGACAGCACTTCGCCGGTGGTCCGGTCGAGAATGTAGAGATAGCCGTTGCGCTCGGGCCGGACCAGCACCTTGCGCGGCTTGCCCTGCCAGGTCATGTCGAGCAGGACCTGCTCGTTGATCCCGTCATAGTCATGGAGGTCATGCGGGCTCCACTGGTAGAACCATTTCGCCGCTCCGGTATCAGGGTCGCGGGCGAAAATCCCTGACGTCCATTTGTTGTCGCCGGGCCGCAGATCCGGGTTCCACGGTCCAGGGTTGCCGGTGCCGTGGAAGATCAGGTTGAGATCCGGGTCGTAGGAAATCCAGCCCCACATGTTGCCGCCGCCGATTTTCCAGGCTTCCGGCGGCCATGTCGTGACGCCAAGGTCCTTGCCCTTGTCCATGTCGTAATGCGGCTTGAAATCGGGGCCGATCAGCACGTCCTTGTCCGGTCCGGTGCCGTAGGCCGTCCAGACGACATGACCGTCGCCGGCGTCAAGCGCCTTGACCCAGCCGCGGACGCCCATCTCGCCGCCTGAATTGCCGACCAGCACTTTGCCTTTCACCACCAACGGCGCCATGGTGATGGTCTCTCCTATGTTGATGTTGCCGATATGGGAGTTCCAGATCGGCTGACCGGTGTTCGCATCGAGTGCGATGGTGTGACCGTCCAGTGTGTTGAAGAAGATGCGCCCGTCCGCGAAAGCCGCGCCGCGATTCACGACGTCGCAACAGGCAACCCCTTGCGCCGCGGGTTCGGGATTGGGTTCGAACTTCCATTTCATCGGCGCGCCTGGCTTGGTGAGGTCGAGCGCGTAGACCATGTTGGGGAAGGGGGTCACGATGTACATAGTGCCGCCGACGACCAGCGGCGCCGCTTCCTGGCCTTTGTTGACCCCGGTGGAGAAGGTGAAGGCCACCTGCAGGTTCTTGACATTGCCTTCGTTGATTTCCGTGAGCTCACTGTAGCGGGTCGACGCGTAGTTCTTGGCCGGCATCGTCCATTGCCCATCGTCGCGCGGTGCGGCGGAAGCCGGCGGCGAGATCGCTGACGGTGGCGGAGCTTCGGAAGCGCCCGTCAGCAGAGGAGTGCAAGCCAGCAGCAACCCCGCAAGGAAGCTCTGGAGACGTTTTCTAGCTGCCGCCGGGCGGTTCGTGCGTACCGCGTCAACGCAGGGTGTTGCACACCGCGCTGCTTGCTTCATTTCGGTGTCGCGCCTCCGACGCCTGAACCGATTTCCGCTGCGATGTCGGCCTCGGTGCCCGAGCATAGCGGGTGACCCCAGCCGGAGGCGCTTTTTCCGCCGGGATCGAGATCATAGATGATGGCATCCTTGCGGTTGGGATTGACGCCTGCCGGGACCTTGTCGAGGCCGAGAGCCGCGCGAACGCGCCAGGCGACATTGTGGTCGGCGCAAGAGGAATCGCCACTGACGCCAAGCGCGCCAACGATCGTTTTGCCGTCGTAAAGGGCCAAGCCCCCGCCAAACACGACGACGCCGCCGATAGGCTTGCCGACCAACGGATCGTTGGCGCTGCCGAAGGCTTTGGGATCGCCCGCATAAGCCGCGGCTTGGTTGACGGGGTTGGTCGCCTGCAGCCCGAACAGCGGCCCACCCGGTTGCACGCCAGCGTAGAGATTGGCCGTCGACAGGGCCATTTGAGCCAGGCTGAGACCGTTGGCGGTGTTGGCTTTCTCCGCTGCGACGAGCCGACTGCCCGGCCATTGCGAATCGACTGCGGGGCCGCTGAACGCAATCGCGCAGACAGTGCCATCGCGGGCAACGATCGCGCCCCATTCGTTGGTTTCAAAGCCGCCATTGGCTGGTCCGCCGCTTGCCTTCACATTGGCTTTGAGGACTGTAAGCAGCCTATCGTGATCGGCCGGACAAGCCTGCTGCGCCATGGCCCTGTCATCGTGGAGCAGGTCGCCCATCAGCAACAACAAACCAAAGGCAGATACGAAAAGCTGACAGCGATACATTGTCTTGGGCATTCGTTCGAACATCAAAGAGAACCCTGGCAGATCGTGAACGCGAGCAGGCGTCCGTGCCTAACTCGCACAATGCTTCTATGTTCCTGCTTTGGAAAAATTCGTGCAGTTGGATTTGAAGGCTGGTGTTCAGCCATGCTGTCCGTGTCATCCCAAGCCTCCTTTGGCGGGCGATAAACCCGGACAACTCATCTGCTACCTAATCCGGACAACTCCTGTGCTTACGACACAGATCGGAGAGGGACTTGCCTACATCGCACATGTCGTCGATATGAAGGTCGATGAACCCGCCGAAGGGCTTCAGGCGCGCTATACGGGACTTTGTCAGCGTCTCACCATGATCGACTTGGCGTAAATTCGTGTGCACCCGGCAGGGTCTAGCGTTTTGAATGTTAAAGAAAATGCTGGAAAATCAATATAGACTGGCTATTGCACCCATGATGGACTGGACGGACCGCCATTGCCGGTTCTTCCATCGCCAGCTGACGACACATGCGCTGCTTTATACCGAAATGGTTGTGGCCGACGCGGTTATCCACGGCGCGCGCGAGCGGCTGCTTGGCTTCGATGAGGTGGAACATCCCGTCGCCCTGCAACTTGGCGGCTCCGATCCGGCAAAACTTGCCGAAGCGGCGCGCGTTGGCGAAGCCTTTGGTTATGACGAGATCAATCTCAATGTCGGCTGCCCGTCCGACCGCGTCCAGTCGGGCACGTTCGGCGCTTGCTTGATGAAAGTACCCGACCTCGTCGCAACCTGCGTCGCGGCGATGAAGGCGGCGGTGACGGTGCCAGTCACGGTCAAGTGCCGCATCGGCGTCGACGAACAGGATCCGGAGCCGGCGCTCGATGCGCTGGCGAATGGGGTTTTCGATGCCGGCGCCGATGCCTTGTGGGTGCATGCTCGCAAGGCGTGGCTGGAAGGGCTGAGCCCCAAGGAAAATCGCGACATCCCGCCGCTCGACTATAACAGGGTCTATCGGTTGAAGGCTGGAAAACAAAACAAATTCATTGGCATCAATGGCGGTATTCAGTCTCTTGACGAGGCGCGGCTGCATCTCGATCATGTTGACGGAGCCATGCTCGGCCGCGCCGCGTACCACACACCAGGCATTCTGGCCGGTGTTGACGCCGCCTTCTACGGTGCGCGGTCGGAAGCGTTCGATTTCGCGGCACTGATCGATGCGATGGCGGACTATGCGGCGCACCATATCGAACAGGGCGGCCGGCTCGGCCATATTACCCGCCATATGGTCGGGCTGTTTCACGGGCTGCCCGGCGCGCGCCGCTACCGTCAGATCCTGTCCACCGACGCGACCCGACCCGGGGCCGGGGCGGATATGCTGAAGACGGCTTTCGCGGCTGTCGAACTCGGTGGAGCGGCCGCCGAAGCGGCCTGAGCTCAGTCCCTGAGGATCATCCGGTCGCCACGCACGTCGAAGCCCGACAGCGAACCGATGAAGTTCATGCCAAGCAGGCTTTGGCTCAGCATGCCGGGAGCGGCGATCATCACCGGCATATCCTTGCGCACGATGCCGCCGATCGCCAGTTCGTCGGTTTTGACCGCCGCGGCGCGCGCCATGCCATTGGCGGTCGAAACCGGTATCGTGTAGTTGAGCGCCGCGGGATTGAAGCCTGCGGCCTGGGCGTCCTCCGAAGTCAGAACCGTGCTGGTGGCGCCGGTGTCCACAACGGCGCGAACCGCGTTGCCGTTGACCAGGATGCGCGCTTCGAAATGGCCATTGTCGGCCTTGTCCAAGGTCACGGTGGCGTGGCCGTCTTCGACACCGAGCGCCAGCGGGCTGCCGGGAACGAGGCCGGCGGTCACCCGGCTGGCGACGTCCTGCAGCTCGTAGCGATATTGATAGCCGGCGATCAGCGCGAGCACGATAGCCGCCCAGGCGCCGAGGTTGCGGGCCATTACTCCCAGCGGAGCGGACCGCAGCAAGCCGGCGCCGATAAGGGCGCCGAAAGCCCCAAGCCAGATCAGCCGGCCAAAATCGTAATTCTCGACGCCGAACGTGCTGCCGGCGGAATCGTTGAGCATGAGCAGGGCTGCCCCTACACCGATCACCGCCATCACAACCCAGAACAGCCGGCTGCTCACTCGTCCCTCGCTAGAGTGCGTCGCGTTCGCGTGCCATGCGGGTGCGGCGCGTTTCCCGGCGCGGCCGGCGCTCGACGGTTTCGAGCCGGGCTGGCAGTTCGGCCATCACGCTGCGGCGCGTCTCGGGCGTCATCCCTATCCAGGCGCCGATCTCCTCGCGCGTGCGGCCGCAACCGAAGCAGAAGCCGGTTTTCATATCGATCGAACAGACCAGGATGCAGGGAGATTCGATGGCCGTCATGACTTTCTCTCGGTGGACCCGGTCCGGAATCCGCTCTTCCACCTCCACATGGTGCAATGGCAAAGCCAATGCAAGCCCTCCCGATCGCGCCTTCCGTGGCCGCCTTTGCGGCAAATCAGGAAGGACGATCGAGGAGGTTGTGCCGGTCACGCAAGACAGCTATTCCGCTCCTCTGCTCCAGCAACGATTGTTCGCGACATGACCAGTGCACTGCCTTTCGATGATTTCCGCGACCTGCTCGGCAATCTGCCATTGGCCGACCTCAAAGCTGAAGCGCGCGTGCGCACACTGTTTGCCAAGGCCGATAAGCCTGAGAATTCGCTTGGCCGCGTCGAGGACATCGCCGCCTGGCTCGCAGCCTGGAGCGGTCGCGCTCCGCCTGCCGTGACCAGGCCCCTGATGGCTGTCTTTGCCGGCAACCATGGCGTTGCCAGGCAAGGCATTTCGCCGAGGCCCGTGGCGGCGACCGCTAACGCGGTCGAGCTTTGCGCGGCCGGCGGTGCGGCGATCAACCAGATCTGCATTGCCAACGACCTCGGTCTGAAGGTGTTCGATCTTGCCCTGCACATCCCGACCGGCGACATCACCGAGGACGCCGCGCTCGATGAGCGCGGTTGCGCCGCCACCATGGCCTTCGGCATGGAGGCGATTGCCGGCGGCACCGACCTGCTTTGCCTCGGCGATCTCGGCGTCGGCAATTCCACCGTCGCCGCCGCCCTGCTCGCCGCGCTTTTGGGGGGCAGGGGTGCCGACTGGGTTGGCCCGGGATCCGGCGCCGACGCGGCGATGCGGGCTCGCAAGGCAGAGGTGGTCGATGCGGCGCTGGCCTTTCACGGCCGCCATCTAGAAGATCCGCTTGAGGCGCTGCGCCGGGTGGGCGGCCGCGAGTTCGCGGCGATAGCCGGCGCAATCCTTGCCGCGCGGATGCAGCGGATACCGGTACTGCTCGATGGATTCGCGGCAACGGCAGCCGCGGCGGTGCTGCATGCAGCGAACCCCGCAGCCCTTGATCATTGTCTTCTCGCCAGCCTGTCGCCGGAGTGCGCGCATGCAAGGGCGGCCGAGCACCTCGGGCTGCGTCCGCTGCTCGATCTGGGGATCGGCCACGGCGAAGGGGCGGGAGCCGCTCTGGCGGCTGGGCTGGTCAAGGCGGCGGCACTGACCAGTTCGGGCATGGCGGCGGCTGTGCGGGGCTAGAATGTTCCAGCCCTTGGCCTGTTAACGCCTGGGATTTGGGATACGATAAACGACCGAGGTATATTTCGAATTGGAGCGGGTCCCGACTATCGAGCCGCCAAGGCCCTCGGCAATCCTTCTGCTCGCCACGTTCCCTTCCGCGACAGGATACTCGAAGCAATCGGGATCGAGCTCGTCGGATGCCCATGCCGCCAGAGCGGCAACGGCCTCTCGGCCGATGCCGTTTCCATGTACGTCCTCCCTGATCCAAATTCCGATCTCGGGACAGGCAGTGCTGGCCGCGTGAAGGCCGGCGAGCCCCAGACAGCGACCGTCCGCCAACGACCGCACGACGAAATGCAGATCCGATCCGTCAAGGATCGGCGCCAACCAGGACCTCCACACCTCAGCAAAAGCCGTTGGCGATCGAGGTGGTTCCCACTGCATGAAACGGGTGATCGCGGGAGTGATCGCGGCAAAGATCTCCGCGGCATCGTCGGCGGTAAACAGCTTCAGGCCAAGCCGTTCCGATTTGATTTCGACGCCGCTGCCATCCCAATCTGCCGTCATCGCGCTCTGCGTACCTTCTTCCAGTCCGCCGACGCGGATCCGCAGCGTGCTACCGCCGTCGCGCGGCCACCGCCGCGGTCGGCAGTGCCGGCAGTTCTTCCATCACCCGGCTCAGCGGGAAAATAGCGATCGCCTCGGTGCCTTCGCGCAGCTTGGAATGAAGCTCGAACTCGCCGCCATGCATGGCGAGCAGCCCTTGGACGATCGGCAGGCCAAGCCCGGTGCCTTGCTCGGCGCTCTTGATGGCGATCGAACCCTGGCCGAAGGCTGAAAGCACGACCGGAATCTCGTCCTCGGGAATGCCCGGACCGTTGTCCTTGATCGAAATGTATTGTCCGCCGCCCGCCGTCCAGCCGACCCGGACGCGGATTTCGCCGCCGGTGGCGGTGAACTTGATGGCATTGGACAGAAGGTTGAGCGTGATCTGGCGCACGGCGCGCTCGTCGGCGAACAGCCGCGGCAATGTCTGTTCGAAATCCTGGAGGACGCGGATGTCCTTGTTGCGCGCCTTCAACTCCATCATGTGGCAGCAATCTTCGACGATGTTGAGCAACATGACCGGCTCCTCGTTGAGCTGGTAGCGGCCGGCCTCGATGCGCGATAGGTCGAGGATCTCGTTGATCAGGTCGAGCAGATGCTGGCCTGAGTCATGCACGTCGTGGGCGTAGTCACGATAGGTGGGATTGCTCATCGGCCCGAGGACCTCGTTCGCCATCACCTCGGAAAAGCCGAGAATGGCGTTGAGCGGCGTGCGCAATTCGTGGCTCATCGAAGCGAGGAAACGCGATTTTGCCAGGTTGGCGTCCTCAGCCCGCCGCCGCGCCTCGTCCGACATCGACTTCGCCGTCTCCACTTCGGCGATCAGCGCGTCCTTTTCGGAGCGGAACGACAACAGCAGCAGGGAGAAGCGATTGAGGTGACTGGCGATATAGGCGAAGAAAGGCAGCGACAGGACAAGCAACGCGGCCATGATGGCCTCGACCGGCATCCAGGACTTGGTCGCGGCATAGGCGTAGAGCGCCACTGGAACCGCGAAGGTCGCCAGCAGTGCTCCGCCCAGGGACGAGGCCATGAGCGCCGTCCCTGCCATGACAAACAGCAGCACCACCGCCTTGACCGCCTGGAACTGGTCGACCTCGCAGGCCCCGCAGCCCAGCCAGACGAACCAGGCCCAGCCCAGACCACAAAGGAAGTGGCCGACCAGGAATTCCCTTCGCGTTTGCAAGACGTTAAGTTCGGAAGCTTCCGTGCGCTCGATGCGCCGCGCCATGAAAACGACGATCGTATACGAGGTCAGCGTAAACAACGCCCAGAGCCCGATCTCATTGCCGACACCGGCCAGACGGCCCGCCGCGGCGATCGCCAGGACGAGCATCGGGATGACGACGGCGCCGCTGGTCATCGCCTGGGCATGGAGCTTCAGCAGCTCGCGGTCGAAATCGAGATTGCCGGCCTGCTGCGAAAGACGGTCGCGCGTCTTGCGCACCGCGCGCGCGACATCGCTGTTGCGATGCCGTTTCCTGCGGTCCACAATGAACTTGTCCGCTGTGTTCGAGCGTTGCAAGGGCATCAAAAGCTTCAATTTATGCGCGCAGCGATTTCAAGGTGTTAAGCTACGTTCGAATGATTAACCAACCGTTTGCCATATGAGCCGTTCGTGGTCGCCAAGGTCGCGCCCGAGGTACGCGGCAGCGCGCCCGAGAAGTCCGTGGCGAAAGCTGCTGGATTACGGGCTGACCGTCATCATTCTGGGGCTGCTGATCCTGCTTGCGGCGCGTCTCGATCGAGTGGAGACACGCAAGACGCAAGGTACAGCCATCATCAATGACGGCGATTCGATCACGCTCGGCACCGAGCGCATCCGCATGCGCGGCATCGACGCCCCGGAATACACCCAGACTTGCCACAAGAACGGCGCCGATTATGCCTGTGGCACGCTGGCGCGCCAGTCGCTGGTGCGGCTGATCGCCGGCAGGCCGGTCACCTGCAGCGGCTGGCAGCGCGACCGCTATGGCCGGTTGCTCGGCGACTGCAAGGCCGGCGGCACCGACCTAAACCGCGCCCAGGTCGAGGCCGGCTGGGCCGTTGCCTATGGCGCTTTCGAAGGCGATGAAGCAACGGCCCGCGCGGCCAGGGTTGGCATCTGGGCGGGCACGTTCGACCTGCCACAGGACTGGCGCGACAGTCACCACGGCGAGGTCGTCGAGCGAAAACATGGCACACTGGCGTCGATCGGCGACGCGGCGCGCGAGATCTTTCGCTTCTGGTGAAGCGTGTCTGGCGGAAGGAAGAGGAGGATCGAAATGAAGCTGTTCGACGGCGGCCGGGCACCCAACCCTCGGCGGGTTCGGGTTTTTCTCGCCGAGAAGGGAATCGCGGTTCCGTTGGTGCCCGTCGACATGGGCGCGCTGGAACACAAGCAGCAGCCAATAAGCTCGCGCAACCCGCTGCGGCGCCTGCCGGTGCTGGAACTCGATGATGGCACCATCCTCACCGAATCCGTCGCCATCTGCCGCTATTTCGAGGAACTCCATCCCGAGCCGGCATTGTTCGGAAACGGCGCGCTTGGCAAGGCGCAGGTCGAAATGTGGCAGAGGCGGATGGAGTTCAACCTGCTCAGCAGCGTCACGCAGGCTTTCCGCCATGTCCATCCCGCCATGAAGGAATGGGAAATTCCGCAGGTCCCCGAATGGGGTGAGGCCAACAAGCCGAAGGCGGTGGAGTTTCTCATGCTGCTCGATGCTGAACTCGGCAGTCGTGAATTCGTCGCCGGCGACAGCTATTCCATTGCCGACATCACAGGGCTGATCGCGATCGACTTCATGAAGCCGGCACGCATCAAGGTGCCGGAGGAATGCACCAATGTGTCGCGTTGGCATCAGGCAATCTCCAGCCGGCCGAGTGCCGCTGCTTGAGCGTGGAACTGGACAGATTCGCCACGACGGTCCGCGCTTGCCGCATCTGCGCGGACAATCCCATCGGCAAGCCGCTGCCGCATGAGCCGCGTCCGGTGCTGCGACCCTCTTCCAGCGCCCGTATCCTGATCGCCAGCCAAGCACCGGGAACCAAGGTGCATCTGTCGGGCATGCCCTTCACCGATGCTTCGGGCGACCGTTTGCGGACTTGGCTTGATGTGACCAGCGACGAATTCTACGACATCGAGAAATTCGCCATCGTGCCGATGGGCTTCTGCTTTCCCGGACAGGACGCCAAGGGCGGCGACCTGCCGCCGAGGCGCGAATGCGCCCCGGCCTGGCGCGCGCCCTTGATGGCGCTGATGCCGCGGATCGACCTGGTGCTGACGATCGGCATCTACGCGCAGACCTGGCATATGGGCGCGTCGCGGCGCGCCTCGCTGACGGAAACGGTGATGGACTGGCGCGCCATCTGGGAGAATTCCGGCGGCCCCAAAGTGCTGCCGCTGCCACATCCATCCTGGCGCAACACAGGCTGGTTGAAGCAGAATCCGTGGTTTGAAATGGATTTACTGCCTTTCCTGCGCTCGGAAATCCGCTATCGCCTCGGTTAGGCATTGAGCAAGAAAACACTCGCTTTCGACGCAAGCGGCAGAATTTTTTTCTTGTGAATGGCCCAAATAAAAGGGAATATAGCGAAACTATTCCACCAGGAGCCTCCGATGGATCGCCTCGACCGAAAAATTCTCCGCCTGCTGCAGGAGGACGCGACGCTCGCGGTCGCCGATGTCGCCAAGAAAGTCGGCCTGTCGACCACGCCGTGCTGGCGGCGCATCCAGAAGCTGGAGGAGGAGGGCGTCATCAAGCGGCGCGTCGCCATTCTCGACCACGAGAAGGTCAATGTGCGGGTCACCGTCTTCGTGTCGATCCGCACCAATTCGCATAGTCATGAATGGCTGCGCCGGTTTTCCGAGGTCATCCAGGAATTTCCCGAGGTGGTCGAATTCTATCGCATGAGTGGCGACGTCGATTACCTCTTGCGCGTCGTGGTGCCCGACATTGCCGCCTACGACGCCTTCTACAAACGGCTAATCGCCAAGATCGAGATCCGGGACGTGTCGTCGTCCTTCGCCATGGAGCAGATCAAGTACACGACCGAAATCCCGCTCGACTATATGGTGCTGGACAAGGAGTCGGGCGCGAACGCAGCCTGAGCCCGCCGTTCAATTCTTCTTCTTGTTGAGGAAGCTCCAGGGCGAGTTCACCGGCAACACAACGGAGTCCGGAACCGTGTCGACGGCCACGACATCTGCCTTGCGCACGCTATAGCCGGACTGGATGACGCTGACGCCGTCGAGAATGAACAGCTGGCTCTTCTCCATATCCGGCTTCAGGACGCCGGTGACGGCAACCGACTGGTAGGCCTCGGACATTTTGTAGGGATGGGCTGGTGTGACCAGCACGATCTGGTTGGGCGGAGGCGTCGGCATGTGGCTGCACGCACCCGTCCATGGCACCAGCAGGAACTGATAGACGAGATCTCCGTCGCGATCCACCGGCAATGCATAGCCGGCTAATTGTATGGTCTTGTCGTGCAGGGCGACTGAGAGCGTCTCGCCATGATCCGGCAGTTTCGCCGCGATCATCGGCAAGCCGGCGTCTTCGGCGATGGCCTGCGTCGCCGGGCGCAGATCCTTCCAGAAGATGTGCGTGGTCTCGGCCGAAGCGCCCGCAGTGGAGAGTGCAAGCGCGGCTGCAAGCGCCAGGATCGCTTTGAAATGGTTCATGGTCGCATCCTTTGCGGCGAGTAAAGACGCCGCTGTCGGTGGCGTCAATGCTCGAGCCGCGTCACATGTCGGCGAGAACCGGCCGCGGCAATCCTCGCCTTGTCAGGTCTTTCTGGTGGCGAGGCGTTCGTGGGTTTTGGCATGCGAGAGTTCTTTCACCGCATCCTTGCCGATCCAGCGCGCCGTCCTGTTCGCGGAGTTGGCAAGTTCCTGCGCCAGGGCAAGGGCAGGGCCATGCAAACCCACCGACCGTTTGCCGATTTGCCGCAGCGCCCAGTTGACCGCTTTCCTGACGAAATTGCGCTCGTCGCGGGAATGAGCCTCGACTAGCGGCAGGTAGGACAGAAACGTCGCGTCCGGCTCCTTTTTCAAATGCACTGACGCCCATGCCAGCATCGCGAAGGCCGTGCGGCGGACGAATTCGCGCTCGTCGGCGGCAAACTCCTCGACCAGCTGGCGCCAGAACGGCGTGTCCACGAACAGATCCGAGACGGTGTCGACGATCTCCCAGGAGTCGAAATCGCCGGCCCAGCGGCGGCATTCTTCAATGGTAATCTTTTTCGGCTCGCCGGTGAAGGCCGCCATCAGCCGTGCTTCGCGAACGCCGCTGTCCCACAGCGCCAGGGATCGCTTGTGGTCGCGCTTCAGCTTGCGCGCCAAAGGCCGCAAATCCGCATTGGCGACACCGAGCGCGGTCGCGGTGTTGATACCGAACCGCCCCATGCCGGCGCGGACTTCCTCGGTTCCGATCGAATGCAGATGAGCGACGATGTCCTGCGCGGTCCAGCCTGGAACGGGCAGGGACACTGCGCCTACTTCTCCAGCCGCGCCAGCAGCGAGGACGTGTCCCAGCGCTTGCCGCCCATCGCCTGCACGTCCTTGTAGAACTGGTCGACCAGCGCGGTCACCGGCAGCCTGGCGCCATTGCGATCGGCCTCTTCAAGGCAGATGCCGAGATCCTTGCGCATCCAGTCGACGGCGAAACCGAAGTCATATTTGCCGGCATTCATGGTCTTGTGCCGGTTTTCCATCTGCCAGGAACCGGCCGCGCCCTTGGAAATCACCTCGATGACCTTCTCAATGTCGAGACCTGCCTTCTTGCCGAAATGGATGCCTTCCGAAAGCCCCTGCACCAGCCCGGCGATACAGATCTGGTTGATCATCTTGGTGAGCTGCCCGGCGCCCGCCGATCCCATCAGTCCAACCATGCGGGCAAAAGCGTCGATAACTGGCCTGGCCCTGTCGAAGGCGGCCTCATCGCCGCCGACCATCACGGTCAGCACGCCGTTCTCGGCGCCGGCCTGGCCACCGGAGACGGGCGCGTCGAGAAATGAGAAGCCGCCCGATTGCGCGGCTTCGGCCAGTTCGCGCGCGACTTCAGCTGAAGCCGTGGTGTTGTCGATGAAGACCGAGCCTTTCTTCATCGCCTTGAAGGCGCCCGCGGGGCCCGTGGTCACGGAACGCAGGTCGTCATCGTTGCCGACGCAGGAAAAAACGAAATCCTTGCCCTCGGCGGCCTGGGCCGGCGTCGCGGCAAAGCCGCCGCCATGTTGGGCGACCCACTGCTCAGCTTTGGCTTGGGTGCGGTTGTAGACGGTCACGTCGTGGCCACCCTTGTTCTTCAGGTGTCCGGCCATGGGATAGCCCATGACGCCAAGACCGAGAAATGCCACCGATGCCATGCCTTGTCCTTCCGACGGAAAAGAGATTTCAGCTGCGGAAGCTCTAGGCCATGCGACGAATTCGTCAAGGCGCGCGCTGCGGCATCGACTGGCACAGGCCGATCCGGAGCGGCTCAGCGATTGAGGTGGATCGTGATCCTGCGCTCGATCCATTCGACGCCATGGCGCAGGATTTCGACCATCACCAGATAGACGATGGCGACCCAGACATAGGCCTGGAAATCGAAGGATTTGGCGTAGGCAAGCTTCGCATTGCCCATCAGGTCATAGACCGTGATGATGGCGACGATGGCCGAGGCCTTGATCATCAGAACCAGTTCATTGCCGTAGGGCCGCAAGGCCACGATGAACGCCTGCGGCAGGATGACCTTGCCTAGCGTCTGCAGCTTGTGCAGGCCGAGCGAGGCAGCACCTTCCCATTGGCCCCTGGGAACACTCTCGATGGCGCCGCGGAGGATTTCGGCCTGGTAGGCCGCGGTGTTGAGCGCAAAGGCGAACACCCCGCAGTTGAAGGCCTCGCGGAAGAACCACCACAGCCCGATGGACTCGAGCTGCAGCCGGAAAGAACCCAAGCCATAGTAAACGAGGTAGACTTGGACGAGCAGCGGTGTGCCTCGAAAGAAATAGACATAGCAATAGGCAAGGCCAGACAAGAACCGGTTCTTCGACATGCGGCCATAGGTGACGGGCAGCGAAAAGATCGCGCCGGCCACCATCGAGATCGCCACGAGCGACAGCGTGGTCCACAGTCCCTGCAGATAGGCGGGTGCATATCTGGCAAAGAACTCGCCATTCCAGGCGTAGGCGAGATAGGCGAGGATACCGAGGCCGAAGAGGATCCAGAGGCCGACGAGTGCGTAACCGACGATGCGGGTGCGCGGCCAGCCGCGTGCCCGCGGCGGCGGGCGGTCGACCGAGATCGCTTCCGTGACGCTCATCGTGCCTCCCTCCGCCCCAGCGAGCGCAAGATGAACCCGGTTGCGATCGAGGACAGGATCGCCAGGACGAGGAAAACCAGTGCGGCGACGCTGTAGAACAGGAAGGAATGCTTGGTGACACGTGCCGCCACGCCGGCATTGCGCAGGGTTTCAGCGAGGTTGACGACCGAGACGAGGGCGGTGTCCTTGAGCAGGCTCAGCCAGCAATTCTCAAGGCCGGGAAAGGCGATGCGCAGCAGCTGCGGCAGGATCACCTTGCGCATGGTAAGCCATTTCGACAGGCCGATTGCATAGCCGCCTTCATACTGGCCCTTCGGAATGGCGCGAAAGGCGGAGAGGAATACCTCGCTGGCGTAGGAAGAAAAGATCAGCGACAGCACGATCATGCCGGCGATGAAGCTGTCGACATCGATCGTTGCCTCGGGCTTGAAGAGGCGGATGACGTATTGCAGCAAGATGGGCATGCCGAAGAAGAACAGGAACAGCGTCACCAATTCCGGCAGGCCGCGAAACATGGTGGTGTAGATGTTGGCGGCCAGCCGCAGCGACGGTTCTTCGGACTGCTTGGCCCAGGCTACGAAAAAGCCGATCGTCAGGCCGATCGGCAGCGTTGCAAGCGCGAGCGCGATGGTGACCAACGCACCATAGGCAATATCGTCACTCCAGCCCTCCGGTCCCCAACTGAGCAGTGTCCATATGCTTTGGACTGGCATTGACTGGCCTTACCCCACGGCGCTCCCGAGATGAACAAGGCGGCAGGGAAACCCCGCCGCCTTGGCAATGATGATCAGGACTCGGCGCCGTAGACGTCGAACTTGAAGTACTTGTCGTTGATTTCCTTGTATTTTCCGTTGGCGCGGATGGCGTCGATGGCGGAATTCAGCTTGTTGACCAGGTCGGTATCGCCCTTTCGAACGGCGATGCCGGCGCCAGGTCCGAAAATTTCGACAGGTTGCGGCGAGGGCTGGCCGAGAATCTTGCAGCAGGCGCCTTCAGGCGAATCCAGAAACTGCTGCAGCACGACAATATCGTCCTCGATGGCGTCGAGACGGCCATTGGCGAGGTCAGCCTGTTCCTCGGGGCTGCTCGGATAGCCCTTAATGGTGCTGTCCGTGTAGGTCTTCGAGGCATAGTTGAAATGGGTGGTGGTGGTGGCGACGCCGATATTCTTTCCGGCGAGGTCTTCCTTGGTCACTCCCTTGAGCGGCGAATCCTTCGGCACGGCGATCGCCGACGGGGTGTTGTAGTATTTGTGCGAGAAGTCGACCTTCTGCTGCCTCTCCGGCGTGATCGACATCGAGGCCACGATGGCGTCGAACTTGCCGGCCTGAAGTGCGGGGATGATGCCGTCCCAATCCTGGGCGACGAAGGTGCACTTGACCTTCATCTCATCGCAAAGTGCCTTGGCGATGTCGATGTCGAAGCCGACAAGCTGGCCATCGGCGGTGAGGTTGTTGAAGGGGGGGTAGGCGCCTTCGGTGCCGATCCGCAGGGTCTTCTCCTGGGCCTGGGCTACGCCGAGCGTCAGCAGCGCAGCCGATGCGGCGAGCGCGATACGCAGTGCAATACGCATGATAGTCCTCTCTTTATGGTCCCGGCCGTCGTTCCGAAACGGCTCTGTGGGGCGGTGCTTTTTGACCGCCCGCTAGGCCGATACTCCCACTCTTTCCAAGAAAAAAGCAACCGCAAAACCGCCGAAATCGGTAATGGGCTTCTACCGTTACGTTACTTCTCAAGCAACGAGGCCGGTCGTACGCTCGATGAAGTCGGCTATGGATTTTGCGTCATCGAGGTCGAACACCGGCAGGCTCTGGTCGGCGATGGCGAAATCCGCGGCGACGGCGACAATATTGGGATCATCCACCGCAAGCGGCGTCCGGTCCTTCGCTTCCAGCCGCCTCGTTTCGATCTTACGGTGGGATTCGCGCTTGTAGCCTTCGACCAGCACGATGTCGCAGGGGGCGAGCCGCGACAGGATGGCGTCCAGCGGCGGCTCCTGCTCGCCACGCAATTCGTGCATCAGCGCCCAGCGACTGCCCGATACGATCGCAACCTCGGTAGCACCCGCCTGCCGGTGGCGGAAGCTGTCGGCGCCGGGCTTGTCGATGTCGAAATGATGATGAGCATGTTTGACCGTCGAGACTTTCCAGCCGCGCCGCACAAGCTCCGCGACCAGCCTTTCCGTCAGTGTGGTCTTGCCGGAGTTTTTCCAGCCGGTGATGCCGAAGATGCGTCTGTTCATGGCGACATGCTCTGCAACAGCTGTTCAGCCTGGGCAAGATCGTCCGGCACATTGATGTTGAAGAAAGGATCGATTCCGGCGGATTGCGGGACAGGGAATTCCACGTCGACATGGCCGTGTTGTTCGATAAAGGTCGAAACGCGCCTGTTGTCCTCATCGACCAGGAAATGCCGCAAGGCTTCGCGGCATCCGGTTGGCCACAGCGCGAAGGTCGGATGCCGCCGGCCCGCCGAAGAGGCGACGGCGATCGAACCGGGGTGTTGATGCGCCGCCGCCGCAAGACGATCAACGAGATCCGGCGGCAGGAAAGGCGTGTCGCTGGCCGCTGTGACGATCGCCCTGCAAGGCGTGCCGGCGGCGGCCCATTCCAGGCCGGTCAGGATTCCGGCAAGCGGCCCGGCAAAGCCTTCGATGGTATCGGCAAGCACCGGCAGCCCGAACCGGGCGAACCGCGCCGGATCGCCATTGGCGCTGAGCGCCAGGGTCTCGAGCTGCGGGCCAAATCGCGACAGCACCTGGTCGAGCACGCAGCCGCCGCCCAGCGGCAACAACGCCTTGTCGCCACCGCCCATCCGCCTCGACTGGCCACCTGCCAGGATGAGCCCAGCAATATCCCGCTTCATGCTATCCAGCCTGTACGCCAGCCGCGGAAATCGCAAGCGGCTTCAAGGGGGTGCTAGAGTCCTTCCGGCGCCATGGCCGGGCCGGTGCTTTCGGCGACGATCTTTCGCCGGCCGACCATCCGCTCGCGATAAAGCGTATAGAGACCCGAGCCAACAACTATTGCCGCGCCGCCAATCATCGGCACGTCCGGTATGTCACCGAAAATAATCAAGCCAAGCAGTATCGACCAGAGGAGCGCCGTGTAGCGGAACGGGGCGATGAAGGAGATCTCACCCGATCGCATCGCCATGATGATGAATTGGTAGCCGATGAGCACCAGCACCGCGGCCAGCGCCAGCAGCGCCGTGCTTTTGCCGGTCATCGGTGTCCAGCCACCCATCGGCGTCAACAAAAACGCACCGACTACGGTCATGGCCAGCGCGGTGGCGGTCGAGACCAGCATCGTCGGGATGGCCTGGGGGATGCGCTTGGTGGCAAGGTCCCGCACCGTGCAGCAGGCGACGGATGCCAGCGCCACCAGCGAGTAAATGCTGAAGCCCTCGAAACCCGGCCGCACGATGATGATGACCCCGGCAAACCCGATGGCGATCGCCAGCCAGCGCCGCCAGCCGACCGCTTCACCGAAAAACAGCGCCGCGCCCATCGTCACCGCCAGCGGCAGCGCTTGCAGAACGGCCGAAACGCTGCCGATCGGCAAATGGGCGAGCGCGACCAGGAAGGACACCGTAGCGCCCGCCTCGCCCAGGACACGGACCGCCACCAGCGGCTGCAGCATCAGGCGCGGCTGAAAAAGTGCGCCACGTTGCCAAGCCAGCAGACCGACGAACAGCGAGGCGAACGCCCCTCTGATCAACATGACCTGCGCCATGTTCATCGACTCAGAAGAGTATTTGGTGATGGCGTCGTTGAGCGTGAAGCCAACCATCGCTACCACCATGAACAACGCGCCGCGAAGATTTGGGGAAAGGGGCAAGACATCTACCGGTTGCTTTGGCAAGCAAGGCTGTAACAGCCCGCCACGAGACAGCAACGGCAAAGGGCTGGGCCAGGACCCGATATCCATCTTCGCCGGCGTGAAACCATCCCGGACGAGGTATGAATTCTGTCGGAAGGCGGCAACGCCTCCCGACACGGTGCGGACGAGGGATTGTCTACTTCTTGGGTGACAGCACCTCGGTGCCGTTCCCCTCCTTGCCGGCGATGGTCCACAGACCATGCAGCGACCCGTCATCCTCGACCTTGTAGACGACGAGGCCGATATCCTTGCCCATTTCGTAGCCAGCGGAGAATGCGTTGTCGTTGCGCATGCAGATGCCATCGGAAGAAGAACCGCCGGTCTCCCAGTGGATCGTGCAGGTGGTGCCGCTGGTCAGCGTGATGGTGGCTTCGCCGCCATAGGACGAACCATCGAAATTGGTGCCGGCAACGGTGTAAGTGCCGCCGATCGACTGGGCAGCCGCCGGCAGGGCAGCCAAGCCGAGCAAGGCGAAAGCGAGAAGAAGTTTGCGCATGATGTAATCCCCCGAAAATGCGATGAATCGCTACGGAACGGAGGGTAGGCGGGAAACCATGACCAGTAAATCAGACCGACATTTGCCGACAGAGATTTGTTTGCGGTGTGGCTAAAATACTCTTGGCTCGAACGGTTCATGGCCCCTTG
Source organism: Mesorhizobium sp. B2-3-15 (assembly GCF_006442875.1). Taxonomy (NCBI): domain Bacteria; kingdom Pseudomonadati; phylum Pseudomonadota; class Alphaproteobacteria; order Hyphomicrobiales; family Phyllobacteriaceae; genus Mesorhizobium; species Mesorhizobium sp. B2-3-15. The sequence goes on along the minus strand of NZ_VFVO01000015.1, from coordinate 133,525 downwards.
AGGCTGCCAGCGATGGCGCCGACCAGCGGGTCATATTTCGATTTCAGCGCCGGCGCATAGTCGATCCAGATCGTGCGGATGACGCCATCCCCGCCAAACAGCCGCCGCTCGTAAAAAATCTTTCCGTCCTTCACGCCCGACAGGACCGCCCGATCCTTGCCGGCCTTGCCGTAGGTGACCTTGTAGCCAGGCTCCTTGCTCGCCTTTTCGCCGACGACAAAGTCTTTCGGCGTCTCATGGTCAATGTTGAGGATGCCGGAGCATGTCAGGCTGGCGCCGTCCGCGCTCAGCCATACCTGACCGTCGCCATTCTCAGGCTCGGGCTGGCGATCGGTGAAGATATCGTCGGGGAAGGTGCAAACGGTGCCGAAGCGCTCGTTCACGTAGGTGGATTGCGCGGCAAACGCGGTATTCGCCGAGACCGCGGCAAGAGATATGATGATTGAGTAGAGCCGTCGCATGCCTTGCCCCGAAGCCGATGATTGCATGGCATTCTCGCACGGACAGGCGACAAGGTCAGCCGCCCGTGACACTCATATGCCGAGACACCGACGGACGGCTGGTGCGGCGGTCGATGATGAAGTCATGGCCCTTCGGCTTGCGGCCGATGGCTTCATCTATAGCGTCGGCAACCAGTTCATTGCCTTCCGACGCGCGCAACGGAGCGCGCAGGTCGGCCGCGTCTTCCTGGCCAAGGCACATATAGAGCGTGCCCGTGCAAGTCAGCCTGACCCGGTTGCAGCTTTCGCAGAAATTATGCGTCATCGGCGTGATGAAGCCGAGTTTTCCGCCGGTCTCGGCGACTTGGACATAGCGGGCCGGGCCACCGGTCTTGAACGGAATGTCGGTCAGCGTGAACTGGCGCTCGAGTGATGCGCGCAGCAGCGACAGCGGCAAATACTGGTCGGTGCGATCGGCGTCGATCTCGCCCATCGGCATGGTTTCGATGACGGTAAGGTCCATGCCGCGACCATGCGCCCAGCGCATCATTTCGGGCAGTTCGGCGTCGTTGAAATCCTTCAGCGCCACCGCGTTGAGCTTGACTTTCAAGCCAGCCGCCTGGGCAGCGTCGATGCCGGCCATGACCTTGCCGAGATGACCCCAGCGGGTGATGGCGTGGAACTTGTCGGCATCAAGCGTGTCGAGCGAAACATTGATGCGCTTGACGCCGCAATCGGCGAGCTCGGCGGCGAAGCGCGAAAGCTGCGAACCGTTGGTGGTCAGCGTCAGTTCTTCCAGTGCGCCGCTGTCAAGGTGCCGGGAAAGCTGGCGCACCAGATGCATGATGTTCTTGCGCACCAGCGGCTCACCGCCGGTGAGGCGCAACCGTTTGACACCCTTTTCAATGAACACGGTGCAGAGCCGGTCGAGTTCTTCCAGCGACAGCAGGTCTTTCTTGGGCAGGAAGGCCATATCCTCGGCCATGCAATAGGTGCAGCGGAAATCGCAGCGGTCGGTGACCGACACTCTAAGATAGCTGATCGTGCGACCGAAGGGGTCGATCATGTTCATGTTCGAGCGTTTCCGTGGCCGTTAACGGCGCCGTTATATACAGCTATGTGATACGATCCAGCCCGCCATTCAAGATAGCCGACCTCGATCTTTGGTAACATTCCGCGACCGACATTGCGTGTCGGCACGATCCCATACCTTTTCGCTTGGCGCGAAGCAGCGTAGGGAAGGGCAAATTCAGGCAGGATCGATCATGACGGCTCCGAAAGAACTGAGGGTCTCCAAGGACCGCAAGCTGCTCACCGTGACCTTTCCCGGCCACCAGCCGTTCGAGTTGCCGGCCGAGCTGCTGCGCGTCGCCTCACCGTCGGCGGAAGTGCAGGGCCATTCGCCCGAACAGCGGGTGACGGTTCCCGGCAAACGCGATGTGGCCATCCTGAAGATCGAGCCGGTCGGCAACTATGCGGTGCGAATCACCTTCGACGACTTCCATGACACCGGCATCTTCACCTGGAATTACCTGCACACGCTCGGCCATGAGAAGGATGCGCGCTGGAATGCCTATCTCGCGGAACTCGCCGAGAAGGGCCTGAGCCGCGATCGTTAGCCGCCATTGCGTCGTCAAAACGTCACTGATCGGGAGTAGGGCGGCGGAACGGGAGACGGAAAAAAATGTCGGTCATCACCACAGTCGAACAACTCGAAGCCCTTTACGGATTGCCGGGCGAGGCCTCGGTGGTCAAGGAACTCGACCATGTCATTCCCGAATACGCCGCCTTTATCGAAGCCTCGCCCTTTGTCGCGCTAGCCACCAATGGCCCGGAGGGGCTGGATTGTTCGCCGCGCGGCGATCTCGCGGGCTTCGTGCGCATCGTCGATGTGAAAACGCTGATGATGCCGGACCGGCGCGGCAACAACCGTGCCGATTCGCTGAAGAACATCATCAGGGATCCGCGCGTCGGCCTTTTGTTCCTGGTGCCGGGCTCCGGCACGACGCTGCGCATCAACGGCCGGGCCCATATCACCACGGACCCAGCGCTGTGCGCGTCGTTCATGGTCGACGGCAAGCCTGCGCGTTCGGTCACCGTGATCGATGTCGATTCGGTCTATTTCCAGTGCGCTCGCGCCATCGTGCGGTCGGAACTGTGGAACCCTGCCAAGCATGTCGACCCGAAGTCGCTGCCGACACCCGGAAAGATTTTAGAGATCACCAGCCGCAAGAATATCGACGGCGAAACCTACGACAGGGAGTGGCCGGAGCGGGCGAAGAAATCGATGTGGTGATCGCCTGAAAGGGCGATCACGCCTCGTTCAGCACGTCATAGATCTTGCGCATCTGCTCGCCGATCATGTCGCATTGTTCCGGCGTCGACTGGCTCATTGCCTTCTCGATCAGCGCCATATGCACTTTCAGCGCCCGCATCAGCAGCGCCTCGCCGGTTTCGGTCAGCGTAAGCCGCAAGATGCGCTTGTCCTTCTCATCGCCTTCGCGCCGCAGCAGGCCACGCGTCTCCAACTGCGGCAACAGCATGGTGATGTTGGAGCGGCCGACGAGCAGCTTGCGGGCGAGGTCGTGCTGCGACATGCCCGGATGGCGGTAGAGGTTCATCAGCACGTCGAGCTGCGCCGGCTTCAGGTCGAGCGGCGCAAGTTTCACCGCCAGCGTGCGCTCCAGCACATGGCAGGCGCGCGCCACCGCGACCCAGTTGCGAAAACGCGGGTTGTCCCAGGGTAGCTCTTGTTTATTGTTCATCTTTGAACTATTATGTTCATGCTTGAACGTATGGATGGATTCTGACTATGGCATCATTCGGGCTGAAGGTCATCCGAGGCGTGTTTGGTGCGGCCGAACATGTCGCGCCGCGCATCACCGGGCGTGCGGCTTTCGAATTGTTCTGCCGTACGCCAAGCACCAGGACACTGACCGACGGCGAGCGCCGCGCCATCGACCGCGCCGCGGAGTTCATGGCCGAGGCGCGGCATCACCGGCTGAAGACCGCGACCGGCTGCGTCATGGTTCATGAATTCCGCCCCGAGCCGGGCCGCGAGTCCGCCGGCACCGTCCTCGTCATCCATGGCTGGCGCTCGCGTACCGAATATATGCGCGTGCTGATCGAAGGTTTTCGCGCCGCCGGCTACAAGGTCGTCTCACTCGATCTTCCCGGTCATGGCCATTCGCAGGGCAGGCACCTGAACATGGTCAATGCCGTCGAAGCCGCAAGAGTGGCCGGCGAATGGTTTGGGCCGTTCGTGGCTGCCGTCGGCCATTCCTTCGGAGGTGCCGTTGCCGCCAATGCCATCGCCGGCTCCGTCAAGGACATCCCGCCGCTGTCGGCCGCACGTCTTGTGCTGATCGCGGCACCAAGCTCGCTGCCGGCAATCTTCGCCGACTTCAGCCGCATGCTCAATGTCGGTCCCCGCTCGCAGGTCGCCATGGCTGACCGCGTCGAATATCTCTCCGGCCGGCCGTTGCACGAATTCACCGGTGACCGGCAGCTCGCCCAGGCGCCCGTGCCGACGTTGGTCATCCACGCGCCCGACGACCGGGAGGTGCCGGCTGCACATGCACGACGCTATGCCGGCGCCGGCGACCATGTACGGCTGCACTGGGCCGACGGGCTCGGCCATCGCCGCATTCTGGCCGACAAGGGCGTGGTTGAACGCGCCGTCGGCTTCGTGACCATGCAGCAGAACCCGTCGCTGCTCCACTGAGCGGCACTCAGGCTATTTCTTCTTGTCTCCGGGCTCTACAGGCAGTCCGGCAGCCTTCCAGGCCGTGTAGCCGCCGAGGATGTGTTTGACCGGGGAAAGACCCATGTCCTGCGCCGTCTTGGTGGCCAGCGCTGAACGCCAGCCGCCGGCGCAGAAGAAGACGAAGGTTTTTCCGGAAGCGAAGAAGGGCTTGTGGTAGGGGCTTTCGGGATCGATCCAGAACTCCAGCATGCCACGCGTGACGTGCTTGGCGCCGGGAATTCTGCCGTCGCGTTCGATTTCACGAGGATCGCGCAGATCGACGAAGATGGTGTCTTCGTCCTCAAGCAGCCCTGCCGCTTCCTCGGGCGAAACCACTTCGATCTCGGCGTTGGCCTCATCCAGCAGTTCGCGATACCCTTTTTTCACGTGGTTCCCTCCGGCCGCAAGTTTGCTGGCAAGTCGGATTTCGAGCACAACGGATGGTGTTTGTCACGCCTCGATGGTGCCGGCCATGGCCTTCCAAGCAGCCATTGCCCCGGCTACCGTCGCCATCAGGGCGGCGCGGGAAGCGCCGTCACGCGCCTGAATCGACATGCCATGCTGGACCGTTGCGAAAAAGGTCGCGGCTGCACGACAATCGAAGTCGGCAGGCAATTCACCCTCGGCCACGCCGCGCTCCAGACGTTTCTTCAGCGCGGTAAGATTCTCGGCGCGCCGGCGCCGCAAATCCGCGCAGATCGCGCCCCGGCTCGAGTCTTCGTGCAGCGCACCCAGCGTAATCAGGCAGCCTTGCGGACGATCGCTTTGCGAATAGGCCTTCGCGGTCCGGCGCAAGAACCGCTCGATCGCAAGCCGCGCCGTTGGCGCCTCTTCCAGCGCGAGCCAGATGTCGGCGCCCTCCACGCGGGAATAGAGATCGGTCGCCTCGAGGAACAGGGCCTCCTTGCTGCCATAGGCGGCATAGAGGCTCGGCGAATTTATGCCCATTGCCACGGCAAGATCGCTGATCGATGCGCCTTCATAGCCCTTGGCCCAAAACACGTCCATCGCGCGCCGCAAGGCCGCGGTTCGATCGAAGGTTCGGGGACGGCCTCTTTCCGACATGATGCTCTTTTCTGTGTTGATCGATACATAAATGAGTTGACGCGGCCAGGCAAGGCTGGCAGGTATTTATGTATCAATCGCTACATAAATGGAGAAACCGATGTCATCAGGAAATTTGAACGGCAAGGCAGCACTCGTCACCGGAGGCAGCCGCGGTATCGGCGCGGCCATTGCACGAAGGTTGGCGGCGGAGGGGGCCGATGTGGCGCTGACCTATGTGCATGGCGAGGAGCAGGCTCGGTCCGTCGTCGCCGAGATAGAGACCAAGGGCGGTCGCGCCATTGCCATTAAAGCCGACAACCGTGACGCCGAGGCCATAGACCAGGCGGTGGCCGATGCTGTGACTGCCTTCGGCCGGCTCGACATCCTGGTCAACAGTGCCGGCATCTGGCGCGCCGCGCCGATCGATGCGCTGTCGCTTGCCGATTTCGACGAAACCATGTCGATCAATCTGAGAGCGCCGTTCATCGCCTCGAAAGCGGCGGCAAGGCACATGGGCGAGGGCGGCAGGATCATCTCGATCGGCAGCAATCTGGCCGAGCGGGTCACCGACACCAGCCTGGGCGCCTACTCGGCCAGCAAGGCGGCGCTGGTCGGCCTGACCAAGGCATTGGCCCGCGACCTCGGGTCACGCGGCATCACCGCCAATGTCGTCCATCCCGGTTCGACCGACACCGACATGAACCCGGCCGACGGCCCGCATGCCGAGCATCAGCGCCAGAAGATGGCCACCCCGCGATTCGGCCAGGCGGACGATATCGCCGGCATGGTTGCCTGGCTCGCCGGACCGGAGGGCAGGTTCGTCACCGGAGCCGCGCTGACCATCGATGGAGGCGCAAACGCGTAAGCCACAGGGATTCCCGGGCCGGCGCGACAGTTCGGTCGCGCCGGCCGTCACGATGTTGTGAAACCGTTCTGCAACAGCCCTGCCGAAATTTATGAAAGCTTAACGAAATCGGTATGAATCGGTATAGTCGCGCCTTACATCCGCCATGCGGTGAGCGGGACGGTCTAGCGTGCGGAACGGGAACCGGTTGCGACCGGAGCGGGTGATCCATGAAATTCCTCGGTAAAAAAGCAACCGTGATGCCGCTGGTGGCGATTACGGCGACGCTGGCTTTCGGCATGCCTCAGGCAGGAGCCCAGGGATTTTTCGACATGCTGTTCGGCGGTGGCATCAGGCATGAGCCGAAAGGCGAGTTTCCGCCTCCTCCGCCAAAGCACAAACCCAAGCCGAACGCTCCGGCCGGCGGCGGCGCGAGGATCAGCAGTCCGTCCTACTATACTTACAAGGCCGACAAGCTGGTGCGTGTCGACTTCTCGACGCTGGCGACGGCGCCGCAGCCGGCTGCACCGCAAGACGCCGCTTTCGTGCCTTCGGCCACGGGTGCTGCCTTCCATGAAGCCATTGCCGGGCTCGCCGACTATGAACTCTATGCCGAGCCCGACATCGCCAAGGCGCTGATCGCCTATTACTCGGCCAACCCGGATTTCATCTGGGTGACCGGAACCACCCCGAACAACCGCGCGCAGGATGCCGTGCGGGTGCTTGGCGAGGCTGCAAGCTACGGCCTCACGCCTGCCGACTACACGGTCGATGTGCCTGCCGCCAGTTCGTCCTCGGCGGACGACGAGGTCAAGCTGAAGGAGCTCGTGCGATTCGAGATGGCGCTGTCGGCACGTGTCCTGCGCTATGCCCATGACGCCCAGAATGGCCGTGTCGAGCCCAACCGCATGACCGGCTACTACGATTTCCCGGCCAAGCCGCTCGACATGATGGGCGTGCTGAAGACTCTGGCGCATACCCAGGAGGTTCGCACCTATCTGGAATCGCGCCATCCGCAGAATGCGGAATATCAGGCGCTGCGCGTCGAACTGGAAGCGCTGCAGGCGAGCGCCGAGAACGAAATCGTCGTCGATCCCAAGCTGCTTCTGAAGCCAGGCGAAACCAGCCCCGAATTGCCGAAGCTGCTGTCGCTGATCGCGCGTAATCTCGATGACGAGATGGGCGGCACCTATGGCGAGGTCCTGTCGCGGCTGGCAACCAGCGAAGTCTACGTTCCCGAGCTGGTGCCGCTGATCAAGGCGGTGCAGCAGAAGGAAGGCATGAAGGGCGATGGCGTCATCGGTCCACGCACGGTCGCCACGCTGGCCGGGACGTCGAAGGCCGACAGGCTGCTGAAGGTGGAGGTGGCGCTGGAAGAACTGCGCTGGCTGCCTTCCGATCTCGGCAGCCCGCGTGTTTTCATTAACCAGCCTGCCTTCACCGCAAGCTATATCGACGACGGCCAGGAAAAATTGAAGACGCGTGCCGTCGTCGGCCGCGTCACCAACCAGACCGCCTTCTTCTACGACCAGATCAAGCAGGTCGATTTCCACCCCTACTGGGGCGTGCCGCAGTCGATCATCGTCAACGAAATGCTGCCGAGGTTGCGCGGCGATCCCGGCTATCTTGACCGGGCCGGCTACGAGGTGACGGATTCACGCGGCAAGCGCATCCCTTCGTCGGCGGTGAACTGGGGCGCTTATGGCGCCAACATTCCCTATAATGTGCGCCAGCAGCCGAGCGAGGCCAATGCTCTGGGCGAACTGAAGATCCTGTTCCCCAACAAGCACGCGATCTACATGCACGACACGCCGCAGAAATCGTTTTTCAAGCAGGATATGCGCGCGCTCAGCCATGGCTGCGTGCGCCTGCAGGATCCGCGCGGCATGGCGGCGGCAGTGCTCGGCACCTCGGTCGATTATATCGCGGAGAAATTGAAGCACGGACACTCGACCGAGGATGTGATACGCAAGATCCCAGTCTATGTCGCTTATTTCACCGCCTGGCCCGACATGTCCGGCAAGGTCGAGTATTTCAGCGACGTCTACGATCGCGATTCCCGGCTGAAGCAGGCCCTGGACGCAACCGAGGCGGTGCGCTCACCCTCGAGCTAGTCGTTATCGCTCCGACAGCGAGCGCCTGAAACCGGCGTCGCGCCCGGCGATCAGCCAATAGACCAGCCCGGCAACCAGACCGGCGGCGGCTATGATGCCGATGTCGACCCAGCGCTCCAGATCCACGTCCTCCGCCGCGCCCGGCCAGATCAGGAAGAAACCTCCGGCCGCAGCCGCGGCGCCGAAGACCATGTGCAGCATAGCGTTGCGAAGAGAGAAGAATTCGGCGATCAGCGCAAAAATCAGCGTCTGGGGCGCGGTCACCACGATGGTCAGGAAATAGATGAACATGCCGAGCGGCGGTACCACAAAGGCCGCGATCGGCGAGACCCCCATGAGGTCGAAATAGGCTGGCGCGTTGGGCAGGGAACTCAGCGCGGCATAGATCGCCACGACGGCGATCAGACCAACCAGTATGGCGACGAGATAGCCGGCCAGCATCATGAGGACGCGCTTCATCAAGTGCTTCGCAGCCGACATACCCACCCCCTGAAGCCCGGTCCCTCCACAATCAGCCATCAATGGCGAATTGACGCAAGGGGAGACGGAACACTCCTGGGCCCGCCGGTGAAAATCCCGCCACTCAGGCGCCGCCGCACATGTGCTGCGAATCCGGGAGAGCCCAGGAGCCTTTCGCGACGAGGTCGACGGAATAATAAACCCGGCCACGGTCGTCGTCCTTGGGGCAGTCCCTGGGAATGGAGATCAAGCACATGACGACGGGTTCGCCGACCTGGGCGGCGGCAAGGCCGGCCTCGCGATCGTAGGATACGGCGCCGCCGCCATTGGTGAATGTGGCCGCGCTGCCCGCTTCGGGAGTAGCCGTTTCCAGCGGATCGTCGCCAAGCCGCGTGGTCAGCGTCTCGATATGCGTCGACGCGCATTGGCCGATCGCCAAGGGCAGGGGCTGGTCCTTATTGCCGGGGTTCCGTGCCGCGGCGTCCAGCGCCTTCTTGCCGATCAGCGCGATGGTGTAGTCTTGCACCCAGGACGGCGCATTTCCATAGGTCTGCAAGGCGTTGTCGAGCGCGCTGGCGATACAGGCGGTATCGCTCTTGCAAGCATTGCGATCGGCGATCAGCCCGCGGGCAATCTTGCGCTTGTCGCCGCCGAACGCCGGCTCGAATTCCTTGTAAGCCTTCGAAACCAGCAGATCGATCGCCGACAACTGCGGGTCGGCGCAGATCGCCTTTTCCGCCGGCAGGTTTGCCTTGCCGCAGTCGAAGGACGGCCCGTCCGCCAATGCCGGAGAAACGGCAAGGAAGCCGCCGGCTGAGACGATGGCGGATACAGATAGAAGACAGAGTCTAACGAAACATCGCATCATGCCCCCAAGCCAACAGGATTGCCCAGGGCGCGGCCCCGCGCCCAGCCTAACATACTCCAGGATGGACAATTTTGACGCTCGGTTTGTCGTTGAGAACACGCAGACGCAGCGCATTCGCGACGTGATGTCCGCGAACCTTATTTTGGTTCGGCCGTCACAGGATCGAAGACGATTTCGACCTTTGCCTTGTCCGAGGTATAGTAGGTGACGGTGTAGCCGTCCTTGTCCCAGTCGACCTCCTTCACGTAGCGAAACCCGTCACGCTGCTCGACCTTGGCGATGATCTCCGACAGCTTCTTGGCATTGGGTGGCGGCAGTGCAGTTTCATCCGCGGCAAAGGCGGGTCCGGCGGCGAAAAGAACGACGACGTAGGCCGCAAGCAGAAATCTGGACATGGTTTTCCCTCAAGTTTCGACTCAAGGAAACTCGCTGTCATGCAGGTTTGTTCCGCATGTGGGTGTTCCGGCGTTCAGCGCCTGTGCGGAAAGGCAGAGCGCCAAAGGGGAAGGCGGGCTGTAGCTGCCGATGTGACGTTCAGCAAACAGATGGTGGGCGATGCAGGGATTGAACCTGCGACCCCACCCGTGTGAAGGGTGTGCTCTCCCGCTGAGCTAATCGCCCGCTCGTTGCCCGAAGGCCAAGCGAGCCGCGATATAAGGGAGGCCGACCCATTAAGTCAAGGCAGCGTCTGGTGTTGTCACACAGATCGGATTTGCGGTCTCGCCAAGGCCCGTTCCGCAGAGATTTTCATCGTCGGCGCTCAGTGTGCGGCGGCGCCGATCAGCCTTTGCGCCAGATCGAGCGTTAACGCATCGAAATGCGAGATCACCGCCGAGGGCTCGAACTCGCGCACATGACGGTCGGTGTAGCCGAAATCGACGGCGACGACAGGAATGCCGGCCGCCTTGGCGGTGTCGATATCGGTTTGCGAATCGCCGACCATCAAGGCGCGGTGCGGATCACCGCCGGCGAGTTTGATGGTCTCGATCAGGTGGCGCGGATCGGGCTTGCGGAACGCGAACGTGTCCTGCCCGGCAATTGCCGCGAAATGCCTGGTCAAGCCGAGTGCTTCGATCAGCGCCAGCGAATTGGCCTGGTACTTGTTCGTGCAGATTGCCAGCAGATAGCCGGCCTTCTCAAAACGGGCAATCGCCTCGGTCACGCCGGGGTAGGGGCGGGATTTGCCCGGAATGTTGTCGGTGTAGTGATCGAGGAACAGTTTCAGCAGCCGGTCGTGCTCCTCGACCTTGAGGGATCGTTGCTGCGCGGCATGCGCCCGTTCGATCATCACCCGGCCGCCATGGCCGACGAAGCGTTTGAAGCCGGCTTCGTCGACGGCCGATAGTTCGCTGGCCGCCAGGCTGTGGTTGAGGCTGTCGAGCAGGTCCGGCGCCGTGTCAATCAGCGTTCCATCGAGGTCGAACACGATGATCGGGCGAGTCATGATCCATCCTGCGCAGGTTTGTGCATGGGCAGGCGATAGCGGCTGCGACGCGTTAAGGCAAGCAGACCGGCGGGACGGCCGCCAAGGGCTTTGACCCGGCCTGCAAAAATGCTAGGAGCCGAAAACGCTAAAGCGCGTCGCGTCGAAACAGACTCATGCGGCACGCTTCAGGTCTTTCTTTCATGCATGTCGTTTTCCCAAAGCCGAGGTCATTTTGGGCGACATGCATTCGGTTTCAGGGCAGCAAAGCAGCATGGATGCGAGGCAATTGAAGGTCGAGGCCGCGCGGGCGGCCCTTGCCCATGTCAGCGACGGCATGCGGCTCGGCATCGGAACCGGCACCACCGCCGAGGAGTTCGTGCGGCTGCTTGCCGACAAGGTCGCCACCGGCATGACCATAACAGGCGTGCCGACCTCTGAACGCACTGCTGCGCTGTGCCGCGAACTCGGCGTGCCGCTGTCGACGCTGGAGGAAACGCCTGAGCTCGATCTCACCGTCGACGGTGCCGACGAGGTCGACCCGGAGCTGACATTGATCAAGGGCGGCGGCGGGGCGCTGCTGCGCGAGAAGATCGTGGCCGCGGCCTCGCAGCGCATGATTGTCATCGCCGATCGTTCGAAGATGGTCGAGACACTCGGCCGGTTTCCGCTTCCAATAGAAGTCAACCAGTTCGGCCTGCGCGCGACCGAGATCGCCGTGGCCATGGCGGCTGGAAATCTCGGCCTTTCCGGTCCGGTGACATTGAGGATGACGGGAGGCCAGCCTTTTGTTACAGACGGCGGCCATTTTATCCTCGATGCATCTTTTGGCCGCATTCCGGATACAAGAGCGCTTTCGAATGCTCTCCACGCCATTCCTGGCGTGGTCGAGCATGGTCTTTTCATCGGGCTGGCGTCAGCGGCCATCATCGCCGGCGGCGACGGTATCCAAACTGTCCATGCCGCCCGAAAACCAGGGAGTTCTACCGATCATGATGTTGCATAACCGGGTTCGCCGTCTTTCCGTCCTTGTGGCGGCTTCGGCCGTCTTCGCGTTCTCCTCGCCTGTCTTCGCGCAGGACGTCACGGAATCGCATCTGAAGGCCGCACGCGCCGCGGTCGCCGCGATCCACGCGACCGACCCGTTCGACAACATCCTGCCGCAGGCCGCCGCGGCGCTCGAATCGCAGCTTATCCAGAAGAACCCGGACATGCAGGAACTGATCGGCAAGACGATCAACGAGAAGGCGCTGGCGATGGCCTCACGCCGTGCGGATCTCGAGAAGGAAGCGGCTCTTGCCTATGCGAAGGTGTTTTCCGAAAAGGAACTCTCCGACATCGCGGCTTTCTACAGCTCCGAGTCCGGCAAGAAGCTGCTCGACAGCGGCCCGACGGTGACGCGTGACCTCGTCAAGGCCGCCGACATCTGGCAGAACGGCGTCGCGCGCGATCTCGCCCAGCAAGTCGGCGAGACTCTGGCAGCGGCGGCAAAAGCCAAGGCGCCGGCCGCACCCGCCGATGCAACCGCCCCCGCGGATGGTGCTGCTCCTGCGGACGGAGCTGCTCCGGCGGATGGCGCGGCCCCCGCCGACGGTTCTGCGCCGGCGGACGGCACGCAGAACTGATCGTGATCTTTCCGACGGCCTTGCGGCCATCTGTGAAGCCCGGCTTGTCCGGGCTTTTCTTTTGACGGTTTGCGGCCTACCTGTCAGTCGAATTTTGGCGTTCAAGGAGCCGCTTCATGGCCGGTTATGACTACGACCTCTTCGTCATCGGCGGCGGCTCCGGAGGGGTGAGGGCGGCGCGGGTCGCGGCAGCGCTCGGCAAGCGCGTTGGCATTGCCGAAGAATACCGTTTCGGTGGCACCTGCGTCATCAGGGGCTGCGTGCCGAAGAAGCTCTATGTCTATGCCTCGCAATTTCCCGAGCATTTCGCCGACGCCGCCGGCTATGGCTGGACAGTGCCGGAAGCCAGTTTCGACTGGCAGACGCTGGTCGCCAACAAGGACCGCGAGATCAGCCGGCTGGAAGCGATCTACAAGAAGAATGTCGAGGGTTCGGGTGGCGAGACGTTTCACACGCGGGCGATGATCGTCGACCCGCACGTGATCCACCTCCTGAGCGAGGACCGCACCGTCACCGCCGATCAGATCCTGATCGCCACCGGCGGCCGTCCGGCGGCGCATCCGGCGCTGCCCGGCCACGAACACTGCATCTTTTCCAACGAAGCTTTCGACCTCAAGGACCTGCCAAAGGCGATCATGATCGAGGGCGGCGGCTATATCGCGGTCGAGTTCGCCAACATCTTCCATGGCCTCGGCGTAGACACCACGCTGGTCTATCGCGGCAAGGAAATCCTCGGCCGCTTCGACATGGACCTGCGGCGCACGCTGCATGAGACGATGGAGAAGAAGGGGATAAAGATCCTTTGCCATTCCGTCTCCGAATCGGTCAGCAAGCGGCCGGACGGACGGCTCGACGCGCAGCTCATCGGGGGGCAGGTGCTGACGGTCGATCAGGTGATGCTGGCCATCGGCCGCCTCCCCAACACCGAGAATATGGGCCTGGAAGGCATAGGCCTCGATATGACCGCCGCGACCGGTGCGATCAAGGTCGACCCGTATTCCCGCACCAGCATCGACAATATCTGGGCGATCGGCGATGTCACCAACCGCGTGCAGCTGACCCCGGTGGCGATTCACGAAGCCATGTGCTTCGTCGAGACGGCCTTCAAGGACAATCCGACGGCGCCCGACCACGACACGATCGCAACGGCTGTCTTCTCGCAACCGGAAATCGGCACGGTCGGCCTGTCGGAAGACGAAGCCGTAAAGCGCTTCGCCGATGTCGAAATCTACCGCGCCAGCTTCCGGCCGATGCGGCACACGCTGTCGGGCCGTGACGAAAAGATGCTGATAAAGCTGGTCGTCGATGGCGCTTCGCGCAGGGTTCTCGGCGCCCACATATTGGGGCCGGATGCCGGCGAAATGGCACAGCTGCTCGGCATCCCCCTGAAGGCCGGACTGACCAAGGACGACTTCGACCGCACAATGGCCGTGCACCCGACCGCCTCCGAAGAGCTCGTCACCATGTACAAGCCGACCTATCGGGTGAAGGACGGCGAGCGCGTCTGACGTCGCCTGACGCGGCGCTGCCGCCGCCAGCCATGGCCGGCGGCGGCAGTCGAACCGCTACAGCAAAGTGCCGCGCAGGATGACGAGCGCCACCGAGAAATAGATCACCAGTCCGGTGACATCGACCAGCGTGGCGACGAACGGCGCGGATGCACTGGCGGGGTCGAAACCGATCCGTTTCAGGGCGAAAGGCAGCATCGACCCCGACAGCGAACCGAAGGTGACGATGCCGACCAGTGCGGCACCAACGGTCGCGGCAATCAACGGCCAGTGCGGGCCATAGTCATAGAAGCCCATATATTGCCAGAGCGCGATGCGGCAGACGCCGACCGCGCCCAGCATGGCGCCGAGCACGAGACCGGTAGGCAGTTCGCGCAGCGCCACCCGCCACCAGTCACGAAGGCCGATTTCGCGCAGCGCCAGCGCGCGGATGACCAGCGAGGTCGCCTGCGAGCCGGAATTGCCGCCGGAGCTCATGATCAGCGGGATGAACAGCGTCAGCACGATCGCCTTCTCCAGCTCGCCCTCATAGCTTTGCATGGCATTGGCCGTCAGCATCTCGCTGATGAACAGCGCACAGAGCCAACCACCGCGCTTCTTGATCATGGCGAGAAAGCTCATCTTCATGTACGGCTCGTCCAAAGCCTCCATGCCGCCAAAGCGATGCACGTCTTCGGTCGTCTCCTCGATCATCGTGTCGATGATGTCGTCGATGGTGACGATGCCGAGGATCTTGCCGTTGTCGACGACCGGGACGGCGAGCAGATCGTATTTGGAGATCGTCTGCGCCAGGTGTTCACGATCCGTCAGCGGAGTGACTGTCACCGGCAGGCGGTCCGGCGCTACCGACAGGATCGGGTCGTCCGGTTCACCGGTGATGAGCCGACGCAAGCCCGTCGACCGCACCAGGAGATTTGTCCGCGGATCGACGATGTAGATTGCATAGACGGTCTCGCGCGTCCGTTCGACCTTGCGGATGTAGTCGAGCGTGCGTCCGACGGTCCAGTCGGAGGGCACGCTGACGAACTCCGTGGTCATGATCGAGGCGGCGCTGCCTTCGGGATAGCCCAGAATGGAAAGCAGGGTGGCGCGCAGCGGCGGCGCCAGCGCATCGAGCAGCTCGGAGCGTGCCGGCTCGTCGAGCTCGCGCAGGATGTCGGCCGCGCGGTCGACGGACATGGCGGTGAGCAGCTTGCTCGCCTTGGGACGGGGCAGGGCCTCCGCCAGTTCGGGCGCGCCTTCGAGCTCAGGCTGGTCGAAAATCTCGACCAGCCGTTCGAAGGGTACGGCGCAAAGCAGCTCCGTCGCGGTTTCGCGCGATTCATGGTTGAGCGCCTCGACAAGGTCGGCGACGTGATCATTGGCAAGGATGCGGGCGATAGCGACGGCCTCGTCGTCCGCTACGGGGAAAAAATCGTTCATGGCTCACTCCTTGCCGTCCGGCAGGACATGAACCATTCAGGTCACGTCTAGGCGGACGGCCGTTGCGTTCGACTGTGACTGTCGCCAGGCATGGCGCGGTGACCTTTCTGCTTGCGGGTTCGCTTTTGACTGCTGCAAGCCGGCGCAACATAGGAGCGCGCCTTGCCGAGTCAATCGCGGTGAGGAAGGAAAACAGTGCCGAACGGCCCGGATCGCGAGACTGTGATCACCGTGGACCGTTCACCGTGGCAAGCCACGGGGACATCAGCGTTATTTCTGCTTCAGCCGGCGCGAGAAACGCGTCCATTTGTCCTCGACCGGCCTTGGCTGGGCCAGGATCGTGGTGAGTTCCAGCGGCAGGCTTGGGGCAAGCGGCTTCTTCGTGGCGACGCCGTCGGCAATCAGGACCATCGAGTGGTAGAACTCGGTCCCGGCAGCAGATCTCGGTGCCACGGCTTCGTGCATGACACTGATCACCGTCACATCAGGGCAGTTGTCCTTGATGGCTTGGTGGAAGGCAATCTTGCCATCAGGGTCGAGAGCCCCGGTCGCCTCGTCGAGGAACAGCAGGCCCGGTTGCTGCAGGATGATACGAGCCACCACCAGCTTCTGCTTCTGGCCGCCCGACAGGACCTGATCCCAGCTCTTGCCCTCGCGGCTTTCATTGGCCATGTGTTCGATGAAATCGCCAAGGCCAGCCTTGTGCAGTGCCGACGCGACCTGGGTATCGCCGTGGTCGCCTTCGGAGCCTGGTAGGCAGACCAGCTGTTTCAGCGACACCTGCGGCAGCTTGACCTCCTGAGCGGCATAGAAGCTCTTGACGCCCTCGGGGAAGACGATGGTGCCGCGGCCATAAGGCCACAGGCCGTTGATCGCCTTGATCAGCGAGGTCTTGCCGCACCCGGATTCGCCTTTCAGGAAGGTCCATTCGCCGCGCCGGAAGCGCAGGTTGGCGGAACTGAGGAATGGTGTCGCATCCTCACCCTGATGCGCCAGCTCCAGCTTCTGGATGGTCAGACCGAAGACCGGATTCTGGCTGGCGTAGTGGAAGTCGGAACGGCCGCTCTGGCTGTAGAATTCCTGCGGGTGCTGGACTTTCTCGATCGCGTTGGCGAGCTCCGTCACGCGCTGGCTGTTGGCGCGCAGCGTCGCGATGGCGGGCATGACATGAATGAACCAGGAACACTGGCTGATGAGCTGGGCGACCATTTCGGAGCCGGTGATGTAGCCTTTATAGTCCAAGCGGCTGTGGATGAACGGCACAAGGCCTGGAGCATAGGCGACGATACGGGCGCCGACGAAGTTGTAGATCAGCTCGAACGACATATAGCTGGAGTTGACGACATTCAGCCGCCCCCAGGTGCGATCGATGTCGACATAGAGCCGGTCGTGCATCCTCTTCTGCACGCCCTCGCCATGCGAGGCGGCGACATGGAAGCTGCGGCGCAGGAACGTCGTCAGTTCGCTACGATAACTTCCCTCGGCCTTCTGCATGCGAATATTGAGACGTTCCAGCAGGCTGCCGAGCTTGACGGCGATCCAGGTATTGAGGGGGACGTAAGTGGCAACCGCGAGAAGGGCGAGAACAGCGCTGCCATAGCTGCCAAGGAACTCCAGGCCTTTGACCTCCACTGACGACTGCAACAGGTTCTGGCCTATGAAATAGAGCGAAGTCGCCAGCCCCAGCACGCCCATGGCGAGGCCGATCGCACCGCCGGTCATGTCCTTGATCGATTCCTGGATGCGCTGGTCGACATTGTCGGGCGCAACGATGCCGCCGTCCGCGGAACCATGTTGAGCGTGAAAATGGGTATGGTTGCCGTCGAGCAAGGCCTGGTTGAATTGGTCGTTCAGCCAGCCGCGCCATTTGCGGTGCAAGGTTGCCGAGACGAGATTGCGCACGCCGGTGAAGCCGACATCCTTGAGCATGACCAGCAGCACCAGTATGCCGGCGTTGGTCAGGATTGTCTCCAAGGGCCTGGTGTTGGCGGCATCGTGCAGGAAGGCGATCGAATTCACCAATTCGCCCGACGCCATGGCGAACCACACGCTGGCCTTGCTGGACAGCGCGGTGAGCAGGGCTATCACCAGCGTCAGCGCCCAGGCTTCCTTCCAGCGGTCCGAGATCCAGTAGGCTCGCACGAGCCCCCAGAAATTGCGCATCGAGGATACCGGCGTCAAATGCGACCGCCCTGCGGCGTCGCTGCGTAGTCCATCCGGTACTGACTCTTGCGATCGCCTGCCGATCCGAATCACGATCCCGCCCAAACCTTTTTTGTTTTGTTACGGATGGTAACACCAATTGATCATTTTCCATTAATTTTTAAACCAGGCCTGTGGGATTGCTCTCGCGGCCGTTGCACTGAAGCAACAGATTGAAGATCGAATCGCCAGCAAAACGGTGGGCAGCGATCAGGAAATTTTGATTGGTTTCAGCAGCTTGGACGCGGCGAACGGGGCTTTTGTCGATCTTCCCCTGGGGAAACCTGGTACACGGTTTCGTGACTTAAAAAATCATGAGGGCCGGGGTCGACGCCGCTTCCTTGCCGCGGCGAAGTCGCCAATATCGCATCGGAACAGCGGGAGTGCAGGATCGTTCTCTTGCCCATTCGTCAACCAAATGGGGGATCCGCACCGGCCCAATGGCAAGCGGCTCTTTCATCAGCTACGTCAAAATGGAGGAGAAGTGGCGTCCCCTGGCCTCAGCCGGTTTTCTCCAACTCGCCACGCGCCTTGGCCGCCGCGACCTGACGGATCGCATCGGCCAACGTGTCGGCATCCTGCGCACCCATCACGGCATATTTGTCCTCGAGCAGGAAGCACGGCACGCCTGTGATGCCCATGCGCGACGCGGTGGCGATTTCCGTGCGAACCGCCTCGACATCAGCGTCACTCGGCAAGAGCGTTTCGACAACAGCGGCGTCCATGCCGGCCTCGCGGGCAGC
Source organism: Mesorhizobium sp. B2-3-15 (assembly GCF_006442875.1). Lineage (NCBI taxonomy): Bacteria > Pseudomonadati > Pseudomonadota > Alphaproteobacteria > Hyphomicrobiales > Phyllobacteriaceae > Mesorhizobium > Mesorhizobium sp. B2-3-15. The sequence continues at coordinate 115,085 of NZ_VFVO01000015.1, read as the reverse complement.
TTCGACCAAGACGGTGTGGTCGCCGATATTGGCGCCTTCCTCGAAATTCAGCTGGAATAGGTGGCGCACCAGTCGGTTCTGGACGTCCTCGCCGGCGGCACCGGCCCAGCGGATCAGCCGATGCGCGTCGAGTGTGTTCGGCGCCACCTTGATAGCGTCGAAGGCAAAGGAAATGCCTTCAGCTTCGCCAAGCGGTTCGATGCGAGCATGAATTTCGCGAATGCGCTCGTCGCTGCCGAACTTGGCCAGCATGTAGTCGTGGCGGTCCTTGCCTTGCGGCGGAATGGTTGGATCGAGTTGGAACGGCCGCCAGCGTATATGCACTTCGACATCGCCGGCCGCGGCGATCGCCTTGTCCAGCCGCTTCTGACCGATGAAGCACCACGGGCAGACGACGTCCGACACCACGTCGACGGTTATGGCGTTCGCTTCGCTCATCTCGATCTCCGGACTTCAGTTCGGTTTGCGCCACCATGTTGGCAGCTGATAACCGAATATGGGCGTCTTGCGCGGATGTTCCAGATAATTCCAGTAAGCAAGCCACTGCTGCGTATTGTACTGCATCGGCACCATGTAATTGCCGGAGATCAGCAGCCGATCGAGAACGCGAACCGCCGCGACGTAATCCTCTTTCGAACGGGCTCGCAGCATTGCGTCGATGGCCGCATCGATCGCCGGATCGGCGACGCCGGCGAGGTTGAACGATCCCTCGGTCCTGGCCGCGGCGGACGACCAGCGCCCGATCTGCTCAATGCCAGGGGACAACGAATTGTTGAAGCCGCTGGAGCCGATCAGGACCTCGAAATCGAAACGCTGCTTGCGCGACTGGATCTGGTCGCCGTCCAGGCTGCGGATGCTGACATTGATGCCGATCTTCTCAAGCGTGCGCTGATAGATGCCGGCCAGACGTTCTTCATCCTGCGAGGCGGTCAGAATCTCGAAGCCGAAAGGTTTACCGTCGGGATCGATCATCGTGCCGTCCTGCACATGGTAGCCGATGCTTTTCAGAAGATCGAAAGCGGTCTTCAGCACCTTGCGGTCCTGGCCCGAACCGTCCGTCACCGGCGGTTTCCAGGTGCCGTCCATGACGTCGGCCGGCACGCGGCCGGGATAGGGCGCCAGCAGCGCCTTTTCCCTGTCATCAGCCGGATGGCCGAGCGCGGAAAGCTCCGAGTTCTGCCAGTAGCTCATCGTGCGGGTGTACTTGCCGCCGAACAGGTTCTTGTTGGCCCATTCGAAATCATAAAGCATGCCGAGCGCGCGCCGAACCACGGGGTTGGAAAACTTCGGCAGCCTCGTGTTGAACAGAAAACCCGTCACGACGGGTGGAATGCCGGTATCGAAGGTTTCTGAGACAACGTCTCCCCTATGAAACGCCGGAAAGTCGAGATCGCGCTCGCGTTTCACCGGATCGCTGTCGTCGTCGATGGCGCAAAGACCCTTCTTGAAAGCTTCGAGCTTGGCGTTGGCGTTGAGAAAATACTCGATGGTGATCTGGTCGTAATTGTCGAAACCGCGCTTGGCGGGAACGTTCTTGCCCCAATAGTCGGGGTTGCGCTTGAAGACGATGCGCTGGCCGGGCGTCACCTGCGCGATCCTGTAGGGACCGCTGCCGATCAACGGCTTCAGCGTCGTCCTGTCGAAAGTGTCGATGTCGAAAGCGTGCTTGGGGATGATCGGTGTCAGCGCGATGATCAGCGGAAACTCACGATCGGCCTTGTCATTGAAGGTAAAGCGCACGCTATGGTCGCCCGTCTTTTCGAGCTTGGCGATCCTGGCCATGCGGTCGCTGTAGGGCGGACGGCCTTTCTGCGTATAGGCATCGTAGGTGAACAGCACGTCTTCCGGCGTCACTGGCTGACCATCCGACCATTTGGCATTCGGGTTGAGATGGAATTCGATGGTCTTGCGCTCGGGATCCATGTCGGCGGTGTCGGCCAGAAGCCCATAAAGGGTAAAGGCCTCGTCGGCACTGCGCTGCATCAGCGGCTCGAAGACCAGATTGCCGTAAATCGTGTCCATCATGCCGCGCGCGGTCGTGCGCAGGCTTTTCAGGATGAAAGGGTTGAGATTGTCGAAGCTGCCGACGACGCAATAGGTAATGCTGCCACCCTTCGGCGCGTCGGGATTGACGTAGCTGAAATGGGTGTAGTCCGGCGGCAGGGCCGGTTCGCCCTGCATCGCAATCGCGTGTTTCGGCTCCGACAGCGCCGGAGGCGACGACAGGCTGAAAAACGATAATGCGGTGACCAGCCAAACAAGAACGCGGCCCATGACCGTCTCCTTAACAGGTCGGCTTGATGATTCGGTCCGCACCCTAGCATGGGGCACCTGCGTGGCGGCCAATGGCGTCGTCAAGAATTACCGGTCGGCGGGCTGGATTCGACGCCGCTTGCAGTGTAACACGCCGTCCGAAGTCATTCTGTTGCCTCATTTTGGCAACAGGTAGCTGGACCACACGGCGCGAAGAAGCCGGTCCCGGGATCATTGAGAGGAAGTGCACGACATGACGAGCCTGAACAGCAACGCGTACCGCCTGTCGGTCATGGCCGCAGGCGTGGTTGGCTTTCTCGGCGCAGGACTTCCCTCTGCTTCCGCGCAGCAGCAGCCGCAGATTCCGCAGGGCTGGTTCAAGGCCTGCACCAAGCAGGAAGACGTCGACATCTGCAATGTCCAGAACATCGTCACCGCTGGCAATGGCCAACTCGTCACCGGCGTCAGCCTGATCGAGCTCAAGGGCAAGGTGAACCGCAAAGTGTTCCAGGTGACGGTCCCGACCGGCCGCCTCGTGCCTCCCGGCATCGGCCTGCAGATCGACACCGGCAAGGCGCAGAAGCTCGACTATGTCATCTGCTTCCCGGATCGTTGCGTGGCGGAAGTGCCGCTGACCGATCAGCTTGTCGCTTCGTTCAAGAAGGGTCAGGGGATCACGCTGACCTCGATCAATTTCCAGAACCAGGCCAACCCGATCAAGATCGCGCTGCAGGGCTTCAGCGGCGCCTATGACGGCCCGCCGCTGCAGCAGTCGGACATCGAGGACCGGCAGAAGAAGCTTCAGGACTTCGTCGCCAAGAACAACCAGGATTTCGCCAAGAAGCTCAAGGACGAGCAGGACAAGGCGAAGACCGCCAACTGATCCGGCGTCGGGAATATAGCGAGTCAAAAAAGCGGGGTCATGCCCCGCTTTTTTCATTTCTGGCCATACTCAGCATGCCGGAAGTCAGTGCCTCGACTGCCGTTTCGGCGCATAGCGCCCATCCGGCTTCTTGTCGAACATTTCCTTGATTTGCGGATGGCGGACAGGTTCTCCCGATTGGTCCTCGAGCAAATTCTGCTCGGACACATAGGCGATGTATTCGGTTTCCGAATTCTCGGCGAGCAGGTGGTAGAATGGTTGGTCCTTGCGCGGCCGTACGTCGGCGGGGATGGCCTCGTACCATTCGTCGGTGTTGGCGAATTGCGGATCGACGTCGAAAATGATGCCTCGGAACGGGAACAGCCGGTGGCGAACCACCTGTCCGATCGCGAATTTGGCCGTTTTCATCGCACTCACCACTGAATTCCTTGGCTTTATTTGGCGCAGACTCCGCATCAATTCAATCCCGAGCGTCTGAGCGCCTTCAAGATACGCGGTATGCGCAACAAAGGTTTTGATGAACGTCGCGATACCGCGGCAAAGTCCGCAAAATCGCTACCGCTGCCGAGCCGGCTTCCGAAGGCCGCCCGCAACTGCCGCAAAGCCGCTGCCCGGGCGAAGCCCTTCCCGCATGAAGAAGGCGCGCAGCGGCGTAAAGCCGCCAAGTACACCCAGGCCAACGCCACGCGCCATCTGCGCCGGCAACATGTCCGAAAGCAGCGACATGTTGAGCAGATTGACTGCGCTGCTGCGCGCCAGAATATCGGGCCGGCGCTTGAAATCGTATGCAGCAAGGGCCGCAACAGCCCCCGGATCCTCACGATTTTCACGCGCGATTCCAACCAGATCGTCAATATCCCTGATGCCTAGGTTGAGGCCTTGCGCGCCGATCGGCGGGAACACGTGCGCCGCCTCACCGACAAGCGCCACCCGTCGCGCCGCGAAACGCAGGGGGGTCACCGTCGACAATGGATAAATCTGGCGACCCGGCTCGACGGATACCCGGCCCAGCATCGATTGCATCTTTTGCTCGACGCGGAGCGAGAGCGTTGCATCGTCCAAAGCGGCAAGCTCCTTGGCGGTCTCTGGCTTGACCACCCAGACAAGGCTGGAGCGATTGCCCGGCAGTGGAACCTGCGTGAACGGGCCGGTCTCTGTATGGAATTCCGTCGAGGTGAAGCCATGTTCGCGGTTGTGGCCGAAATTGAGGACAAACGCCGCCTGAGGGTAGGCGCGCGCCGCCGTCGAGATGCCCGCGGCCTCGCGGGCCGGCGACAGGCGGCCGTCGGCGGCGACCGCAAGGGACGCATCGATCTCGCTGCCATCAGCCAGCGTGGCATGCGCTTTGCCGGCGCCGAGATGCCATGCCTTCACCATGGATCTGCGCCACTCGATCCCGGAATGCGCGGCCACCTTGCTGGCAAGCGCCGGGCCAAGGACGCCGTTGGGCAGGTTCAGGCCGAACTGTTCCTCGCCGATCTCGCTGGCGCGGAAGGTGACGACGGGGCTGCGGATCAGCCGGCCGGTCGCATCGACAATGCGCATCACCTTCAACGGCGCGCCCTTGGGTCTGATGTCATCGAGCACGCCCACCCGTTCCAGCATCTTCAGGGCAGGCGTCATGAGCGCCGTAGTGCGACCGTCGGGAGCCGAGGTTTCCGGCCCGGCAATCGTCACCGGAAAGCCGGCATCGGCCAAGGCAAGCGCGGCGATCAACCCCGCCGGCCCCGTGCCCGCAATCAGTATCCGCGCTGTTTCCTGATGCTCCAAGATCGGCTTCCGGTCTGCAGTTGAGAGGCGGCCACCAGACCTGCCAGTCCAAACAGGCATATAGGGCAGATCATGCGGCTTGATCAACGCGGCGATTCGGCCCATTCGGATGTCATGACCGGCCAACAGGACGACTTCAGCCATCTCGACCGCGCCGGCCGCGCCACGGCAAATGTCGCGCGCGACCCGCGTTTGACGGTCAACGTCGTCGTCTGTGCAAGCATCGCGTTGGCCTGGCTGCTGCTTGCCGCGATGGCGATACGCGGCGCCGAGGCGCGGATCAGCGCGCCGGGTGACGCTCTCCTGCGCAACCTGCCACAGCTGCCGCTGCCCGATTTCCTGGACCATTTTTTCGTTCTTTGCCTTTCGCCAGCGCCGCTGGACGCAAGCATCGGCCCGCGTGCTTTGGCACTCATCCTCATGTGGTTCCTGATGGCGATCGCCGCGATGCTGCCGTCGGCGGCACCGATGATCCGCACCTATTGCGAGATCGCCGATACGGCGCGGATCAAGCGGGCGCCGGTCGTCCATCCGCTGGTGCTGGTTGCCGGCTACCTCTGCGCCTGGCTCGCCGCATCGCTGCTGTTTGCGGCACTGACACTTGCCGTCCACGCAGTCGCCGCGTCCGCGGGGGTATTCGATCCGGTGCTTGGCGTTGCTGGTGGGCTGGCCTTGCTGGTTGCCGGCCTCTACCAGTTCAGCGGCCTCAAGGAGGCCAGCCTGACGAAATGCCGGAACCCATTCTCGACCTTGTTTTCAAACTGGAGTGCCGAGACCTTCCGCATCTTTCGGCTGGGCATCGTGCAAGGTATCTGGTGCCTGGGATGCTGCTGGGCATTGATGCTGGTGATGTTCGCCGTCGGCGTCATGAACGTCTTCTGGATGGCGCTGATCGGCGTGTTCACCCTAATTGAAAAACAAACGATGGGCAGTCTTCCAACCCGGCTGGCCGGTGCGATACTGCTTGTCTGGGCAGCCGTGCTGCTAGTAGTCTCACTGTGATTGGGGGGAATTCGATGACTGACCCGGGCTGGGCAATGAAAGGAGAGCTCGTACTCTCCTGCAATTGCACGGTTTTTTGCCCTTGCGTCTTGTCGCTCGGCAGTCACCCACCAACAGAAGGCTATTGCCAGACATGGGCGGGTTTCCGTATCGATGCGGGTCACTTCGGCGAAGTCGACCTCTCCGGCCTCAACCTTGGGCTGATCATGGAAATCCCCGGTTACATGAGCCGCGGCAATTGGACCGCGGGCCTGTTCATCGACATCAGAGCCTCGGTTTACGCGGTCAAGGCGTTGACCAGGATCTTCACCGGCAAGGCCGGCGGGACCACGTCGCTGCTCTCGATCCTCGTCGGCAAATTCCTGGGCGTCGAACAGGTGCCGATCACCTACGAGACACGGGACAAGACGCGTATCTTCCAGATTCCGAAGATCATCGACGGGGCGGTCACGCCAATCGCGGGCAAGGACCGCGACAAGGATACGGTGATCACGAATTCGGAATACTGGATCGCGCCGGAGATCATCGTGGCGAGGTCCGACAAGAGCAAGATGCGCGCCTTTGGCCGCAACTGGAATTTCGCCGGCCGATCGGCCGAGATCTGCAAGCTTGATTGGCGGGGCCCGTGAGCAAGAACACAAAAGCCCGCAAGATCGCCGGAAAGATCACCGACCGAATTCCGCGGCCGAAGAAGAAGGTCACCTGGCCGCAGGCGCGTGCGTTTTCGGTGCATCTGCTGACCGCCTCCGGTTCGTTCCTGGCTTTCCTGTCGCTGGTGGCGGCGAGCGAGGAGCGCTGGACGGCCATGTTCTGGTGGCTAGGCCTGGCGCTGTTCGTCGATGGCATCGACGGGCCGATCGCCCGAAAGCTGGAGGTCAAGGAAATCCTGCCGACCTGGTCCGGCGAACTCCTCGACAACATCATCGACTACGTGACCTACGTGCTGATCCCGGCCTTCGCGCTCTACCAACGGGGCTTCATGGGCGAGGGCCTGTCGTTCCTTTCGGCGGCGATCATCGTCGTCTCCAGCGCGATCTACTATGCCGACACCGGCATGAAGACGAAGGAGAATTTCTTCAAGGGATTCCCGGTGGTCTGGAACATGGTGGTGTTCACGCTGTTTGTCATCGAACCGGGACAATGGGTCTCGTTCGCGGTGGTGGTGGTGGCCGGCATTCTGACCTTTGTCCCGATAAACTTCATCCATCCGGTGCGGGTGAGGCGGCTGCGGCCGATCAATCTCGGCATGACGCTGTTGTGGTGTGCTTTCGGCGCGCTCGCGCTTGCGCAGGCCGCACTCGCCGCTTTCTACGACCAGATCGGCGTGCTGGGCGAGCAAGTCGGCACTTTCACCAAGATCGGAATCACCGTTACCGGGCTCTATCTCGCAACCATTGGTGGCCTCATGCAGTTCTTTCCGAACCTCGGCGCCAAAAAGGCCTGACCAGCCGCTCTTCAAGGAATCCTCTCCATGTCCAAAGCCATCCGCATCCACGCCAATGGCGGTCCGGAAGTCCTGATCCATGAGGACACCGATCCTGGCCAGCCGGGTTCGGGGCAGATCCTGATCAGGCATACCGCGATCGGTCTCAATTTCATCGACGTCTATCATCGCTCGGGTCTTTATCCGCCGCCCGGCGGATTTCCGCTCGTTCCGGGCAGCGAAGCCGCCGGCGTGGTGCTGGAAGTCGGCGGGGGCATCGACTGGCTGAAGTCGGGCGACCGGATTGCCTATGCCGTGACGACCGGCGCTTACGCGCAAGAGCGCGTCATCGATGCCAGCAAGGTCGTCAAGGTACCGGACGGCATCAGCGACGAGCAGGCCGCCGCCATGATGCTGAAAGGCATGACCGCGGAATATCTTCTGCGCCGCACCTTCAAGGTGAAGGCGGGCGACACCATCCTGTTTCATGCCGCGGCCGGCGGGGTCGGCCTGATCCTCGGCCAATGGGCGAAGCATCTCGGCGCGACGGTCATCGGCACCGCCAGTTCCACCGACAAGATCGAACTCGCCAAGGCGCACGGCTTCGACCATGTCATCAACTACAAGGAGCAGGATTTCGTCGCCGGCGTAGCCGCCATCACCGGCGGCAAGAAGTGCGATGTCGTCTACGATTCGGTGGGTAACGACACATTTCCGGCCTCGCTCGACTGCCTGAAGCCGCTCGGCATGTTCGTCAGCTTCGGCCAGTCCTCGGGACCCATCCCGCCGTTCTCGATGTCGCTGCTGGCGCAGAAGGGCTCGCTGTTCGCAACCAGGCCGACGCTGTTCGTCTACAATGCCAGACGTGAGGACCTCGATGCCTCCGCCGCCGCACTGTTCGAGGTCGTGCTCAGCGGCGCCGTCGAGATCAAGATCAATCAGCGCTATGCGCTGAAAGATGCCGGCAAGGCACATGCGGACCTTGAAGGCCGCAGAACGACAGGTACGACCATCCTGGTTCCCTGACGGCAATCTGCCTGGGTTTTCAGCGCGCTGCCGCAGCCGCGAGCATGGTTTGCCCGAAAAGCCGGCCCGCCATATGCTTGTGCGAAGGAAGGCTGATCTTTGCCCTTGAGTTTCCGCTGAAATTCTTGAAGCTCTTTCAAGTTGGGTGCTGCTTTCGCACGAGAGCCGGCCGCGCATACGATGCTTGCGGGAACACAGAACATGTCCGGTAATCCGGATGGGAGGCACTGTGAGTGCAAATCATGATGGGGCGAACCTGCTCGAGGTTCGGGGCCTGACCAAGATATTCGGCACGCTGACAGCGTGCGATCATATCGATCTCAACATCGCCAAAGGTGAAATCCACGCTTTGCTCGGTGAGAACGGCGCCGGCAAATCGACACTGGTCAAGATGCTGTTCGGCTCGCTGGAACCCAATTTCGGCGAGATTTTCTGGAACGGCCAGGCAGTGCGGATCACCAGTCCAGGCGTTGCCAAAAAGCTCGGCATCGGCATGGTTTTCCAGCATTTCTCGCTGTTCGAAGCCCTGACGGCCGCCGAGAACATCGCGCTGTCGCTGGATGACGGCTCGCCGATCGGCAGCATCGCGGCCAAGGCGAGGGCGCTTTCCTACAGCTACGGCCTGCCGCTCGATCCGGAATCGCTGGTCGGCGATCTGTCCGTCGGCGAGCGCCAGCGCATCGAGATCATCCGCTGCCTGCTGCAGACGCCGCAGCTCATCATCCTGGACGAGCCGACATCGGTGCTGACGCCGCAGGAAGCGGACAAGTTGTTCGAGACGCTGGAACGCTTGCGCGCGGAAGGCAAATCGATCCTCTACATTTCGCACCGGCTCGAAGAGGTCAAACGCATCTGCGACCGCGCCACGGTGCTGCGGCACGGCAAGGTGGTCGGTCACTGCAACCCGCGCGAGGAGACAGCCTCATCGCTCGCCCGCATGATGGTCGGCAACGAAGTGCAGGCCGTGGTGCGCGCGCCGGTCGAGGGGATCGAAACCGCGCAGCCGCTGCTCGAAATCCTCAACCTCAACCGCAAGCCGGCAACGCCGTTTTCCATTCCGCTCAAGAACATCAGCCTCAATGTCCGCGCTGGCGAGGTGATCGGCATTGCCGGTGTCGCCGGCAACGGCCAGGGCGAGTTCTTCGAATCCGTCTCCGGCGAGGTTTTGCAGCAGGATGCCGCTTCGGTGCGCATCCGCGGCAAGAACGCCGGCAGCCTCACCATTACCGGGCGGCGCCTGTTGGGGGCCGCGTTCGTGCCGGAGGAGCGTCTCGGCCATGGCGCCGCGCCGCGCATGAAGCTCTCGGAAAACCTCCTGCTGTCGCGCCATGCCACGGACGGCAAGGCTTTTGTCGGCAGCGGCGGGATGGTCAAGAGCGGCGCCGTCTATGCCGCCTCGCAGCGCATCATCGAGGCGATGGATGTGCGCAAGAGCGCCCCGGATCCTGAAGCGGCAGCACTTTCGGGCGGCAATCTGCAAAAATTCATCGTCGGCCGCGAGCTCGATCGCCGGCCAAGCGTGATGGTGGTGAACCAGCCGACCTGGGGTGTCGACGCCGGAGCCGCAGCGCACATCCGTCAGGCCTTGATCGAGCTCTCTCGCAGCGGATCAGCGGTGCTGGTGATCAGCCAGGATCTCGACGAGCTGTTCGAAATATCGGACGCGATCGCCGTCATGCACAATGGAGAATTGTCCAGGCCGATGCCGATCGCCGAAGCGACTTTCGAGAAGGTCGGCTTGCTGATGGGTGGCGCCGAGCCCGGCCACGCCGAACATACGCTGGAGACGGCATGATGCGCCTCGAACTCGTCAAACGCCCGCAGCGCTCGGCGCTGTTTTCGATGCTGTCGCCGTTCATCGCCTTCGCGCTGACCATCATTGCCGGCGCGGTTCTGTTCGCGCTGCTCGGCGTCAACCCGCTGAATGCCTTCCATATCTATTTCATCGAGCCGATCAGCCAGGTCTGGCAGTTGCACGAGTTGGCGATCAAGGCAGCGCCGCTGATCCTGATCGCTGTCGGCCTGTCGGTCTGCTACAAGGCCAACATCTGGAACATCGGCGCCGAAGGCCAGTTCATCTTCGGCGCAATCTTCGGCTCGATCATTCCCGTGCTGTTCCCGCAATTCGATGGCCCGCTGGTGCTGCCGCTGATGCTTCTGCTCGGCATGGTCGGCGGTGCGGCCTACGCGGCGATCCCGGCCTTGCTGAAGACCCGGTTCAATACCAACGAGATCCTGACCAGCCTCATGCTGGTCTATGTCGCGCAGCTCTTCCTCGACTGGCTGGTGCGGGGTCCCTGGCGCGATCCGCAGGGCCACGGCTTTCCGCAGACGATCCAGTTCGGCGACGCGGCCGTGCTGCCGGAACTGATGCCCGATGCCGGGCGCGCCAATTGGGGGTTTGTGTTTGCCCTGGTGGCCGCGGTGCTGATCTGGATCCTGATGGCCCGCATGCTCAAGGGCTTCGAGGTCCGCGTGCTGGGCTCCAGCCCAAGGGCAGGGCGCTTCGCCGGCTTCGGCCTCAACCGGATGGTGTTCTTTGCCTTCCTGCTATCGGGAGCGCTGGCCGGCCTTGCCGGCATCTCCGAAGTTTCCGGCGCCATCGGGCAACTTCAGCCCGTGATTTCGCCCGGGTATGGCTTCACGGCCATCATCGTTGCGTTCCTCGGCCGCCTCAATCCGCTCGGCATCGTCGCCGCGGGCCTGGTGCTGGCCCTGACCTATCTCGGCGGCGAGGCCGTGCAAAGCGCACTCGGCATTTCCGACAAGGTGGCGAGGGTGTTCCAGGGCATGCTGCTGTTCTTCGTGCTCGGCTGCGACACGCTCATTCATTACCGCATCCGCTTGATCGGTCTGGCGCTGACGAAACAGGAAACGCCCGCGAAGCTCGAGGCCGCACCAAAGTTGAAGGAAGCCCGCTGATGGACATCACCGTCAACATCCTCCTGACCATAGCCACGGCGGCGACGCCGCTTTTGATCGCGGCGATTGGCGAACTGGTGGTCGAACGTTCCGGCGTGCTCAACCTCGGTGTCGAAGGCATGATGGTCATGGGCGCCGTCGGCGGCTTCGGGGCCGGCTATCTGACGGGATCGCCCTGGATCGGCCTTCTGGCGGCGATCGTCGTGGGCGCGCTGTTCTCCTTGCTTTTTGCCGTGATGACGCTGTCGCTGGCCACCAACCAGGTGGCAACAGGCCTGTCACTGACGCTGCTTGGTCTCGGCCTTTCCGGCATGATGGGAACAAGCTTCGTCGGCCAGCCCGGTGTCAGGCTGCCCAATCTCGATATTCCCGGCCTCAGTTCCATACCGGTCGTGGGCAGGCTTCTTTTTGGCCAGGATCCGATCTTCTACATTTCGATCGCGCTGACGGCCGCGGTGATGTGGTTCCTGTTCAAGACGCGTACCGGCCTCACGCTGCGCTCGATTGGTGACAGCCATGCCTCGGCGCATGCGCTCGGCATCAAGGTCATTCGTTACCGCTATCTCTCGGTCATCTTCGGCGGTGCCTGCGCCGGTCTCGCCGGTGGGCATCTGTCGCTCGTCTATACGCCACAGTGGGTCGAGAACATGTCCGCAGGCCGAGGCTGGATCGCGCTCGCACTGGTGGTGTTCGCGTCCTGGCGGCCATGGCGGGTACTGGCCGGCGCCTACATCTTCGGCGCGGTGTGGATCGGCCAGCTTCATGCACAGGCTTTTGGCATTCCAGTGCCCTCGCAGATGCTTTCTTCTCTGCCCTATCTGGCAACCGTCGTGGTTCTCGTTCTAATCTCGCGCAACAAGCGTCTGACGATGATGAACACGCCGGCATCCCTGGGGCAGCCATTCGTTCCGGATCGTTGACAACAAGAACAAGACGGGAAGCTCCAAGGCTTAACTCAGAGAGGTAACACAATGAAAAAACTGCTTATTGCCCTGATGACGACGACAGCGGCTTTGTCGCTGGCCGTGTCTGCGGAGGCCGCCGACAAGTTGAAGGCCTGCTGGGTCTACACCGGCCCGATCGGCGATTTCGGCTATTCCTACCAGCACGACCAGGGCCGCCTCGAGGTCGAGAAGGCGCTCGGCGACAAGGTCGAGACTGCTTACCTGGAAAACGTCTCCGAAGGCCCCGATGCTGACCGTGCTTTCGAGCGCCTGGCGCGCGAAGGCTGCAAGATCATCTTCGGTACCTCGTTCGGCTTCATGGACGCCGAAGTGAAGGTGGCCAAGAAGTTTCCCAAAGTGATGTTCGAGCACGCCACCGGCTACAAGACCGGGGACAATCTCGGCATCTACAATGCCCGCTTCTATGAAGGCCGCTATGTGCTCGGCCAGATCGCCGCCAAGGAATCGAAGTCCGGCGTCGCCGGCTACATCGTCTCCTTCCCGATCCCGGAAGTGGTGATGGGGATCAACTCCTTCATGCTCGGCGCGCAGTCGATCAATCCGAACTTCAAGGCCAAGATCGTCTGGGTCAATTCGTGGTTCGATCCGGGCAAGGAAGCCGACGCCGCCAAGGCGCTGTTCGACCAGGGCGCCGACATCATCGTCCAGCACACCGACTCGACCGCGGCCCTGCAGGTGGCCGAGGAGCGCAAGCTGCACGGCTTCGGCCAGTCGTCCGACATGATCAAGTTCGCGCCCAACGCGCAGCTGACCTCGCTGACGGACGAATGGGGTCCGTATTATATCAGCCGCGTGCAGGCGGCCATCGACGGCACCTGGAAGCCGGACAATGTCTGGCTCGGCATCAAGGACGGCGCGGTCAAGCTCGCGCCCTACACCAACATGCCCGACGACGTGAAGGCGATGGCCGAAGCGACCGAAAAGAAGATCGCCGGAGGCTGGAACCCCTTCACCGGGCCGATCGCCAAGCAGGACGGCTCGGCATGGCTGAAGGACGGCGAGGTCGCCGACGACGGCACGCTGCTCGGCATGAATTTCTACGTCAAGGGCGTCGACGACAAGTTGCCGCAATAGGCAGCACGCCACGTCTCTATGGGAAGGGCGCCGCGAGGCGCCCTTTTTCATTTGGATGGTGAACTTGACGGAAGGCTCAGACAGCCGAGCCGTAGAGATCGTAAGCGTCCGCGCGCTCGATTTTGACGGTGACGATGTCGCCGGCGCGCATCGGGCGGCGCGACTGGATGTGGACCGAACCATCGATCTCGGGCGCATCATATTTGGTGCGACCCTTTGCCGAAGTGCCGTGCGCCTCGTCGATCAGCACCGGCAGACGCTTGCCGACCTTCCTGGCCAGCTGCGCTGCCGAGATCTTCTGCTGGCGCTGCATGAAACGATGCCAGCGCGCTTCCTTGATCTCCTGCGGCACTTGCTCAAGCCCGAGCTCGTTGGAGCGGGCGCCTCTGACCGGCTCGTATTTGAAGCAGCCGGCGCGATCGATTTTCGCTTCATCCAGCCAATCGAGCAGCATCTCGAAGTCGTCATCCGTTTCGCCGGGGAAGCCGACGATGAAGGTCGAGCGGATGGCGAGATCCGGGCACACGTCGCGCCAGCCGCGAATGCGCTCCAGCGTCTTTTCGCCATGGGCGGGCCGGCGCATGTTCTTCAGCACCTGTGGCGAGGCATGCTGGAAGGGGATGTCCAGGTAGGGAAGGATTTTTCCTTCGGCCATCAGCGGGATGACGTCGGCGACGTGCGGATAGGGGTAGACATAATGCATGCGCACCCAGATGCCGAGCTTGCCCAATTCCTCCGAGAGATCGAGGAATTTCGCCCGCACTTCGCGGTCGCCGAACATGGACGTCTGGTACTTGATGTCGATGCCGTAGGCGCTGGTATCCTGCGAGATGACGAGCAGTTCCTTGACGCCGGCCTTGGCCAGTTTCTCGGCTTCGCGCAGCACATCGGCGGCCGGCCGCGAGACGAGATCGCCGCGCAGTGCCGGAATGATGCAGAAGGTGCAACGGTTGTTGCAGCCTTCCGAAATCTTCAAATAGGCATAATGGCGCGGCGTCAGCTTGACGCCTTGCGGCGGCAGCAGGTCGATGTAGGGATCGTGTGCGGGAGGGGCGGCCTCATGGACCGCGGCCATCACGCTCTCATAGGCCTGCGGGCCGGTGATCGCCAGCACGTTGGGGTGCTTCTCGCGGATCACGTCCGGCTCGGCGCCCAGACAGCCGGTGACGATGACCCTGCCGTTTTCCTTCAGTGCCGAGCCGATGGCGTTGAGCGACTCGTCGCGGGCGGAGTCGAGAAAGCCACAGGTGTTGACGACAACGAGATCGGCGCCGTCATGCTTGCGGGCGATCTCGTAGCCCTCGGCCCGCAGACGCGTGATGATGCGCTCGGAATCGACAAGGGCTTTGGGACATCCGAGACTGACGAAGCTGACGCGTGGGGCGGACATGGGCAATTTTCCAATGGACGCGAACCGGAAACACCGATCCGGCCCGCAGTCTCAACATATGATGGCTTGCATGGCTCCTGGCAGGAGCTCAATTTGGGCGGCGCAATAGCACGGCTTGCTCAATCAGGCAAACGGAGCCCTGCGGCCCGACATTTGCGTCAGTGCCCGCTTGACCCGAACCAGGGTGACAGGAAGGCGAAATGATCGGGGAATTGCTGCACGGCTCCGTCCAGCAGCATCTTGACCGCGACATAGAGGATGATGACCAGGCCGATATAGGCAATCCAGCGGTATTTGTGCAGCAAGCGCGCGACGAACGACGCCGCAAAGCCCATCAACGCGATCGACAGCGCCAGTCCGACAATCAGCACCGTCGGATGGTTCATAGCCGCTCCCGCGACGGCCAGAACATTGTCGAGCGACATCGAGACGTCGGCAATGACGATCTGCCAAGCGGCCTGCGAGAAGGTTTTGCTCGGCCCCTTGCCGCCAATGACGCCGTCCTTGTCGAAGTCGCCGTTCGACAGCGCTTCGGTGGCGTCGCGCTCGTCGTCGTGGCTGACACGCAATTCGCGCCACATCTTCCAGCAAACCCACAGCAAAAGCAGGCCGCCGCCGATAAGCAGCATGGGACCAATGGTCAGCAGCCATTGCGTGATCAGGGCGAAGAAAATGCGAAGAACGGTGGCCGCCGCGATGCCGACAAGAATGGCTCGCTGGCGCTGGCTGGCCGGCAGGCCGGCAGCGGCAAGGCCGATAACGATGGCATTGTCGCCCGCGAGCGCAAGGTCGATGGCGATGACCTGAAGGAGAGCCGAAAAGCCCGCGGCGGTAAATATTTCCATCGACCTGGAAGCCCTTCGTCGAGTGTTCGTCGTCGATCGTCCGAACGGGCCTAAAGGCATGGTCCGCTGGCGTCAAGTGCGGCAACGGGCAACGCTGGAAAACCATTTTCGTGGCGGTGGAATTGCGGGAGGTTCTCGACAGCCGCCGGCACAAGCCGGAGGCGGCGCAAGCCCGCGAGAACCTAATCGTAGAGATTGTATTTCGCCCAGTCGGCTTCCGGAATCTCGTCGCCGATCCGATAGCGGAGCTGGAGAACTTCCATGTGGTCCGGTCCCGTCTGGCATTTGAATTTCAGCCGGTACCATTGCCCCTTGCTGCGGAACGCCGCACCCGGACTCCGGATTGCGTCGGCGCTCATCTCCGGCGTCGCGAAGGCGTAAGCGACGACGCGGTCGGCCTTGAACTTGCGATCATCGTGGGTGATCCGGTCCAGGATTTCGGCATCGCAACGCTGTTCGAGGCGGGTTTGCGGATCAAGTTTCATCAGCCCGGCGCGCAAAGCGTTGTCCATCGCACTGGCCGGAAAGGCCAGCGTCAGGGACGCAATGGCCATCATGCAGAGTGTCTTCATGGGCGGGACAAGCAACATGTTTTGTCTGAAAAATCAACCAATAGCGGCGGTTCATGCTCGGCAAACCCCGGCATTCAGAGGTCCGGCGCAATCAAAATCTCGTGTCGGGCTTCATCGTGAGCGACCTGCGGCCAACGAACCAGCGAAGCTCGGCCGGCATCCGTGAGATCATAGAGACCACGCTCGACCCTTGCGAACCAGCCATAGACATTGTGCTGAAGAATCTTCGGCGCGATCGACGTCAAGGCTTTCAGATCGCGCGGCCGTTTGGGGCCGTCCGCAAGCGCGGCGGCGCAGGCGAGGGCGCTCTGCCGGTAGGCGGTCATGATCGGAGTGCGCGATCCGCCGCCAGCGACAGGATCGCCGCGGCGGCGCTGATGCTCATCGACAAGGCGAGAACGCCGTCGCGCATTTTTGCGCGGTGCCTGGGCGACCGGACTGAGAAGCACTTCGACCCTGTCATTGGCGGTCACCGCGAGCAGGCCGAAGCCAAGCCGACGGCAGAGATTGCGGAACCTGGCATCGCTTTCGCGCCCCTTGCCCCGCGCCGACATGCGCGCTGCCAGCCAAACTTCATCGCAAGCAGCCGCACGGTCGACGCCCTGCAGAACCAGTTCGAGATTGAACTGCAGCTTCAGCTCGCAGATAACGACGATCGGCGGCTCTCCCTCGCGCAGCGCGACGATGTCGCAACCGCCGATTTCCCCTTTCACGACGAAGTCGAGGTTTTCGAGGAAGCGCTTCACCGGCGCGTAGAGTGAGGTCTCGTTCATGCCTCGAGGCTTAGCCGATTCGCCATGAAAGGCCTCGGCACCGTGGCCCCGAACTCATCTGTCGACATGCTCGATGCCCGGCGTGTCCGGCAACCAGCCTGCTTCGACGCTCGGCGCTGCCCGTTTCGACGGCTTCCTGTGAGGCAAGAACGGATAGCCGAGCTGGCCGAAATAGCTGGAGGGGATGGGATCATCGACGCCGTATTTCTCGGGCAGCTTGTTGCCGGTGGCATTGTAGGTGCCGAATATCACGTCGAGGAACGGCAATTGGCCGGCGAAGTTCTTGTCGTAGGCTGTGCGCTGGTTGGCATGGTGCCAGCGATGGAACTGCGGGCTGGCGATCAACCACTTGAAGGGGCCGAACGCAATCCGCAGGTTTGAATGAACAAGCATCGTGTGGCCGAAGTAGATAAGCGAAAAGACGGCGAGTGAGGCGTCGGAGAAGCCAAGGAGGTAGATCGGCGTCAACGATATTGCCTTTGTGACGATCGCGTCGACCGGGTGGGAATGGAAAGCGCCGAGCCAGTCCAGCTCCTCAATGCCATGGTGTATCGCATGGAATTTCCAGAGAGCGGGGATTTTATGGAAGGCCCGATGCGCCCAATAGACGCCGATATCGGTGATCAGGATCATTTCCGCAACCTGCAGCCAGATGGGCTGGCCGCTGACGGCCCGCGTTACCGATTGCGGGACAAGGATCGCGGCGGCTTCGAGGGTGCCGAGCGCCATCATGGCCATGGCTGCCTTTATGACGAAGGTGTTGAACAGCACATAAATCAGATCGACATCCAAGCCTTTGCGGAGGACCTTCTGCGGCTGCTCGGCAAACAGATGTTCGAACGGAATGAAGATCAGCGCACAGATCAAAAGCGCCTTGATGCCAAAGATGTCCATCTATCGCCCAGCCTGTCGCCGGCACGCCGCCAGCGCTTCAACTCCTCAGCAGAACCACATCTCCCTTTCCAAAGGCTGAAGGGATCTCCGATAATGCTTATGGCCGGCATGTGATCGCCACCGATGTCGCAAGACCGCGAGACGCGTACCGATCGTCCTTGCGAAGGGCGTACGCAGCCATCTGTCCTTGTGTCACATCGGTGTCGCAACCGCGCGATATCTGGACAATGCGCGCTTGTCGAACGCAGCGCAACGCGCGTCCTTCCAGGACTAACCCCTCCGGTCCCTGCCGGCGGGGTTTCTCATTTTCAGAACCATATTGTCGGTCGCGAGTTGTCCTTGCTATTGTGGCATTGCGGTCAGCAGGGACGCCCATCATGGATGCAAGCGAAATGAGTGCGATCGGCGATACCCTCATGAGGATCGTCACGCCCGACATGTCTCCCAAGCAGCTCGTCAAGGCTGCCCGGAAAGCGCACCCCAAGGCCTCCAAGAAGGATATCGCCAGAGCAGCCTTCTTTTCGATCATCGCGAACGCCGACCGGGACATCGGCAAGGCCAGGAACCTGCAGGCGTTTGCCATCGCGGAGCGCACACAGCAGTCCGACTGAGCAAGGTGGCGACCTTCGCCTTTGTGCAACATGCGGGCGGCCCGGCGAGGAGGGGTGGGACGCCGCCGGGCCTGACCAGCGGTGTTGGGTTGGGATGATTACCCGCCAGCTTGACCGTTAATACGCCAGCTTCCAGAAACGGCATCATTCAAACGGCGGGAGACGGTCGGGTTGCACCAAGCGTCGGGGCCACCAGACGAACGCGCAGCGAAAAGCGACCGAGCCAAAAAATCTGGCTGACATGTCTCCGGCTAAAAGCCAAATAGCAAACGCCGATCGTTTGCCGGGCGGAGCGGTTGCGGCGGCTGTTGGGCTAACACGCTATCTCACGGTCCCGTCTCAGGGAACCAATCCGCTGCCGATCTGTTGTTTTGGCAGCGTGGAGATGTCCCCTCAACTCCTAGCCGAATGGCCCGCTGCGCTCCTCCCGGAGGCGGCGGGCTTTGCTTTGTTGGAACCCGAGCCCCCCGACTTTGTTTTGGTAGAGAACAGGAGGCGCATGTGGAGCCAAAGTCATCACGCGAACTGCCAGGTCCAGAACCCCGCAAGGACCGAGGAAGGGACACCCGAAAAGCGATTGCCAAAACACCTGACAAGGCCAATGATTGGGACCGTGATGCCGTGCATGGAGATGGCGACACGATCGACATTCAGCCTGAGCCGGGCGCGGAGTCGAAATAGCCGTCTACGGTTGGGTCGCCCCCGCAACCAACTTCGCCGCCCATCGTTGACCTATGCTGGTTGATCCCAGCACTCCAGAACTTGCCCGCCGGTTCCCACCTGGCGGGCCTTTTGCTGGTGGGTTGAAAAATATGTGCCGGTCATGAAGGCTCGGAACTGGTCCGCTTCCCTGTTATCGGTTCGCCCCTTTGAACTGCCTCCTGCCCCGGCCGAAGGCTTTTTTGCACCCGCGCAGCTGGGAGGTGCCGCCATTGGAACCAGCCGGGAAACAACGCGGTCGGCACGGCGATAGTCCAGAGGGAACAAGCGATTGCTAACGCATAGCAGTTGGCCGTGACATCATCACAATGACGGACGATTTACCCCGCCACATGTGAAAGCTTCACAGGGCGTATGAGGGGAATGGCCGGTGAAGGATCAAATTGTCGGATCACTTCGGTACCATCCGAAGCCTAAATGCATCGCGTGGCTTCCAGCGTCAGCAACGCTGGAAGCCGAGCGAACGGAGCGAGACGCCAAGACCGCTGGCCTCAGGCGACTGAGGGCTTACTCGGAATGGCTCGTTCGCGACGATCTAGCCTCGATGCGCGATCAGGTAGACTGCTCGACTCTTCTGTAGAGTGTCAGCCGGCTGTGGCACGGCCCACGCCTTGCGAGAGGGAGCTAGAGCAGGACTCGCTGCTATAGCGCTTCCCATTGCGGTTTGCCGTTTGCGGGCTGCCAGGGCGCTGGCGATGTCATCGAAGGCGGCGCATTCCATGCTCAGAGCATAAATCGAAACGGATTCGCTATCAGTCTCCTGTTTGTCACGCTGAGCGGACTGGCTCCGCCCGGCGGGCTTTTTTGGCTCCTATGACGTCCTGCGGTTTTTTGAACCGGGAGCGCTAGGTGGAATGGTGCGGAACGATGGATGTCGTTCGTTCTAGTTGCAACAACTGCAGTAACGGTTGATTCAACCATTGCTGGTACTTATTCCATTGTATGGTGGCGGCTCCGACAGTGCGGCGGGGGCTGGGTTGCCGGAGCCGCCTGCGCAGTCCGGTTGGGATTTGACCGCGCTGTCTCAGAATAGGACAGCGCGGTCAATGATTCGTTAATCGTGACAGTTTCGCCGGCCGGGCGTGCCAGCAGTAATCTATAACTTTCGACGGTGGCAATGATCGCCTTGGACGCAAAGGAACAATTCCGTTCGTCGGGAGCGGCCCGCCGGCTTGGGTTTCTCCCGTTTTATTGCGCTCTCGCCTCCACCCTCTCAAGACACTGAACGGGAATGTTAGGCCATGTCGCCTTGGCGCATTCCGATGCCGTAACGGCCACCACGGGCTCGCCTTGCACACTGGCCGCTTGGGTAGGCGTGGATGCAAGGAGGAATGTTTGCGTCAGGAGGGCTGACAAGGCTGCAACTTGAACAAGCACGGCGGCAAAGGCGATTTTCTTGAGCATGCCGAGAGAACGCGGTGGATAGCTACCGGTTCCCTGTGCCCACCATGCCCAAAATCATCGTGAATGGTAACTACGAGACGCTTTACGGCGCTTGCAGTCACCCCTTATCGGCTCTCAAATCGGCGGCCCCAGATGCCCGTCTCGAACTCGACCATGGCACCCGCGGATGATTTGGTGAAGATGTTGCGGCACCACCGCAGCCAAGCGGGCAGGGGATAGCGGTGGGGTCCCTATCTGATTCATAGAGGTTGTGGCGGAGGGAGTGGGATTCGAACCCACGGTGAACTTGCGCCCACGCCGGTTTTCAAGACCGGTGCCTTAAACCGCTCGGCCATCCCTCCAGCTACTGCCGGCCACTGCTCTAGTGTGCCCGGCAAAGGCCTGTCAACCGGCTTGCATGAGCAGGTCGCTCCCTGAGCCTAGGGCAAGGACAGACAGCGTCACAATCTTGCCCGGTTCCGGCCACAATCGGTTAATACCGTGATAAACAATTCCTGCGCACAAAGGAGCGGGGTTCGAGGCGTCGTTGGCATTGTCGAGTGAGTGCTTTGGCTCCTCTGATGGTCGGATGCGACGTCTTCATAAGATTTAGGGGGCAATCAAGAATGCAGGCTGTGACGCACCCGCGTCTTCGTCGCGTTGCCACGGTTGCGTTGCTTGCAGCGTCGGCTGCATTGCTCGCCGCTTGCGCGTCGCAGCCCGAGCCGAAAGGGATGGTCTACAAGAAGACCCGCTCCAAGGAATATTTCGCCGAGACCGAATATGGGGTGAAGGCCAGTCCGCGCGCTGCCTTCATGCGGCGCGGCGGCGGTCGCGACCAGCTTGGCAAGCCCTATCAGGTGCGCGGCAAGTGGTATTATCCCAAGGAAGACAAGAAGTACGCCAAGGTGGGTCTGGCATCATGGTATGGCGACGCCTTCCATGGCCGGCTGACCGCCAATGGCGAAGTCTACGACATGGCGCATCTGACGGCGGCGCATCCGACCATGCCGCTGCCCAGCTATGCCCGCGTCACCAACCTCGAAACCGGCAGTTCGGTCATCGTGCGCGTCAATGACCGCGGCCCCTACCATGAGGGCCGCATCATCGACGTCTCGGAGCGAGCCGCGCAGATGCTGGACTACGACAAGGTCGGTACCGCGAAGGTGAAGGTCGAATATGTCGGCCGCGCGCCGCTCGACGGCAATGACGACCAGTACCTGATGGCCTCTTACCATCCAGGCAACCGCATACCGGACCCATCGGACGGCCTGCCGACCGGCGTCATGGTGGCCATGAACGGGCCTTCGCCGAGCCTTCCGGTCGGCGCGGCCGCCGTGCCGTTTCCAGGTCAGCTGACCGATGCCGCGGCACCGATGCAGGGACGGATGGCCGCGCAACCGGCCTTCGGCGATCCGGCGCTGCCCGATTTTGGACCGATCGTGCCGGAACGGCCGCAGATCAGCCTGCCGCCGCAATCGCCGTTCGCCATGGCGTCGCTGTCCTATGCGGATGAACGCGTCCATCGCGCGGATGTCTTTGCCGCCCTGGACGACAGCGGCATGTCGCCCGCAGACATCCTGCGGTCGTGGAAAAACACCGGCCGCCAAGGGGCGCCATCCAGTGCCGACTATGTCGCCGCCGGCACGTTCGACGACGCCACCGAAGCCACACGTGTGGCCTCGGCACTAAAGCCCTTCGGCAGAATAGAAATCCAGCGCTCCGATCTCGACGGCAATGACTGGTATGCGGTCAACCTCTATCCGGACGGCCATGGCGGTCTGGACGAGTTGCTGAAGGCGGCGTGGTCTCATGGCGCGCCCGACGCGCTGGTCGTGCGCGACTGATCCAGCGCCGGTTGCGCCCGGCAGTTGATCCCTCACCGAAAAAGCCCGATAGTTTCGGGACGCCGGAGGGGCCGGCCAACGGGTCGATTTTCATGCAGTTTCGCTTGCTACAGCCTTTCGCCGTTTTTTTTCTCCTCAGCCTCCTGCTTACGCTTTCGCCGGCCCAAGCGCAGCTTTTCGAGACCAAGGCCGCGCAAGCCTTCATGATCGATGCCGATACCGGCACGGTGCTGTTTTCGAAAGATGCCGATAAACCCATTCCGCCGGCTTCGATGGCCAAGCTGATGACGATGGAAGTGGTTTTCAACGCCCTCAAATCCGGGCGCCTCAAACTCGACGATACGTTCGTGGTCAGCGAAAACGCCTGGCGCAAAGGTGGCGCGCCGTCGGGAACCTCGACGATGTTCGCCAAGCTCAAATCGGCGATCCGGCTCGAGGACCTGATCCAGGGGGTGACCGTGCAGGCCGCCAATGACGGCTGTATCGTCATCGCCGAAGGCATGGCCGGATCCGAGGACAATTTTGCCGGAGAGATGACCGAACGTGCGCGCCAGATCGGCCTCAAGACGTCGACTTTCGTGAACTCCACTGGCCTGCCGGCCGACGGCCAGCAGACAAACGTGCGCGAATTGGCGCAGCTCGCCCTGCATCTATGGCGCGAATACCCCGATTTCTACCGGTATTACGGGTTGAAGGATTTCACCTGGAACAAGATCTCGCAGAGGAACCGCAACCCGTTGCTGGCGATGGACATCGGCGCCGACGGCCTGGCTGTCGGCGCAAGCGAGACATCCGGTTTCGGCATCGTGGCTTCGGCCAGCCACAACGGCACGAGGGTGATCGCGGCGATGAGCGGGCTGGCAAATGACAAGGAGCGCGCAGAAGAGGCACGCAAACTGCTCGATTGGGGCGTTCGCTCGTTCGAGAAGACCGAAATCTTCGCCAAGGACGAGGTGGTCGGAGAGGCCCAGGTTTTTGGCGGCATGAAATCCGGCGTGACGCTCAAGGCAAAAGGTCCGATCGACATCTTCCTGCCGATCACCAACCGCGACAAGCTGACGGCCAGGATCATCTACACCGGCCCGGTCGCGGCACCGGTGGAAGAGGGGCAGCGGGTGGGCGCACTGCGCGTCTGGATCGGCGACACGCTGAGCCAGGAGACACCGTTGTTCGCCGCCGAGTCGATCAGCGTCGGCACGTTGCCGCAACGCGCTCTCGATGCCGTCAAGGAACTGGCGATCGGCTGGCTTCGATAGCGCCGACAGCATGGACGTTTTCCCGAACGCGGACTATCTACAGCCCAACAATCCACTCGAACACGAACAAAGGCCCTCGGTTGGCGCGCGGTTTTTTCATCACCTTCGAAGGCGGCGAAGGCGCAGGCAAGTCGACACAGATCGAGCGGCTGGCCACCAAGATGCGCGCCAAGAAGTATGATGTCGTACGGACACGCGAGCCGGGCGGCTCGCCGGGCGCCGAAGCGGTCAGGCATGTGCTGCTTTCGGGTGCCGCCGAACCGTTCGGGCCCAAGATGGAAGCGCTGCTCTTCGCAGCCGCGCGTTCCGACCACGTCGAGCAGGTCATCCGTCCGGCGGTCGAACGCGGCTCCATCGTGCTTTGTGACCGCTTCCTGGATTCCTCGCGTGTCTATCAAGGCGTTACGGGTGGGATCGATCCGGCATTCATGGCCATGCTGGAACAGGTCGCCATCAACGGCATGATGCCCGACATGACGCTGATCTTCGATATCGACCCGGCCGAGGGTTTGAAGCGCGCGACATTGCGGCGTGGCAGCGATGCCACAGCCGACCGCTTCGAAAAAGAGACGCTGGCCATCCACCAGGCCCGCCGCGAAGCGTTCCTGGCGATCGCCGCGGCAGAGCCGGAACGCTGCATCGTCGTCGATGCGTCCGCCGATCCGGACACGGTGGAGGATGTCGTCACGGCGACCGTGTTCGCGGCACTGGAGGCAAGGGCGTCCGAGCGCAACAGGCAGGTCGCACCCGTATGATCTTCGAACGCATCGCGCCGGAACAGCATGATACGTTGGACGGTGTGCCGGAACCCTCCGAAACACCGCGTCTGGTCGGACACGGGCAGGCCGTCACCATGCTTGCCGCCGCCTATCGTGCGGGAAAGCTGCCTCATGCGCTTATCTTCGCCGGTCCGGTCGGGATCGGCAAGGCGACGCTCGCCTTCCATCTCGCCCACCACCTTTTGAAGCATCCGGCCTTCGACCAGGCGCCTGGCAACCTAGCAGTTCCCGATCCGGCCTCGCCGCTGTTTCGCCAGATCGCAACCGGCGCGCATCCCGGCGTACTGCATCTGACCCGCCCGTTGAACGACAAGACCAAGAGTTTCAAGACCGTCGTCACCGTCGACGAAATCCGCAAGGTCAGCCGCTTTCTGTCGCTGACTTCGCATGACGGCAGCTACCGGGTGGTGATCGTCGATCCGGCCGACGACATGAATGCCAATGCGGCCAATGCCTTGCTGAAGAATCTCGAGGAACCACCGGCACGGACCCTGTTCATTCTCATCGTCCATGCACCCGGCAGTCTGCTGCCGACGATCCGCTCGCGCTGCCAGGTGGTGCGGCTGACACCGCTCGACGCCAACGAACTGATGGCGGTGCTGGAGACAGCGGAGCCGCCGCCGCCGGACGATCCGGCCGCGAGGGCTGCATTGGTCGGGCGGGCAGGGGGCAGCGCCCGCAACGCGATCCTGTTGACGCAGTATGGCGGGCTGGAGATCGCGCGGACGCTGGATGGACTGGTGGCGACGGGAAAGAGCGATATTGGCGGCGCCTATCGCCTGGCCGAGGCGGTCGCGGGCAAGGACCAGGCGATACAGTTCGACATCTTCAATCGCCGGGCGCTGGACCTTCTGTCGGATGCGGCAAGCCAGGCGGCGCGGGCTGGCGATCTCAAGCGGGCCAAAATGCTGTCGGACAGTTGGCATGAGGCGCTGGACGCTATATCTGAGACGGACACCTACAATCTCGACAAAAAGCAGCACGCCCTGACCATGATCGACCGCCTGAATTCTGCAATGCGAATGTGACGGGCCTTTTTTGGTGCATGCCGTTGCCCCTTAAACCGGGGCCACTTTTGGGCGGCATGCACTGGTCTCGGGATGGCAATCGCCATTCCGATGCGATATCCACCGCCACGGCCTCCATTCAGACATTCATGACGGTTCATTCATGTCACGCGACACATTCTACATCACGACCGCGATTTCCTATCCGAACGGCAAGCCGCATATCGGCCATGCCTACGAGCTGATCGCCACCGACGCGCTTGCCCGCTTCCAGCGGCTCGACGGCAAGCAGGTCTTCTTCCTTACCGGCACCGACGAGCACGGCATCAAGATGCTGCAGACAGCCAAGCGCGAAGGCATTTCGGCGCGCGAACTGGCCGACCGCAA
Source organism: Mesorhizobium sp. B2-3-15 (assembly GCF_006442875.1). Lineage (NCBI taxonomy): Bacteria > Pseudomonadati > Pseudomonadota > Alphaproteobacteria > Hyphomicrobiales > Phyllobacteriaceae > Mesorhizobium > Mesorhizobium sp. B2-3-15. The sequence goes on along the minus strand of NZ_VFVO01000015.1, from coordinate 89,303 downwards.
TTCAGCCGAGTTCAAGCGCATGGCGACCGCGCTCAACGCCTCCAACGACGATTTCATCCGCACCACCGAGGAGCGCCATTACGCCGCTTCGCAGGCGATCTGGAAGGCGATGGCCGCCAATGGCGACGTCTATAAGGGCGGCTATGCCGGCTGGTACTCGGTGCGCGACGAAGCCTATTACGGCGAGGAAGAGACCGAGGTCCGTCCCGACAATGTCCGCTACGGGCCGCAGGGAACGCCGGTCGAATGGGTCGAGGAAGAGAGCTATTTCTTCCGCCTGTCGGCCTATCAGGACAAGCTCGTCGCGCTTTATGAAGGCCAGCCCGACTTCATAGGTCCGGCCGAGCGCCGCAACGAGGTGATGAGCTTCGTCAAGTCGGGACTGAAGGACCTGTCGATCTCGCGCACCACATTTGACTGGGGCGTGCCGGTGCCCGGCGACGAAAAGCATGTCATGTATGTGTGGGTCGACGCGCTGACCAACTACATCACCGGCGTCGGCTATCCCGATGAAAAAGATGAGAAATGGAAGTTCTGGCCAGCCGATGCGCACATCATCGGCAAGGACATCGTGCGCTTCCACGCGGTTTATTGGCCGGCCTTCCTGATGTCGGCCGGCATCCCGCTGCCGAAGCGCGTTTTCGGCCACGGCTTTCTGTTCAACCGCGGCGAGAAGATGTCGAAATCGGTCGGCAACGTCATCGACCCGTTCACCATGATCGAGCATTACGGCCTCGACCAGGTACGCTACTTCTTCCTGCGCGAAGTGCCGTTCGGCCAGGACGGCAGCTACAGCCATGAAGCGATCGTTAACCGCACCAACGCCGATCTGGCCAACGGTCTCGGCAATCTGGCGCAGCGCTCGCTGTCGATGATCGCCAAGAATTGCGGCGGCGTGGTACCGAAGCGCGGCGACCTGGCGGAAGCCGACAAGGTGATCCTGGATCAAGCGATCGACGCTCTCGCCACCGCGCGCAAGGCAATGGCCGAACAGGGCATCCATCTGGCACTGGCGGCGATCTTCGGCGTGGTTGCGGAAGCCGACCGGTATTTCGCCGGACAGGAACCCTGGGCGCTCAAGAAAACCAATCCCGAGCGCATGGAAACGGTGCTGTGGACAACGGCCGAAGTGGTCCGGCGCGTGGCGGTTCTATGCCAGCCCTTCATTCCGGGCTCGGCCGGCAAGCTGCTCGACCTGCTGGCGGTGCCGGCGGACAATCGCGAGTTCGTGCATGTCCACGCCGACCACGCGCTTGTTTCCGGGACGGCGCTGCCTGCGCCGGAGGGCGTGTTTCCGCGCTATGTCGAACAGACGGACGCGAACGCCTGATGCTCGTCGACAGCCATTGTCATCTGGACTTTCCGGACTTCGCCGAGGAGCGGGCGGTCATTGTCGCCCGCGCTAAGGCGGCCGGAATCGGCCGCATGGTGACGATCTCCACGCGCGTGAAGCGGTTCCAGCAAGTTCTTGAGATCGCGGAGACTTTCGACGAAGTCTATTGCTCGGTCGGCACTCACCCGCACAATGCCGCCGAGGAGCTCGACGTCACCACCGCCAACCTTGTCCGCCTGTCCACTCACCCAAAGGTGGTGGCGATCGGTGAAGCAGGTCTCGATTATTTCTACGACAAGGCACCGCGCGATGCGCAGGCGCAGGGTTTTCGCGCTCATATCGCCGCCGCCCGCGAGACCGGGCTGCCTCTCGTCATCCATTCACGCGATGCCGACGACGACATGGCCGCCATTCTCGAGGACGAGACAGGGAAGGGCGCCTTCCCGTTCATCCTGCATTGCTTTTCGTCGGGACGGCGGCTCGCCGAGGTCGGCGTGTCGTTAGGCGGCTATGTGTCGTTCTCGGGTATCCTGACCTTCAAGAACTCCGTCGAATTGCGCGCCATCGCCGCCGATCTGCCGCGTGACCGGCTGCTGGTCGAGACCGACGCGCCATATCTGGCGCCGGTGCCGTTCCGCGGCAAGCGCAACGAGCCGGCTTACGTCGCGCAAACCGCCAAGGTGCTGGCCGAGACAATCGGCGTCAGCGAGGCTGAGATCGCGGCGGTGACGACCGATAATTTCTTTCGGCTGTTTGGAAAAATGCCTCGCCAGCAGGCGCTCGAGACATGAGCGACCGGCTGCGCCTGACAATTCTCGGCTGCGGGTCGTCGCCAGGCACGCCGCGCATCACCGGCGACTGGGGCAATTGCGATCCCACCAATCCCAGGAACCGGCGCATGCGCACGGCGGCGCTTGTCGAGCGCATTGCCGCCAATGGCGGCCGCACCACGGTCGTCATCGACACCGGCCCCGATTTCCGCGAGCAGATGCTGATGGCTTCAGTCAGGCGCATCGACGGGGTGATCTACACGCATCCGCATGCCGACCACATCCACGGCATCGATGACCTGCGCGGCTATGTGCTGGAACAACGGCACCGCATCGGCATCCATGCCGACGAGCCGACCATGCTGCGGCTGCGCGAGGCGTTCGGCTATTGCTTCCAGACGCCGGCAGGCAGTTCGTATCCGCCGATCGTCGACGCCCACATCATCGATCATACCAGGCCGGTCGTGATCGAAGGAGAGGGGGGTGCCCTCACCTTCGAGCCGCTGCCCCAGATCCATGGCGACATCATTTCGCTGGGTTTCCGCATCGGTGGGCTCGCCTACTGTCCCGATGTCAGCGACTTTCCCAAGACCACCGCAGAACGGCTGCGAGGTCTCGACATGCTGGTCATCGACGCTTTGCAATACAACACGCATCCAAGCCATCTTTCGCTTGGCCAGGCGCTGGACTGGATCGAGGCGGTTTCGCCTGGGAGCGCCGTGCTGACGCACATGCACGTGCCGCTCGATTACACCGCCGTGATGGCCGAGACGCCCGACAATGTCGAACCAGCCTATGATGGCATGGTGATCGAAATCCCATACGAGTCAAACCGCTAGAGGCTGCTGCTCAGTTGGCGTTTCAAGTCGTCGTTTGAACGCTCGACCATGGGTTCGAGGTCGTGAAGTGCCGGTGGCGCCCATTCACGATGATTGCCGACAGCGGTCGGAACCGCAGCAATTCCCCGGCCGCGCTACGTGCGTAGGTTCCATAATCTATCTTATGCGACTTTTATCACAACGTGAAAAGCATCTCGAATCCATCTCACAGCCCTGCTTCACAGCCCGGGCTTCCGAAGCAGACCGGACCAAAAGCGTCTCAAACTCGCGAATGAAACTAGCGCACGCCGCTCCATGCCGCGGTATTCGATCCTGTCGCGACCGACCGCTTCGTCATTCCAGACCAATTCAAAGGCGATGCCTTTGAATCCGAGCTCGCCGATCTGACGCACGATGGTCTCTTGCAGATAGATATCGGATAGTCGCACGCCATCGGGCCGCTCCGGCAACTTGAATATCTCGGCCCCGCCGATGGCCTCCGGCCGAAGGACGAGATTTTCGATCATCATGATACCGCCATCGTCAAACCGGACGGTTCTTGAACGTTCTTCGTCCATCGCATCGACCACATTGGTGACGTTGAACAGCGATATGGGTTCGTCAGCACGAAGCGACAGGAAGTCACCATACGGTTCTAGAATCGGCCTTAGCAACTTCAACGCCGTGCTCCTCAGAATGAGCACGTGCTCGCCGAGCCAAGGAAAATCGGAATATAGCCGGGGTGTTCCGTCTTCTTGCTCGCGCAGGAATTTCATCCGCGGCGGACGCCATCGCTTCTGGCCCAGGTCGCCGAGGCTCGCGAATAGCTGGTAGTCCTCGGCTTGTTGGGGAAGAACCCATTCCTGTCCCTCCACTACACGCGGACTATAGATTTTCACCCGACCTCCTGACCCGGCGCCGCCGACACCGGCACGTCGCTCGAGACATCGCGTCCGGTTTGGCGGACGCCCGTACCGAGCATATCATGCCAGATGACGCGGCGGCGGCGCGCGACGCTTTCCATGTGTTCCTACATCGCGACCGGTCGCATCAGGGCAGCCTCCGGTGGTCGAGCAGGATGCGGTGGATCTGGATTCGCTCCGGTAATTCGATCAGGAACTCCGGGTCGCGGTCGAGATGGTGGACCTTGGTTGGCTCACCCTTGGTGAAAGCCGTCATCGATTCGTGGTCGGGCCAGTACGAGATGGTGGTGAACCAGCTTTCCCCTTCGCGATCCTCGCGAAACAGCTGGACGCCCAGGGCGGTCTTCTCAAGCGGCGGAATACCTTCGGCTCTCAAATAGACTTCGTAAGTGTCGCCTACGTCAGCCCGGGTACGGCCGCGCCAGATGCGTGCGATGGTCGGCGTTGTCGTCATCGATCTTTCTCCTTTTGCACCTCTTCAAATCCTTGTGCTGAGCCATGGACGCGCGTCAGGAAGTCCCGCACCAGCGGAAGCGCGCTATCGAAATGGGTTTCCAGAAGCCAGTGGCCGGCGCCTTTCACTGCGCCGGCATGTAGCCATCTTCCGGTCCCCAGGCGATGAGAGTCGGCGGCTGTCTTTCGCGCAAATAGGCATAGCTGCCAGCGCAGCGCTATCTGCTGGCTGGTCCCGTTGCGCGTAGCGGCAGCGAGGCGTCGTAGGCGTTCCTAAAAATAGTCGAGCACCCCGCTGAAAGCAGTTGCTATTGCAATGACGTGGACGAGGCCAAGCGCCAACCAACCGGCGCGGCCGGCTTGAGCAACAAATGCCCCATAGGCAGGAAACTGTGCCACAGCCAACCCTAGGGAAAGGCCGGTAATCGTGTTGTCGGTCAAAAGAGTTGCCAACATGGGGATTGGATAGAGAATGCGGGCTAGCACATAGTCGCCATGCCCAGCTCCGGCCGAAAAGAGTGCCAGCAGGAAGGCAACGGGAGTAGCGCATAGGCCGAAAAGGAGACCTGCCTGCCATGAGAACTTTGGCAATGTCATTCCCTTCCCCATCAACCACATCTATGCGGATGCGTTCAGCCATAAGAACCGCGGCACTCGACAACAAAGAGAGATCATGCGGATTTTCCTCGGTCGGTCCATTCGCTTTATCGCAGTTCCAGTAATCTGCAACGTTTGCCCACTTTAGCAAGCTCAATGTCCCCGTCTCAGGGCCGCCTCCAGCTTGGAACCGACGGAACTTCTGGACGGCGATTGCGGCAATGGAATTCGACCATCCCAGCAACTACGCTAGCTTCAATCCATCACGCCTCGGCTGGACTCAAAGGCTTATCAAGAATGACCACACGATCTTCCTTTCTCGGCTTGCCCGATCGCCTCGTCGATGACACGGCCCCCCGCGCGGTGATCTTCGGCGCTGGGCACGGCAGCACCTATCCCGGCAAGGACAGCAGCGGTCATGCCTTGGCCGCCGATGCCATCCGCGTTGCGAGCCAGGGTGATGCCGCGCTCGTCGAGCATTGGGATTTCGATCTCGGCGGCCCGCTGTTCGACGGCAAGCCCGTCTGCTGCGTCGACGTCGGCGACATCCTGACCATCATGCATGACAATGCCGGCAACCGCGCCCGGATCGAGGCGAAGACGCGCGAAGTCCTGTCCTTGCCGGCCGTGCCCATCCTGCTCGGCGGCGACGATTCCGTGGTCGGTCCCTTCCTCGCCGGCTTCGCGGATCACGGGCCTGTCTGGATCCTGCAGATCGACGCCCATATCGACTGGCGAGACGAGGTGCATGGCGAACGCCATGGCTACTCCAGCCCGATGCGCCGCGCGAGCGAGATGGCGCATGTCGCCGGCATGGTGCAGGTCGGACTGCGCAGCGTCGGCAGCGCACGTCTCATGGAAATCGAAGCGGCGCGGCGCTATGGCAGCCGTTTCGTCACCGCTCGCGAGGTCCACGCCCTGGGTGTCGAAGCGGCGCTCGGCCATATTCCGGAAGGCGCGCGAGTCGTCGTTACCCTCGACTGCGACAGTCTCGACCCCGGCATCATGCCGGGCGTGGCCGCGCGTACGCCCGGCGGCCTCACCTATACGCAGGTCATCGATCTCATCGCGGGCCTGGGCAAGCGAGCGAGGATCGCCGGATTCGATCTTGTGGAGCTCTATCCGCCAGCCGACATTGACGGCCTGTCGGCGCTCACCGCCGCGCGCCTTCTTGTCAATGTTATCGGCGCCTTGGTCAGGCAGGTCTGAGACCCGACCTGAGGTCGAATACAGCCCCGGTCCGGCTTTGCGCCCGCTTCATGGCTTGCAGGAAAACTTTACCGAGGCCCCTGCTCCAGGCTGATCCGGTAACTCAGCGAACGCCTCGCGCCCGGCGCGATCAGCATCAGGCCGGGCTTGTCGGTGAACTCGCCATCGAAATCCAACGGACTGGCAATGCCGTGCCAGGGCTCGATGCACAGGAACGGTGCGCCGCCGGGTTTGGACCAGATGCCCACTTCCTGAAATCCCTGCCATGAGACCTCGATCGCCGGACCGTCATCGGCGCCATAGCGAACGCTGTTGCTGGCCGGCCGGTCCAGGATCACAGCGTCGTCGTCAAACAGCCGTTCGGACAGCTCGAGCACAGTGCCTTTGACCGGCGTCGGCTGCGGCGTTGCGATGAGCAGGCCATCCTTCAGCCGGCGGATCGGCGCTGGCTCTGCCTGGGCAAACGTCAGGCGATAGGCGTCCTTGGCCATATCGGGCAGAACCGGCCAGTTGAACGCCGGATGCGCCCCGATCGACGCCGGCATCGGTTCGTCGCCCGGGTTGGTAATCTCGAATTCTATGTCGAGTTGCGCCTCGCCCAGCGTATAGGTCACGGCCAGTCGAAATGCGAAAGGGTAGTGCGTTCGGGTTGCCGCGTCGTCGGTGAGCACCAGCGTGCAGGATCGAGGCCCCCTCTCCGCCCGCATAAAAGGCTTGTCGCGGGCGAAGCCGTGCTGCGTCATCGGATAGGTCTGGCCGCGATGGTGCAGGTGATCGCCCTTCAGCCGGCCGACGATCGGAAACAGCACCGGCGAATGGCGCCGCCAGGCCGGTCCAGCCTGCCACAGGAACTCAAATCCTCGTGCATCCCGCAGGGAAACCAACTCTGCGCCGTGGGCGATGATGGTTGCCGATATGCCATCGCCATGAAGCGTCAGACTGTCCTGTTCCATATGTCCTCGCGGTTCGTCCGGCGTGGCCGGCAGGCTAGCAAATGGCCGGGCGTGAACTCAAGGTGGCGGACGGCGTTTGCATTTCACGCGATCGCGATGAACCTTGATGGTGGGCCAGGCGCCCCTTTCGAAAGAAGATGGCCGGAGGTTTCCCTCCGGCCAGCCAAGACTCAAAGCTGTTGCCTGCTACGGTCCGGACTATTCCCGCTCGCCGGTAAAATTCAGCAGCAGCTGGAAGATGTTGATGAAGTTCAGGTAGAGCGAGAAGGCACCGAAGACGGCGAGCTTCTGGCGCGACTCCGCATCGAAATTCTCCGCGTATTGCTCCTTGATCGTCTGCGTGTCCCAGGCCGTCAGGCCGATGAACACGGCGATGCCGATGACCGAGATGGCGAACTGCAGCGCGGTCGAGCCGAGGAAGATGTTGACGATGCTGGCGATCACCACGCCGATCAGGCCCATGATCAGGAAGGACGAGAACTGCGTCAGGTCGCGCCTTGTCGTGTAGCCATAGAGGCTGGTGGCGCCGAACATGGTGGCGGCGATGAAGAAGGTGCGCGCGATGCTGGTGCCGGTGAAGACGAGGAACACCGAAGCCAGCGACAGGCCCATGACGGCACAGAAGGCCCAAAACATCGCCTGCGCGCTTGCCGCCGACATGGTCTGCATCTTGAACGAAAACAGGAGCACGAAGGCGAGCGGCGCCAGCATCACCACCCATTTCAGCGGGCTGGAAAAGATCGGCACATAAAGCGCCGGCGTCGACGACACTAGGAAGGCGACAAGGCCGGTAACCACCAGGCCAAGGCCCATATAATTGTAGACGCGCAGCATGTGCTGGCGCAGGCCCTCGTCATAGACGGCTCCAGTCCGGGCGCCTGTGCCCACGCGGTATCCAAGATTGGGCGTATTCATTCGAGGTCTCCTTTGTGGATTGGTCAATAAAGCGTTCTGGCGAGCGTTTCGGCGGCGCGGTCGAGATCATGAACCGCGCTCTTGGCGACGACAGCGTAGGCGACATCGCCGATCTGGAAATAGGCCGAGGAGACGTCGCCCGAGGGCGCCACGGTCGGCTTGACCACATCGAAAGTGCCCGGCCGGATCGCGAACAGCGAAACCAGGCCCATCTCCTTGGTGTCGACCGCAATCTCGACACTCGGGCCGAAGCGCGACGGATAGATCTGCACGTCGCGGACCTTCCAGTCCTTCGGCAGCGCCGGCATGACGATGGCGGTGGCGGCGCGGATCTCGCCCGCATTGTAATTAGGCGCCTCGGTCTGCGAGGCCATGTTTTCGCGCAGCAGCGTCGTCCTGTGTGCCTGTACCGCCTCGTCGACATAGGCGGGCGGCTGAGGCGACGCGACGACCTTGGTCACCGACATCGGCCCGACGATGCCGTTGGCCAGCCAGCCGGCGGCGACGAAAGCGGCGACCGCTGCCGCGCGTTGCAGCACACCGAAGATGCGGCCCCGGCCAAGCCCCCTCTCCAGCCGCCGCGCCGCATCGGCCGTCGCCGGCCGCGCCATGCCTTCGGAGCCGGCCAGCGCCATGCGCAGTTCGTCGCGGGTGCGCAGATCCGACATCACACGCGCGGCCGTGTCCGGACGCGCCGACAGGAAGGCTTCGACCTCGATACGGCGGCTGACGTCGAGCTGGTCGTCGATATAGGCGTCGAGATCGGCGTCCGTAACCGGGTCGACAAGAGCGGTCATGAGTCACCTCCCACGATCCTGAGATGATTTTTGCCCCGGGCGGGCGCCTCTTCCATCTGCCGCAAGGCTGTGCGCGCCCTGCCGATACGCGACATCAGCGTGCCCAGCGGCACGCCGCTGGCGTTGGCGGCCTGCTGGTAGGAGAGCCCTTCGATGGCGACCAGATGCAGCGCCGAGCGCTGCTCTTCCGGCAGGCTGAAAAAGGCTTCGCGAACCTGCGCCAGGCGCACGGAATGGTCCTGCGGCGCCGGGGTGCTGCCGTCGGCCAGATATCGGGCCTGTTCGAGGCGTGCCGCTTCCGAGCGGCGCGAGCGCACGCGGTCGATGAAGGTGTTGTGGACGATCGACAGCAGCCAGGCGCGCAGGTTTCCGCCCGAGCGGAACGTGCCGCGCCGCTCATAGGCGCGCACCAGCGCGTCGTGGACGAGATCCTCGGCCTCGACGCCGTCGCGCGTCAGCGAACGGGCGTAGCGCCGCAGCGACCCGAGTTGTCCAATGATGTCAAAGCGTGGCATCGACCGTTTCATGCCCTGTTTACGGAGCATGTGGGGATTTTAATCCCGGCCGTGCCGTTTTTTCTTCGCGGGAAAATATATCGGCTGCAGGTATCTCGTCTCGCCTAGGTGCCGTGAGCGCCCTTAGGTCCAAGTGGTTTTGCCGGTTTGGGAACCGTGACACCGCAAGCGCGCAACATCCACCGGCGGCCGTCGCTGCGCAAATCGGTGATGCTCAGTGGCTCGACGTCGATCTTCGAGCTGGCGGCAAGCGGCGCCCCGAGAACATGCAGGATCGCGGCGCGGATGACGCTGGCATGCGTCACGGCGATGGTATGGCCACGTTCGGCGATCAATCGATCCATCAATCCGGCGGTCCGTCGGGCAACGTCGGCCAGCGGCTCACCACCATGCGGGGCTGCATTCGGATCCATGAGCCATGCGGCGATTTCTTCAGGCTGTCGCGCCTGCACCTCTTCAAAGCTCTTGCCTGCCCATCGTCCGTAATTCTGGTCGGCCAGCATCGGATCGACGGACGCGTTCAGCGACAGCGCCTCGGCGGTCTGACAGGCGCGAAGCGCCGGCGCTGTCCACACACGGTCGGCGCGACGCAGCGTCCCGCGCATCGCCTTTGCCAATGTCAGCGATCGTGGCTCCAGCGGTTCATCCGAGGGAAACCGCCCTTTCCGGGTCGCCGCCGTGGCACCGGCGCAGATCATGGTCAGACGGACGAGCATGGCATGCCTTCTCTGAAGTGGTTGAAAAGCCGCACCAGCAGGTGCCGCCTTTCGCGCCGGCGCGATCAAAACCGCTGGTGAAACGTGGCCAATTTGCGTATCACTCCGCCGCGCCAACGGAACCATAATGATGTTCGAAGACCTGCAGCCAGCTGCCGCCGACAAGATTCTTGCGCTGATCGGCCTCTATCGCGCCGATCCACGCCCTGGCAAGGTCGATCTCGGTGTCGGCGTCTACAAGGATCGCGACGGCAAGACGCCGGTTATGCGGGCCGTGCGCGAGGCCGAGAAGCGACTGCTGCAGAGCCAGGATACCAAGACCTATCTCGGCCTTGCCGGCGATACCGGGTTCAACACTATGATGGCCAAGCTCGCCTTCGGTCCAGGCGCGGACCTGTCGCGCATCCGGGCGGCACAGGCGCCTGGTGGCTCCGGCGCGCTGCGGTTGGTGGCAGAACTGCTCAAGCGGACGCGTTCGGATGCCACGGTCTGGGTCTCCGACCCGACCTGGCCGAACCATATGCCAGTGATGCGTTCCGCCGGCCTGCAGATTCGCGAATATCCCTATTTCGATGCGGCCTCGGGAGCGGTTCGTTTCGACGACATGCTGGCGACGCTGCGGTCGGCCAACAGCGGCGACGTGGTGCTGCTGCATGGCTGCTGCCACAATCCGACCGGCGCCAATCTGGATGCGGCCCAGTGGGAAGCCATCGCCGATCTCGTCGTCGAGCGCGGCCTGCTGCCATTTGTCGACATCGCCTATCAAGGCTTTGGCGACGGCCTGGAGGCCGATGCCCTCGGCTTGCGGCTGCTGGCCGCGAAAGTTCCGGAAATGGTTGTCGCGTCGAGCTGCTCGAAGAATTTCGCGGTGTACCGCGACCGGGTCGGCGCGGCGATGATCCTGGCCAGGGACGGCGCGCAGGCCGACGTCGCGATGAGCCAGATGCTGTCGGCGGCGCGCGCCATGTATTCTATGCCGCCCGACCATGGCGCGGCGGCGGTGCGCATCGTCCTGGAAGACGCCGCGCTGCGTGCCGACTGGGAAGCAGAACTGGAAGAGATGCGTCTTCGTATGCTGAGGCTTAGGGTCGCATTCGCCGAGGCGCTGCGCCGGCAATCCAATTCCGACCGCTTCGACTTCGTTGCTAGCCATCGTGGCATGTTCTCGCGGCTCGGCCTCACGGAAGCGCAGGTCGAAAGGCTGCGCGCCGAGCACGCCGTCTACATGGTCGGCGACAGCCGCATCAACGTGGCCGGCCTGCCCGAGGACGGCATGGATGACCTCGCCAAGGCGATTGTTTCCGTGCTGGACTGACGAGGCGGGTACGGTGCGCCTGTGGACAAGGTCCCCTCGCCGGCTGACAGCGTTGGCCGAGTGGCGGTTCGCGCGATAGCATCGGCTCCATGACGCCATCGAAAGACATTTCACGCCTGATCGAGATCATGGCGGCGTTGCGCGCGCCGAAGACCGGCTGCCCGTGGGACATCGAGCAGGACTTCTCCACCATCGCGCCCTACACGATCGAGGAGGCCTACGAGGTGGCGGATGCCATCGCGCGCGGCGATCTCGACGATTTGCGCGACGAACTCGGTGACCTCCTGCTGCAGGTCGTCTACCATGCCCAGATGGCGCAGGAAGCCGGCGAATTCGCCTTCCCTGACGTTGTCCAGGCCATCACCACCAAGATGATCCGCCGCCATCCGCACGTCTTTGGCGATGAGAAGGCCCGCAGCGCCGGCATGGCCAAGGGCATGTGGGAGAAGATCAAGGCGCAGGAGAAGGCCGAGAAGCGACAAGCCCGCCTCGCACGCGGCCTCGACCCGGAGGACAACGGCAAGGGGTTCCTGGACAGTGTTCCGGTCGCCCTGCCCGCCTTGACGCGAGCGCTGAAGCTTCAGGAAAAAGCCGCCCGTGTCGGCTTCGACTGGAGCGAGGCGGCTCCCATCCTGGACAAGATCGAGGAAGAGATCGGGGAGTTGCGCGAGGCTTTGGCCAAGGGTGAGACGGCCTCGATCAAGGACGAGTTCGGCGACATGTTGTTTGCCGTCGTCAATCTCGGCCGTCACCTGAAGCTCGATTCGGAGGCGGCACTCAGCGGCACCAACGAGAAATTCCGCTCACGCTTCCACTATGTCGAGCGAGCCCTGGAAAAATCAGGCGGCTCGCTGGAGGAAGCTAGCCTGGAGGAGATGGAAGCTCTCTGGCAGGAAGCAAAGACTGCAAGGTAAGCCTATAGCTCCGGCAATTCCGGACGGAAAGCGCGATACTTATCCTGGAATTTCTGCGCGTTAGCCGTTGTTTTTGCGTCGCAATCGGCTTTCAATCTCTTCTCGGGCGCTTTGCGTGGCCTTCAGCGAAACGGTGGCGCTGCCATCGTCATTGTCGGTTCGCGAAACGACATCGCCATTGCGATAAAGCCAGTCGACCAGGCCGAATTGTGCCGGCTCGATCGTCACTGTCAGGTCTTGCAGTTCGCCGGCCATCCGCGTTTCGATAACCGCTTTCAGCGCATCGATGCCTTCGCCTGACACCGCCGATACGGCAATCGGCGGCTCCTTGGAACCGTCGGTGCTATCGGCGAGCAGCCGCTGCCTGTTGCCTTCGTCCAGCAGGTCGATCTTGTTCCAGACTTCGATCACGCGCCTGGTGTCGCTGGCGTCGACGCCGAGATCGGCGAGGATGCGCTCGACATCCTCGGCCTGCGCCGCCGTGTCGGGATCGGAAATGTCGCGCAAATGGATGACGAGATCGGCCTCGACCACCTCTTCCAAGGTCGCCCGGAACGCTGCGATCAGATGCGTCGGCAGGTCCGAAATGAAGCCCACCGTGTCGGAAAGAATGATCGGCGTGCCATGCGGCAGCCGCACGCGGCGCAGTGTCGGATCCAGCGTGGCGAACAGCATGTCCTGCGCCAGCACCCCTGCTCCGGTCAGCTTGTTGAACAGCGTCGACTTGCCAGCGTTGGTGTAGCCGACGATCGCCACCACTGGAAACGGCACCTTCTTGCGCTTGGCGCGGTGCAGGTCGCGGGTGCGGCGCACGGTTTCCAGCTCGTGCTTCAGCTTTATGATCTTTTCCTGCAACTGCCGCCGATCGGATTCGATCTGCGTTTCACCGGGGCCACCGAGGAAGCCTGCACCGCCACGCTGACGCTCCAGGTGGGTCCAGCTGCGCACCAGGCGGCCCTTCTGGTAGTTGAGATGGGCAAGCTCGACCTGCAGCGTGCCTTCCTTGGTGCGCGCGCGCTCGCCGAAAATCTCCAGGATCAGCCCGGTGCGATCCAGCACCTTGGCGTTGAATTGCTTCTCGAGATTGCGCTGTTGCACCGGCGTCAGCGGATGGTCGACGATGACCACTTCCGCGTGCCCTTCCCTGACGATCCCGGCGAACTCCTCGACCTTGCCGCTGCCCAGCAACGTCGCCGGGCGCGGGTCGTTGACGGTCACGACCGCCGTATGGATCAGATCAAGGTCGATGGCGCGGGCAAGGCCGACTGCTTCGTCGTGGCGCGCCTCGGCCGAGCGCGTCAGCCGCGGACGGTTCGTGTCATCGTCGTTACGCGGTTGGCGCGTAAGCACAGGCACAATGACAACAGCCCGGGTCGGACCCTTGGCTTCCGTCCCGGGATGATGCGCTGGTTTTCCGCGAACCGTGCCGTCCGCGTCCTTCTCACGTGCCAATCAGGCGCCCTGGCTTTCCTCGCCATCGAACATCTGAACCGGCTGGCTCGGCATGATCGTGGAAATGGCGTGCTTGTAGACGAGTTGGGAGTGACCGTCGCGGCGCAGCAGGACGCAGAAATTATCGAAAGAAGTGACCACGCCGGTCAGCTTCACGCCGTTGATAAGAAAGATGGTGAGCGGGTTCTTGCTCTTGCGAACTGAATTCAGGAACAGGTCCTGAAGGTTTTGCGATCGTTCCGCCATTGTTTTTGTCTTTCGCCGATCCCCTTCGGTTTGCAGCCAATGCGCCAAATTAGCGGGCACATGTCAAGCGCGCAAACACCCTCTTGCCGTCAGTAACGACAAGCAGAACGAGATATATTGATGTTCATTCCACCTGTGCGGTTATCAGGCTGGACTTTTTTCCGCAATGTCAAAAAAGGCATGCCGCAACGAAAGTGTTATTGAGCCGGGGTGGCCATTGGCTATGGGATCGCCGTCAATGGCCACGATCGGCATGGCAATAGTCGTCGCGGAACTGATGAATGCTTCGCGGGCCGCTTTGGCCTCGGCGACGGAAAATTCCCGTTCCTCGATCTTCAGGCCGAGCCTTGCCGCGACTTCGAACATGGTGGTGCGCGTGATGCCGCGCAGAATGCCATGTTCGGCCGGCCGGGTGACCAGAACGCCATCCCTGGTAACGATCCAGGCATTCGACGACCCGCCCTCCTTGACGTTGCCGTCGGCATCCACGAACCACGCCTCCTGCGCGCCCGCTTCCTTGGCCTTCTGCTTGGCCAATACATTGGGCAGCAGCCCGACGGTCTTGATGTCGACGCGGTCCCACCGGTTCTCCGGCACGGTGATGACGGCGATACCGGTCTCGGCTCGCTTGGCTCCCGCGGCAGGGTCGGCCTTCCTGGCTGTCACCACCAGCGCGGGCTTGACGTTCGCCGATGGGAAGACAAATTCCCGGCTGGCGACACCGCGCGTCACCTGAACATAGACCAGGCCGTTGACGACATGATTGCGGTTGACCACTTCGCGCAGGATCAGCGGCAACACATTGCGTGTCACCGGCCAGGCGATCGACAGTTCGGTCAGCGAGCGGTTCAGCCGGGCAAGGTGGCGCGGCATGTCGACGATGAAGCCGCGCGCCACCTCGCAGACCTCATAGACGCCGTCGGCGAACTGGTAGCCGCGATCCTCGATATGCACGGCGGCATCGGCATGAGTGATGTAGCGCCCGTTCACATAGGCAATGCGCGGCATGGTCACCTCGGGAGATTTGGTTCGGCCTGTTTAGGCGATTCCGCCGTGCAGGTAACGGACAATCGCGTGGGCCACCGAGGATCGGGTCAGACGCCCAGCGACTTCAGCTTGCGGTGCAAGGCGGAACGCTCCATGCCGATGAACTCGGCCGTCTTCGAAATGTTGCCGCCGAACCGGTTGATCTGGGCGATCAGATAGTCCTTTTCGAACTGTTCGCGTGCCTCGCGCAGCGGCAGCGCCATTATATGCTGGTCCGACTGGTTGGGCGTGCGCGGCATGACATCGCCGATTTCGGACGGCAGCAGATCCGCGGTGATCGGCGCGTCCACGTCCTCGCCGCGCGCCAGGATCATCAGTCGCTCGACGTTGTTGCGCAACTGGCGCACGTTGCCCGGCCAGTTGTGCGCCTGCAGCACGGCCAGCGCGTCGTCGCCGATACGGCGTGGCTTGATGCCAGCCTGGCGGGCGATCTGCTTCATGAAGTTGTCGACGAGATAGGGAATGTCCTCGCGCCGCTCGGCCAGTCCCGGCACCATGACCGGAACCACGGCGAGCCGGTGATAGAGATCCTCGCGGAAACGCCCGTCGGCGATCATCGCCTCGAGGTTCTGCGAGGTCGAGGAAATGATGCGGACGTCGACCTTGACCCGCTTAGTACCGCCCACCCGCTCGAATTGCTGTTCGACCAGGACGCGCAAAATCTTGTTCTGCGTCTCGCGCGGCATGTCGGCCACTTCGTCGATGTAGAGAATGCCGCGATGGGCCTCCTCCAGCGCCCCCACCTTGCGTTCGACCCCGTTCGATTCGGTGCCGAACAGTTCGATCTCCATGCGTTCAGGCGTGATATTGGCGGCGCTCAGTGTCACGAACGGCCCGCCCTTGCGCGTCGACAGCGTATGAATGGCGCGGGCGGCCAGTTCCTTGCCCGATCCGGAAGGGCCAACGATCATCACCCGGCTGTTGGTCGGCGCGACGCGCTCGATGGTCTGGCGCAACTGGCTCATCGCCGAGGACATGCCGATCAAATCGAAAGTCTCGCCGCTGCGCAGCTTGAGGTCGGAAACTTCGCGGCGCAGTTTCGAGGTTTCGAGTGCGCGTTCGGCAATGAGGATCAGCCTGTCGGCCTTGAACGGCTTTTCGATGAAATCATAGGCGCCGCGACGGATTGCGGAAACCGCCGTTTCGATGTTGCCGTGGCCTGAAATCATCACCACCGGCAGGTTCGGGTGCATGGTCTTGATCTCGTCGAGTAGCGCCAAGCCGTCCAGACGCGAACCCTGCAGCCAGATATCCAGGAAGATCAGCCTCGGCGCTCGGTCGGCGATGGCCGCCAGTGCGCTGTCGGCATCGAATGCCGTACGGGTTTCGTGACCCTCGTCACTCAGGATGCCCGCGACGAGTTCGCGGATGTCTTCCTCGTCATCGACGATGAGAATATCAGACGCCATTATCGACCTTTTCAGTTTCTCTTTCGTGGTCCGCCTTGCTTTCGCCGCGCGGCAGCGCGCTGGTCGCAGGCGGCAGGATGATGCTGATCATCGCGCCGCGCCCGCCGTGGAAATCCGCAGGCGCGTCATGGAGTTCCAGCCTGCCGCCATGGTCCTCCACGATCTTCTTGACGATAGCGAGACCAAGCCCGGTGCCCTTTTCACGCGTGGTCATATAGGGCTCCAGCAACCGCTGGCGATTCTCGCGCGGCAGGCCTTTGCCATTGTCGACGACGTCAATGCGAATCGCACCATTCTGACGGCCGGCTTGAATCCGGATTATGCCGTGCGAACCGTCCTTATGTTCCAGTCCGTCGATCGCCTCGGCGGCATTCTTGATCACATTGCCGAAGGCCTGTGCCATCAGCCGGCTGTCGAAGGTGCCCTTGAGTGGCTCGTTGCCGAATATCCGCTCGAAGGTGATGTCGGCGCGGCTGACTTCGACCAGGAAGGAAGCCTCGCGCAGCGATTCGCGCAGGTCGATGGCCTTCATCTCGGGCTTTGGCATGCGCGCGAAAGCCGAGAACTCGTCGACCATGCGGCCGATATCCTCCACCTGGCGGATGATGGTGTCGGTGCACTGGTCGAAAACCTCGCGGTCTTCGGTGATGACCTTGCCGTAGCGGCGCTTGATGCGTTCGGCGGAAAGCTGGATCGGCGTCAGCGGATTCTTGATCTCGTGGGCGATGCGCCGCGCCACGTCGGCCCAAGCGGATGAGCGCTGGGCCTGAACCAGATCGGTGATGTCGTCGACGGTCACGACATAGGATTTTTCCTCCGAGCCGTCGTCGCCTGCCTCGATGGTGACCTGCACATTGAAGGTCCGCTCGGCGCCGGCGCGATAGAAGGTCACCTGTTCGCGGTAGACCGGCTTGCCGGATTTACGACCGATCTCGAAGACGCGGCCGACATGCGGCAGGATCGCGGAAAGATTCTGCCCAAGTGCCGCGCTGGCGGAAACGGCCAGCATCGATTCGGCAGAACGATTGACGATGGTGATGATGCCGTAAGGGTCGACGCCGATGACGCCGGCGGTGACGCCGGCAAGCACGGCTTCGGAAAAACGCCGCCTCTCATCGATCAGGTCCTTCGCCGACAGGATCTCGTTGCGTTGTGATTTGAGCTCCAGCAGCATCTTGTTGAACGTGTCGCCGAGCGAGGCGACATCGCCATCGGATGGCCGCACCGGCACCGCGACGTCGAGATTGCCGGTCGCGACTTCGTCGGCAGCGCCGATCAGCTGACGGATCGGCCGCACGAGCCGGTCGGCAACAGCTATGCCGGTCCAGATTGCCGATAGGATGATGATCAGGGTCAGCGACAGATAGGGCAGCGCAAACGCCACTTGCGAGGTACGCCTGTTGTCCTCGAGATTGCGATACTCGTCGGTGTTGGACCTGACGATCTGCCGCGCCTTGATCACCTCGGGGTCGACCAGACGGATGGTGTAGAGATAGAGGCCATCGAGCTCGCGCAGCTTGACGATGGCGCCCATGATGTTGCGCGTGCGCGGCTCGATCAGCACCGGCTTGCCGTCGGTGGCGGTGGCCACCGCTCCTTCCGGCGGTTCCGGCATGGCGAAATCGGCATCGGTCTTGGCGCTCATGACGAAGGAGCCATCGGGCTTGATCAGCGCGGCATGCGCCAGCGAGCGCCCCACGGCTTCCTTGTTCATGAGATCGAGAAAGCCGGTGCGATCGAGGCCGTAGAGCGTTCGCGACGCATCGAGATCGTAGGCCATCGACAACGTCGTACCCTGCAGGTTGCGCGCGTTCTCCTGCACATAGGCGTCGGCGATCGACAGGGACGAATTGACGATCGTCTTGGTGCGAATTTCGAACCAGCGATCAAGGCCGATATCGAGCGTGATCGAGGCGATGATCGCCACCATGATGGCGGGAATGGCGGCGACGAGAGCGAACATGGCAACGATGCGCACATGCAGCCGAGAAGCCGCTTTGCCATGCCGGCGCGCCATGACGATGCGATGCACCTCGCGTCCAACCAGCGCGATGAGGAAGAGCACGAAGGCGGCGTTGAGAGCGATCAGCGCCCAGGTCGTTTTGGCGTCAGGCGCAATCGGTGTCGCACCGACCAGGATGGCGAACGAAATAGCCGCCATGACCAAGGCACCGACGACCGCCACCACGCCGGGGAGTGCCAGCAGCCGGCGCCCGTCGCGCGCGCCAGGTTCGCTGAAGAGCGGTTTGTTGAGTACAGGTGTCTGCGGAGCCATGTCGCCGTCTAGAGCCAGTGATTGCGTCCGATCTATGCAACGCATTGTGGCGATTATGCAACAAGTGTGACAACTACAGGACTCTTTCCCCGGTCGGTCCCCTGAAAAGATCCTGTATGCAGCGCGGGCTCAGGTCTGGCGGGAGGACTTGTAAACGTTGACGCCCAATTCGCGAATCTTCTTGCGCAGGGTGTTGCGGTTGAGTCCCAGGAGCTCGGCGGCCTTGATCTGGTTGCCGCGGGTTGCCGTCATCGAAGCCAGCACCAACGGATATTCGACTTCGGACAAGATACGCTCGTACAGACCGGCAGGCGGCAATTCGCCCGCAAAGGAGGCGAAATAGCGCTGCAGGAAGTGCTCCACCGCCTGCCCGATGGAAAGATCGTCGGGAATGAGGTTGCCGCCGCCTGGTACCACGGGGCGTTCGCCTGTCTTGAGCTCCGTCTCGATGATCTCGGCGGAAATCTCGTCCTGCGAATAAAGCGCGGCGAGCCTGCGGACCAGGTTTTCCAGCTCGCGCACATTGCCTGGCCAGGGATAGCGCTTCATCAGTTCGATGCCGCCGGAAGAGATGCGCTTGGTCTGCAGCCCCTCCATTTCGCCGAGCTTGAAGAAATGGCGCACCAGATCGGGCACATCCTCGGAGCGTTCGCGCAGGGCCGGCAACCTGAGCGGCACGACATTGAGACGGTAGAAAAGATCCTCGCGGAAGAGGCCCTGGTTGATCAGCGTACGCAGGTCCTTGTTGGTGGCGGCGACAATGCGCACATCGGTCTTGATCGGCGTGCGGCCGCCGACGGTCGTGTACTCGCCCTGCTGCAGGACGCGCAGCAAGCGCGTCTGCGCCTCCATCGGCATGTCGCCGATCTCGTCGAGGAACAGCGTGCCGCCCTCCGCCTGCTCGAAGCGACCGGTCGAGCGGCTCTGCGCGCCGGTGAAGGCGCCCTTCTCGTGACCGAACAGTTCCGATTCAATGAGATCGCGCGGGATAGCCGCCATGTTGATGGCAACGAACGGGCCGCCACGACGGCGCCCATATTCATGCAGCGCGCGCGCCACCAGTTCCTTGCCGGTGCCCGATTCGCCCGAAATCATCACCGTCAGGTCGGTCTGCATCATGCGCGCCAGCATGCGGTAGATGTCCTGCATGGCTGCCGAACGGCCGACCAGCGGCATCGTTTCGGGCGGCTCTTCTTGCCTGGCATCGATCTTCGGCCGCCGGGGCTCGGACAAAGCGCGGTTGACGATGTTAAGGAGTTCGGTCAGGTCGAAAGGCTTCGGCAGATACTCATAGGCGCCCGTTTCGGAGGCGCGGATCGCCGTCATGAAAGTATTCTGGGCACTCATGACGATAACGGGCAGTTCCGGCCGTGCCTTCTTGATGCGCGGCAGCATATCGAAAGCGTTCTCGTCCGGCATCACGACATCGGTGATGACGAGATCCCCCTCGCCAGCCGCCACCCAGCGCCACAGGGTCGAGGCGTTGGAGGTGACGCGCACCTCGTGACCGACACGCGACAAGGCCTGATTGAGAACGGTGCGGATCGCAGCGTCGTCGTCGGCGACCAGAATATTGCCGCGAACGGTCATTTGCGGTCTCCTTCACCGTCTTGATCAGCGCCAAGCGCCGTTTCCTTCCAGGCCGGCATCAGAACCCGGAATGTTGTCGCGCGCGGCGTCGAATCGCATTCGATGATGCCGCCATGTTCACCGACGATCTTGGCGACCAGCGCCAGCCCGAGCCCCGAGCCGTTCGGCTTGGTGGTGATGAAGGGATCGAACAGGATCGGCAGGATATCCTCCGACACGCCGGAACCATTGTCGCGCACGCAAAACTCCAGCGGCAGCGACACGCGGTCCTGCGTCCCCGGAACCGAAACGCGAATACCGGGCCGGAAGGCGGTGGACAGCACGATCTCGCCCTGGGGGTCGCTACCGATTGCCTCGGCGGCGTTCTTGATCAGATTAAGGAACACCTGGATCAGCTGATCACGATTGGCAAACACCGGAGGCAATGATGGATCATAGTCCTCCAGTATCTTGATTTTCCTAGCGAAACCGTTCTTTGCGATCGCTTTCACGTGATCGAGCACCACATGGATGTTGACGGGATAGCGGTCGATCGGCCGCTCGTCGGAAAACACCTCCATGCGGTCGACCAGCGACACGATACGGTCCGTCTCATCGGTGATCAGCCGCGTCAGCGCGCGATCCTCATCGGAAGCGGACAGCTCGAGCAGCTGAGCCGCCCCCCTGATACCGGAGAGCGGGTTCTTGATCTCATGCGCCAGCATCGCCGCCAGACCGGTCACCGAGCGCGCGGCGCCGCGATGCGTCATCTGCCGGTCGATCTTGTCGGCCATCGACCGCTCCTGGAACATGACCACGACGGAGCCCGGAAACTCCGGTACCGGCGCGACATAGAGATCGACGACCTTTTCGATGCCGAGGCGCGGCGACGAAACGTCGACCCGATATTCGTTGACGGGCGCGCGGCGCTCGCGCACCTGGTCGACCAGTGTCAGCAGCGGACTGCCGAAGGGTATGAGCTTGGACAGGGTGTTGCGCGCCAGCATGGTCGCGCTGGAGCGAAAGAAGTCCTCGGCATCGGCATTGGCGAAGGTGATGAAGCCTTCCTCGCTGATCATGATCACCGGGCGGCGGATCGTGTTTAGCACGATCTGGGCAGCATCCGCCATTTCAACGCCTTGGCCAGGGGTTGCGGTCATGCGGCGCTCCGCAGGTTCAAGGTTTGCGGATCGCGCGAAAACACGTCACGCAGCAAGGCAATGACGCGGGCCGGTTCGGACGCGGTCAATATCGCTTTCCTACTCTCGCCAGCGACACCCTCGGCATGTCGGTCGAGATACCAGCCCAGATGCTTGCGCGCTTGGCGCAGGCCGCTCTCGATGCCGTAAAGCGCCAGCATGTCCTCGTAGTGGGCGGCGACATAGTCGGTAAGCGCTTGCGGGGTCTGGGGAATGCCGGGCGAAAATGTCCCGGCGGCAGCCGCAGCGATGCCGCCGGCGACCCACGGCGCGCCATAATGGGCGCGGCCGACCATCAACGCATTGGCGCCGGACTGTTCGAGAACGGCGGCTGCCTCGCTTGGGGAGCAGACATCGCCATTGGCGACGACCGGAATGGAAACAGCCTCCTTGACGCGAGCGATGGCGCGCCAGTCCGCCTTGCCCTGGTAGAACTGACAGCGTGTGCGGCCATGGACCGTGACCATCCTGACGCCCGCCTGCTCGGCCCGGCGCGCCAGGATAGGAGCGTTGAGCACGCCTTCGTCCCAACCCAGCCGCATCTTGACCGTCACCGGCACCTGGACCACGCCTACCACGGCCTCGATCAGCGAGAGCGCGTGGTCTAAATCCAGCATCAATGCCGAACCGGCATAGCCACCGGTGACCTTCTTGGCCGGGCAGCCCATGTTGATGTCGATGATGTCGGCGCCCTCGCCGGCGGCGATCCGCGCGCCTTCGGCCATATGCTTGGCCTCGCGCCCGGCAAGCTGCACCATATGGACGGGCAATCCGGAATGGCGTATCCGCAGGCCACAACCCGCCCTGCCCTTGGCGAGCTCGCCGCTGGCCACCATTTCGGACACGACCAGGCCTGCGCCATGCCCATGGGCGCGCTGCCTGAACGCCTCGTCCGTGATCCCCGACATTGGCGCGAGGAAGACGCGGTTGCGTATTCTGACGCCGCCGACGTCGAGAGGCTGGGCCAATCCGGTCAAGTTAACCATGCACAAAAACCAAGCACGTCCATTCGTTGCACATTCTCTAGCCAGATCGAGAGAAATGTGCAACGCGGAATGACGCCACATTAAGGCGCAATTGGGAAAATGCTGGCCTTCGGCCTTGGCCGCGACTAGGACCGGACTGCATGACTGGCGCAACCGAAAATCAGGCTCCGGATCCGGGTGGCAAAGTCGCGGTGGTTATCGTCGCGGCCGGCCGCGGCGCGCGCGCCGGACAAACCGATGGTCCGAAGCAATATCAACGAATTGGCGGACGCGCCGTTATCGCTCGTGTGATAGACATTTTTCTGGCGCACCCACTCATCGGCCGGATTGTCGTGGCGATCCATGCAGAGGACCGCGAGCTTTTTCAGCAAGCGGTCGGAACCGATGCGGATCGGGTAACGGCAATTGCCGGAGGCGCGACCAGGCAGGATTCGGTTCGGCTCGGGCTGCAGGCGCTGAGAAGCTACGCGCCGGACAAGGTCCTCATCCACGACGCCGCGCGCCCCTTTGTCGACATGGATCTGATCGACCGCACCATCGCGGCCATCGGCGAACGTGAAGGCGCTCTTCCCGCCCTGCCGGTCGCCGATACGCTGAAACGCGAATCGGCGACCGGCATGGTCGGCGAAACGGTGCCACGGAGCGGGCTGCACGCGGCGCAAACACCGCAAGGCTTTCCCTTCCTCGCGATCATGACGATGCATGAGCAAGCCTATAACAGCGGCAAATCCGACTTTACCGACGACGCGTCGATCGCCGAATGGATGCAAATGCCGGTGAAGCTCGTTCCTGGATCGCCCGACAATGTCAAACTCACATGGGCACGGGATATCGCCATGGCGCACCAGCGACTTTCCAGCGAGCGGACACACTTTCCCGACATCCGCACCGGCAATGGCTATGATGTCCACGCCTTCGAGCCCGGCGACCATGTTACGCTTTGTGGCGTCGCCATCCCGCATGACAGGAAATTGTCGGGCCATTCCGACGCGGATGTCGGCCTGCACGCCCTGACCGACGCGCTGCTGGCGACCTGCGGGGCCGGCGACATCGGCACGCACTTTCCTCCGTCCGATCCGCAGTGGAAAGGCGCTGCATCGCGGATATTCGTCGAACATGCGGCAAGACTGGTGCGCGAGCGCGGCGGACGCATCGCCAATGCCGATATCACGCTGATCTGCGAGGCGCCGCGCGTCGGCCCGCACCGCGAGGCGATGACATCAGTCCTTTCGCTGATGCTGGGCATTTCCGCCGACCGCATCTCGGTCAAGGCGACAACCAACGAGAAGCTCGGCTTTGTCGGTCGCGAGGAAGGTATCGCGGCGATCGCCACCGCCAGTGTGGTGTTTCCAGGCGAGGTTCCGGGATGACCAACAGCGAACTGGCAATCGCCCTGTTTGAGGCGTGCCGGCAGCGCGGCATCATGCTGGCGACCGCGGAAAGCTGTACCGGCGGGATGATCATCGCCGCGCTGACCGACATTGCCGGTTCTTCCGCCGTGGTCGATCGCGGCTTCATCACCTATTCCAATGAAGCCAAGATGGACATGCTCGGCGTTCGCGCCGCCACGCTCGAGGTGCATGGTGCGGTCTCCCGCGAGACAGCCATCGAGATGGCCGCCGGAGCGCTCGCCCGTTCGCGTGCCGGGCTGGCGCTGGCCGTCACCGGCATTGCCGGTCCGGGTGGCGGTTCCAGGGAAAGGCCGGTCGGGCTGGTCTGGTTTGGCATCGCGGTGAACGGCCGACCCGTGACGGCTGAACACAAGCTGTTTGCCGACAATGGCCGTGACTTCATCCGCCGGGAAACCGTCCATCATGCACTTGAGATCGGCTTGCAGGCGCTTGGCGAGAGTCAGGCCGCCGGTTTCTTGCCGTAGATGATGTCGGCGCGCTTTTCGAAAGCCTCGGCGAACATGCGGAAGGCACGATCGAACATCGTGCCCATCAGCGCACCCAGGATGCGGCTCTTGAATTCATAGTCGATGAAGAAGCGCACGGCACAACCGGCATCATCCGGCTCGAACCGCCAGACATTGCTCAGATATTTGAACGGGCCGTCAATATACTTCACGTCGATGGCATGTTCGTCGGGCTTGAGCAGCACCTGCGTCGTGAAAGTCTCCCGGATCGCCTTATAGCCGATGCTCATGTCGGCCACGAGGATGGTGCGGCCGTCACGCTCCTTGCGCGAGCGGACCGCCAACGCTTCGCAAAGCGGCAGGAATTGCGGGTAAGTTTCGATGTCGGCGACCAGCGCGAACATCTGCTCAGGCGTGTGGGCGACGCGGCGGGTGGCTTCGAATTTCGGCATGAAACCGGCGTTAGACCAATTTCTGGAGCTGCGCTTCGCGCGCGGCGCGCAGCCGGGCGAAATCGTCGCCGGCATGGTGCGAAGAGCGTGTCAGCGGGCTCGATGCCACCAGCAGGAAACCCTTTGTCTTGCCGATCGTCTCGAAGGACTTGAATTCCTCCGGCGTGACGAAGCGGATCACCGGGTGGTGCTTCTTCGACGGCTGCAGGTATTGGCCGATGGTCATGAAGTCGACATTGGCCGAACGCAGATCGTCCATTAATTGCAGGATTTCGTTCCGCTCCTCGCCAAGGCCGACCATGATGCCGGACTTGGTGAAAATCGACGGATCGAGTTCCTTGACCCGCTGCAGCAGCCGGATCGAGTGGAAATAGCGGGCGCCCGGCCGGACCTTAAGATAATTCGACGGCACGGTTTCGAGGTTGTGGTTGAAGACGTCGGGCCGGGCCGCCACGACGATCTCCAGTGCGCCTTCCTTGCGCAGGAAATCGGGCGTCAGGATTTCGATCGTCGTCAGAGGCGTTGCCGCCCGGATCGCACGGATGACATCGGCGAAGTGCTGCGCACCGCCATCGTCGAGATCGTCGCGGTCAACGGAGGTGATGACGACGTGGCTGAGGCCCATTTGCTTGACGGCATGCGCGACACGCGCGGGCTCGTCGGAGTCGAGTGCGGTCGGGATGCCAGTGGCGACATTGCAGAAGGCGCAGGCGCGCGTGCAGATCTCGCCCATGATCATGAAGGTGGCGTGCTTCTTTTCCCAGCACTCGCCGATGTTCGGGCAACCGGCCTCTTCGCATACGGTCACCAGCTTGTGCGATTTCACGATCTCACGTGTCTCGGCATATCCCTTCGACACCGGCGCCTTGACGCGGATCCAGTCCGGCTTGCGCAATACCTCCTGGTCGGGCTTGTGGGCCTTCTCGGGATGCCGCAGCCGCGGCGCGTTGGCGATCGTGTCGAGGACAGTGACCATCTGAACCCTGGCCTTTCTTGCGACCGCCCGTCGGCGATCGTCACTTTAACGTCATCTAGGACTTTTCGGGACAAAGAAAAAGGCTGCAGCGGCGCATGCCGCTACAACCGTTTTCGCATAGCCGAAAACGATATCGACTAACGGCGCACCAGGCGACCTACCCAGATCAGCAGGCAGGCACCGATGAATCCGGTGATCAGATAAGCGGTCCAGCCGACGCCGAATACGCCGATGTTGAGGGCCTGCAGGACTGCATTCAGCACCACCGCGCCAACGATGCCCATGATAATGTTCATGAATATGCCGGTGTTGCTCTTCATGACCATTTCGGCCAACCAGCCTGCCAGGCCGCCGATGATGATTGCTGCGATCCAGCCCACGCCGTTCAAGTGCATATGCCTTCTCCTTGCGCCAGTAAAAATGCATTGGGAAACGAACTGCCTCGCCGTCGAGATCCCACGGCTTTGACAGCTGAGTCTCCCGCGGGGAATCTATCATGCGTTCAAGGCGCGGCCATAGGCGTCTAGCACGCTTTCCTTCATCATCTCGGATAGCGTCGGATGCGGGAAGATGGTGTGCATCAGCTCTTCCTCGGTGGTTTCGAGGTTCATCGCCACGACAAAACCCTGGATCAGTTCCGTGACTTCGGCGCCGACCATGTGTGCGCCGAGCAACTGACCGGTCTTCTTGTCGAAGATGGTCTTGATGAAGCCTTGGTCTTCGCCAAGCGCGATGGCCTTGCCGTTGGCCCCGAACTGGAAGCGGCCGACGCGGATATCCTTGCCCTCGGCCTTGGCTTTTGCTTCCGTCAGTCCAACCGAGGCGACCTGCGGATTGCAGTAGGTGCAGCCGGGGATCTTGAGCTTGTCCGTGGCATGAACACCGGGGAAATTCGCGATCTTCTCGACGCACACGACCCCCTCGTGCTCGGCCTTGTGAGCAAGCATGGGCGGACCGGCGACATCGCCGATGGCGTAGATACCAGGCACATTGGTCTTGCCATAACCGTCTATGACCACGCAACCGCGCTCGGTCTTAACACCGAGTGCTTCAAGGCCGAGGTTCTCGATATTGCCCTGGACGCCAACGGCCGAGATCATGCGATCGGCGGTGATCTTCTCGACCTTGCCGTCTTTCATCTCGACATGCGCGGTAATCGAGTTCGTCCCCTTCTCGACCTTGGTTACCTTGGCCTCGAGGATGATCTTCATGCCTTGCTTCTCGAACTGCTTTTGCGCGAATTTCGAGACTTCGGCATCCTCGACCGGCATCACCGCCGGCAGCAGCTCGACGACCGTGACGTCGGCGCCCATTGTGCGATAGAAGGAGGCGAATTCGATGCCGATGGCGCCTGAGCCCATCACCAGCAGCGACTTCGGCATCTCCTTCGGCACCATGGCTTCGAAATAAGTCCAGATCAGCTTGCCGTCCGGCTCTATGCCGGGCAGAGCGCGCGGCCGGGCGCCGGTCGCCAGGATGATGTGCTTGGCGGTGTAGGTGCCCTCGCCCTTGACGCCTTTCGGCACCGGCGGCTGCGGCTCCATCGGCTTCTTGGCCGTCTTGGAGACGACGATCTCGCCTGGTTTTGTCAGCTTGGCCTCACCCCAGATGACGTCGACCTTGTTCTTCTTCATCAGGAAGGCGACGCCGCCATTGAGCCTGAGCGACACTTTTCGCGACCGATCGACGACGGCAGCGGTATCGGCACTGATCTTGCCGCCATCGAGCTTCAGGCCGTAATCCTTCAGATGATCGGAATAATGCATGATCTCGGCCGACCGCAGCAGCGCCTTGGTCGGAATACAGCCCCAATTCAGACAGATGCCGCCTAGATGCTCGCGCTCGACGATCGCCGTCTTGAAGCCGAGCTGGGCGGAGCGCACCGCGGTGACATAGCCGCCGGGGCCGGAGCCGATGATGATGACGTCATAGTTCTCAGCCACGGGTTTCTCCTTCAATCACAATTCCAGCATGACGCGCACGACCGGCGTCAGCGCCTCGCCAATGTTTCGCGTATTCTCGGCATCGAGGTGGACGCCATCGAGAGGTGTTGTTTGCGCCACCGTGCCAGCGTCGAAGAAGCCGCAGCCGACCTCGTCGGCGAGTGCGGCGTATTGCGGCGCAAGCTGCTTCGAGGCCTCATCGCCGCCGGCGAACATCTCCCTGAAGTCGGTATTTTCGGTGCGGCTGACAAGAGGCGGCGAAACGATCAGTATCTGTGGCGCCGGCCAGTCGAACGGGTAGTCGTGGCCACGCACGATATCGATAAGCCGCTGGATGCCTTGCTTGGCGGCAACTGGGTTGCCATGGATCCATGGCTTCATGTCATTGGCGCCGAGCATGATGACGATCAGGTCGATCGGCGCATGCGTCGTCAACACTGTCGGCAGCAGCCGCGCGCCGTTGCGATCGGCTCCGGCCAGATGATCGTCGAAGGCGGTGGTGCGGCCATTGAGCCCCTCGGCGACGACTTGAACGCCTCCGCCGAGGCCTGCTTGCAGGACGCTTGGCCAGCGATCCCCGAGCCCATGACGGCCGCCCTCGGCATTGTAGCCCCAGGTCAGCGAGTCGCCGTAACAAAGCACCGTCTTCATCCGTTCAACCTGCCTTTGTGTCGGCCACGCCGCGCTTCACGCGCCAGCGTACGAACAACCAATGGATGACGATCGTCACCAGGCCCGGCAGACCGAGACCGGCAACCATCGGTATGTCTTTCCTGACCACCGCGGCGCTGCTGTCGCTGTAGAGGATCAGCGCGACCAGCAGGACGAGAAGCGCCACAAAGGCAATCAGCGTCCACTTGCCCGCCCTGGCAACGGCCGCGACCGGATCGTTCGTCAATTGCGCAACGAAGAAGATGAAGGTGGCGACAAAAGTCACCAGCACCGAGAACATGAAGACGATGATGTATTCTTCCTCGGCGCCGGTGGCGACAGCCAACCATTGCGCGATAAGGCCGCCGGCCAAGCCGGAAATCAAAAAGGCGAAAAGGCTGGTGAAGAATATCCGCACAGCCTTTCCCTTTCCTAGACCAGCATGCCCATCGGATTCTCGATCAGCTTCTTGAAGGCGACCAGCAGTTCGGCCCCCAGCGCGCCATCAACCGCACGATGGTCAGTCGACAGCGTCACCGACATCACGGTGGCTATTCTGATCTCGCCGTTCCTGACCACCGCCCGCTCCTCGCCGGCGCCGACCGCCAGGATCGTCGCATGCGGCGGGTTGATGACGGCGGCAAAGTCCTTGATGCCGAACATGCCGAGATTGGAAACGGCGGTCGTGCCGCCTTGATATTCTTCCGGCTTCAGCTTGCGGCTGCGGGCGCGGCTGGCCAGGTCCTTCATCTCGTTGGAGATGACCGACAGCGTCTTTTCGTCGGCATGCCGGATGATCGGCGTGATCAGGCCACCGGGGATCGAAACGGCGACGCCGACATCGGCATGCTTGTGCTTGACCATGGCGCTCTCGGTCCATGAGGCATTGGCATCCGGCACCGCCTTCAGCGCCATCGCCATCGCCTTGATGACCATGTCGTTGACCGACAGCTTGTAGACGGGCGCCTCACCCTTGTCGGTCTTTTTCACCGGTGCCGCGGCATTGAGCTGAGTGCGTAAAGCCAGCAGCGCGTCGAGTTCGCAGTCGAGCGTCAGATAGAAATGCGGGATGGTGGTTTTTGCTTCGACCAGGCGCCGCGCGATGGTCTTGCGCATATTGTCGTGCGGGACGAGTTCGTAGGAGCCTTCCTCGAACAGTTTCAGCACCTGCTCGTCCGACATCGCCTTTACCGCCGGGGCGGAGGCAGGCGCGCCGGCCGGAGCCTTGGCAGCCGGTGCCGCCTTGGCGCCACCACCGGCAATCGCGGCATCTACGTCAGCCTTGACCACGCGGCCGTGCGGGCCGGTGCCGGTGACCGCAGAGACGTCGACGCCAGCGTCCTTGGCGATACGGCGGGCAAGCGGCGATGCAAAGGTGCGGTCGCCAGCCGCGTTGCCATTGGCGGCCGGAGCCGCCTGCGCCTTTGGGGCCTCGGCCTTTGGCGCTTCAGCATTCGGCGCTTCGGCTTTCGGAGCTTCGGCTTTCGCCGGTGTGGCGCCGCCGCTTTTCGCCGCGGCGCCGGCATCTTCGCCTTCCGCCGCAAGCACCGCGATCAGCGCGTTGACCTTGACCCCTTCGGTTCCGGCCGGCACGACGAGCTTGGCAACCGTGCCCTCATCGACGGCTTCGACCTCCATCGTCGCCTTGTCGGTTTCGATCTCGGCGATCACGTCGCCGGGCGAAATCTTGTCGCCTTCCTTGACCAGCCACTTGGAAAGATTGCCCTCTTCCATAGTGGGCGAGAGCGCCGGCATGGTGATGTTGATTGGCATATTGTCCTCCCACCCGGTTCAGCGATATGCGACGGCTTTGACGGCCTCGATGACCTCGCCGACATTCGGCAAAGCCAGTTTTTCGAGGTTCGCCGCATAAGGCATCGGCACGTCCTTGCCGGCAATGGTGATGACCGGTGCGTCGAGGAAATCGAAGGCGCGCTGCGAGACCTGGTTGGCGATGTGGTCGCCAACCGAATTCTGCGGGTAGCCTTCTTCGACCACGACCAGCCGGTTGGTCTTCTTGACCGAGGCGATGACGGTGTCGAGATCGAGCGGACGGATAGTCCTGAGGTCGATGATCTCGGCGTCGATCCCCATGCCGCGCAGCTCGGCTTCAGCCTTGACCGCATAGGTCATGCCAATGCCGAAGGAGACGATGGTGACATCCTTGCCTGCCTTGTGGATGCGCGCCTTGCCGATCGGCAGCACGAAGTCGTCCAGCTTCGGAACGTCGAAGGACTGGCCGTAGAGGATTTCATTCTCGAGGAAGATGACCGGGTTCGGATCGCGGATCGCTGCCTTGAGCAGGCCCTTGGCGTCGGCGGCCGTATACGGCATCACGACCTTCAGGCCTGGAATGTGGCTGTACCAGGCGGCATAGCACTGCGAGTGCTGCGCCGCGACGCGGGCCGCCGCGCCATTTGGCCCGCGGAACACGATCGGCGCGCCCATCTGGCCGCCCGACATATAAAGCGTCTTGGCGGCGGAGTTGATGATCTGGTCAATCGCCTGCATGGCGAAGTTGAAGGTCATGAACTCGACGATCGGCTTCAGCCCAGCCATCGCCGCGCCGACACCAACGCCGGCAAAACCATGCTCGGTAATCGGCGTGTCAACGACGCGCCGCGGCCCAAATTCCTGCAGCAAGCCCTGTGTGATCTTGTAGGCGCCCTGGTATTCGGCGACTTCCTCACCCATGACGAAGACATCGCCGTCGCGGCGCATTTCCTCGGCCATGGCATCACGCAGCGCCTCGCGCACCGTGGTCGAGACCATTTCGGTGCCGGCAGGAATGTCCGGATCGGCAGCGAGGTTGACCACCGGGGCGGCGGGGACGGAGGCTTTCGGCGCCTCTCCAGCATCCTGCGGCGCCCGTTGCGAGCCTTCCTCGGCCGCGTCGGCGCGCTGCCCACCAGTTGACACCGCGTCTTGCGTCGAGGCGGGAGCCGCCTTGGAGGCCTTGTCGATGTCGCCAGAACTTTCGCCATCCTGCAGCAGAACGGCGATCGGCGTGTTGACCTTGACGCCTTCGGTGCCGGCGGCGATCAGGATCTTGCCCAGCGTACCTTCGTCGACGGCTTCGACTTCCATCGTCGCCTTGTCAGTTTCGATCTCGGCAATGACGTCGCCGGCGACGACCTTGTCGCCCTCGTTCTTCAACCACTTGGAAAGATTGCCCTCTTCCATGGTCGGCGAGAGGGCGGGCATGAGAATTTCGATCGGCATGTCCTGGCCCTCCCTTACAATACGATATCGGTCCAGAGCTCGGACGGATCCGGCTCCGCGTCGTGCTGGGCAAATTCGGCGGCGTCGGCGACGATGTCGCGAACCTCCTTGTCGACGGTTTTGAGTTCGTCCTCGGTCGCCCACTTCTTCTCGATGAGCCGCGCCTTGACCTGCTCGATCGGATCATGATCGGAGCGCATCTTCTGGACTTCTTCCTTGGAGCGGTATTTCGCCGGGTCGGACATCGAGTGGCCGCGATAGCGATAAGTCTGCATTTCGAGAATGATCGGCCCGTTGCCGGCACGGCACCAATCGGTAGCCAGATCGCCGGCCGCCTTCACCGCACGCACATCCATGCCGTCGACCTGGATGCCCGGAATCTTGAACGACGCGCCACGATGCGAAAAATTGGTTTCCGCCGAAGAGCGCGACACCGAGGTGCCCATGGCGTAGCGGTTGTTCTCGATGATGTAGATCACCGGCAGCTTCCACAGCGAGGCCATGTTGAAGCTTTCATAGACCTGGCCCTGGTTGGCGGCGCCGTCGCCGAAATAGGTCAGCGAGACATTGTTGTTGTCGCGGTAGCGGTTGGCAAACGCCAGACCTGTTCCAAGCGACACCTGCGCACCGACAATGCCGTGACCGCCATAGAAATGCTTCTCCTTGGAGAACATGTGCATGGAACCGCCCTTGCCTCTGGACAAGCCGCCGCGGCGTCCGGTCAGCTCGGCCATCACGCCACGCGGCGACAGCTCCATCGCCAGCATGTGGCCGTGATCGCGATAGGCCGTGATCATCTGATCGCCGTCGATCAGCGCCATCTTCATGCCGGTGACGACCGCTTCCTGGCCGATATAGAGGTGACAGAAACCGCCAATGAAGCCCATGCCGTAGAGCTGGCCGGCCTTCTCCTCGAAACGGCGGATGAGCAGCATGTGCCGGTAGGCGGCAAGCTCTTCGTCCTTGGTGAAGTCAACAGGCTTGGGTGCTGATAGACCGGGTTTGCCGTCGGATTTCAATTTGGCAGGCGCTTTTCTGGCTGCGGTGGCCATGCATCACTCCCTGTTGGCGTCTCTTTGCGGACACTGGAGCAAGATCAAACTGCTCCGGGGAGATCGCCCTCCCCTTCGATTTATGGGAGGCTAACACGTAGAAAGGCGTTCCGCCATGTCGAAATTGCATAGCTGGCATGCGCCTAAGCAATTAAAATCATTGAAAATATTGGCGATTAACCTGAAATTGGTTACTTCGCCGGAGCCGGCAGCATGATGGTGATCTCGTCGGCCTGCGACAGATTGAGTGCCTTGCGCGCCTGCTCGTCGAGCATGTCCTTCTCCAGCGTGCCGTCATGCATGAGCTTGACGCGCCGCTCGAGTTCCATCCTGCGTGCCTTGATCGCATCGAGCTGACCCTGCAACGCAACCGTCTCGGCCTCAAGCTTGTATTTCGAATTGATGCCGAATTCACCGTGATAGGCATGGAAGCCGAAATAAGCCAGGAACAGCACGCACAGCGAGGGAATGATCAGCCGGCCGGTGTTTCTCTGCTTGTGCTGACGCGTCCACATAACCGATTCCCCGTGCCGCGAACTCAAACGGCTCGAAGTCTTTTCGCCTGATTGTGCTTAACGGACGGTTACGGGAGACCGCCATGCCGGCCTGAAATAAAAAAGGGCGGGATGTCCCGCCCTCTCCGTATCAACGATGTGCGGCCGGATCAGCCCTTGATCACGGACTTGCCGGCATAATGCGCCTGCTTGCCGAGTTCTTCCTCGATGCGGATCAGCTGGTTGTATTTGGCCATGCGGTCGGAGCGCGACAGCGAGCCGGTCTTGATCTGCCCGCAATTGGTGGCGACGGCGAGATCGGCGATGGTCGAATCCTCGGTTTCGCCCGAACGGTGCGACATGACGGCGGTGTAGGCAGCCTTGTGCGCGGTCTCGACCGCATCCAGCGTCTCGGTCAGCGAGCCGATCTGGTTGACCTTGACCAGGATCGAGTTGGCGACGCCCATGCGGATGCCGTCGCGCAGGCGCGCCGTGTTGGTGACGAAGAGATCGTCACCAACGAGCTGCGTATTCTTGCCGATCAGGTCGGTCAGGTACTTCCAGCCTTCCCAATCGTCCTCGGCAAGGCCATCCTCGATCGAGATGATCGGATAGTCGGCCGCGAGCTTGGCGAGGTACTTGGCTTGCGCCTTGGGATCGCGCGTCTTCTTCTCGCCCTCATAGACATAGTTGCCGTCCTTGAAGAACTCGGTCGCGGCGCAATCGAGGCCGAGCGCGATCTCTTCACCTGGTTTGAATCCGGCCTTCTCGATCGATTCCATGATGAAGTCGAGCGCCACCGGCGCGCTCTTCAGGTTCGGGGCGAAGCCGCCCTCGTCGCCGACATTGGTGTTGTGGCCGGCATCCTTCAGCTTCTTGCGCAGCGTGTGGAAGATTTCCGAGCCCCAGCGCACGCCTTCGCGCAGCGTCGGCGCACCGACCGGCAGGATCATGAATTCCTGGAAGTCGATCGGATTGTCGGCATGCGCGCCACCATTGATGATGTTCATCATCGGCACGGGCAGGACATGCGCCTTGGTGCCGCCGACATAGCGGTAGAGCGGCAGGCCGGCGGCATCGGCCGCGGCCTTCGCGACCGCCAGCGAAACGCCCAAGATGGCGTTGGCGCCGAGCCGGCTCTTGTTGGGCGTGCCATCAAGCTCAATCATGGTCTGATCGATATGGATCTGGTTTTCGGCTTCCATGCCGCCGATCGCCTCGAACAATTCGCCATTGACCGCCTCGACGGCCCTGAGCACGCCCTTGCCAAGGTAGCGGGCGCCGCCGTCGCGAAGCTCGACGGCTTCGTGGGCGCCGGTGGAGGCACCCGACGGCACCGCGGCGCGGCCCATCGAACCGTCTTCGAGAACAACATCGACCTCGACGGTCGGGTTTCCACGGCTGTCCAGGATTTCACGCCCGACAATGTCGATGATGGCGGTCATTGCGATGTCCTCGATTGATCTGGAGAAAACGTCGCGCCCGTCTTAGCCAAAGCGACGCAAAAGGCAATCGGGGCCTGATCGAATAGTGCCGCCCGCCCGATTCACGAAGCGCAATTTCCTGTCATCATAAGTCATGCCACCGGACGCGCATTTCGGGTTAGGAATGTTATCGCGGGGCGAAACAGGAGGGGTTCGCCATGTCTGAGTTGAGCGGTATTGTCAGTCTGTTCCTGATCGCCGCGGCGTTCCTGACGTCATGCCACAACCAGCAGTCGCCGCCAAAGGCTATTGCGTCTTTGCCGGCTTTGCACATCAGCGAGTAGCGTTGCGTTTGAATCAAAAAGGGGGCCGTGGAAACGACCCCCTTTTTTCGATTGTGGCGTCAATGCCAGTAGGGCGCGACCTTGTAATATTCGTATGACTCGTCGCGCGCGCTCTCGCCATCCGCGCCGGCCAGTTCGTTGATGGAATGGGCAGGCGCTGCCTTCAGCTGTTCCTTGGAGAAGGGTATGACATAGCCGCCCCTTGCCTCATCATAGTCGAGGCTTGCCCAGGGGATGGCGTGGTACTTCTCGCCAATGCCGAGAAAGCCGCCAAATCCAATCACCGCGAACATGATGCCGTTCGACGTCTTGTCGAGCATGACGTCCTCGATGCTGCCGATGCTGTCGCCTTGGGTGTTGTAGACGGTCGTGCCGATGACTCGCGAAGCGGCAATGGCTTCGGTGTGGCCTGTTTGCGTCGTCATTGTTTGCTCCTCGTTGTCGTTAATCCGCACTTTGACAATGAGGGGCGCGGGCGAAAGTTCCCGACTTTTTTGGCGGGCTGCCCAATCACTCCGCGAGGATGAAAGTCACCTTCATATTGACGCGATAGGCTGCGATCTTGCCATCCTCGACGACGATCTTCTGGTCTTGGATCCAGGCGCCTTCGACGTTCTTCAGGGTCTTCGCGGCGCGCGCAATTCCCTTCTCGATGGCATCTTGAAAGCTTTTCCTGGACGACGAGGTGATTTCGGTGACGCGGGCGACGGACATTGGCTTCCTCCTGCCAAAGCGCTCATTTGCCGGACGAGCCTACAACCGGGGCTTATCCGCTACAAGACATTGGCTTTTCAGCCCTTTGCAATCCTGTCGAAGGCCATCAGCCTTTCCAGCAGTGCCGGCATATCCTTTAGCGGCAGCATGTTGGGACCGTCGGAGGAAGTCGAATTGTCGGGGTCCTGGTGGGTCTCGATGAAGACGCCGGCAACGCCGACGGCAACGGCCGCGCGGGCCAGCGTCTCGACAAAGCGGCGCTCCCCGCCAGACGATCCGCCCTGCCCGCCCGGCTGCTGCACCGAATGGGTGGCGTCGAAAATCACCGGGGCGCCGATCTCGGCCATGACAGGCAGCGCCCGCATATCCGACACCAGCGTGTTGTAGCCGAAAGAAGCGCCGCGCTCGGTGGTCAGCACATTGGCATTGCCCGAGCCGGTGATCTTGGCGACGACGTTCTTCATGTCCCAGGGCGCGAGGAATTGCCCCTTCTTCACATTGATGACCTTGCCCGTCCTCGCGGCGGCGACCAGCATATCGGTCTGGCGCGACAGGAAGGCCGGAATCTGCAGCACGTCGACATGCGGCGCCACGATCGCGCACTGTTCCTCGGTGTGGACATCGGTCAGCACGGGAAGCGAGAATTCCTTGCGCAACTCGTCGAAGACGGGAAGCGCGGCATCCATGCCGGCACCCCGCGTCGCCGATAACGAGGTGCGATTGGCCTTGTCGTAACTCGTCTTGTAGACGAGGCCGATGCCGAGCCTGCCGGTCAGCTCCTTCAGCGTGCCGGCCATGTCGAAGGCATGCTGGCGCGATTCGAACTGGCAAGGGCCGGCGATCAGCGCCAGGGGTCCCGCATTGTCGAAGACGACGTTGCCGACGGTTACCGACGAATTGGGCGCCAGGGGGTTGCTCATGGGATCTCCCGAAAGATGAAAGCCGCGCCCTGCCCGGATGCCGGCCGCACGATGATGTCATTGCCCGACATATCGTGCTGGACGGCATTGGCCGCAAGCAGGCCTGCGGTGGCGCCAATGTCGCGGATCGAAAAAACCACGGCGGCGAAGTGCAATTCTGATGGCGTACCGGCCGGTATGCCGAAGCGCGCCGTGAAAGCGGCGGCCTCCAGCACGGTCAAGGCCGCGTTCGGCAGATGAAAGACGCCGTCGTGCGCATCGGCGGCCTGATCATTGACCGCCACTGAAATCAGCCGATGCTGCTCGGCGGAAGCGCTGCTGATTGCAACCACCTCGACAATTCCGTCGACCCCATTGGGGTGAGCCTGCAAGGCTCCTCGGTCTACTCTCGGCGCGTTGATGCGCTGACAGGCAAAAAGAAATGCGTCCGTTTGGCCGGGAGCCGCGGCAAAGGCGAGCTTGAACGACGCCGTATCGCTTTTGCCCGCCGTGTCGGTGAAGGCTCGGGAGAAGCTCAGCTTGTCTCCCGCCGACAGACCCGCTTCGACATAGCGTTCATGGTCGTCATCGGCATTGTCCGTGCCAAGCACCACCGCGGAAAATCCCTCGTTGCCACGACTTTCGCGATAGAGGCGATCGCGCGCAACGAAGACATTGCCCTCGGCAGCCGCCTCTGTCGCAGCCTGTTCACGGCCGATCGCAAGCGGCTCCAGATAGGTGCCGTCGGCGAGGAAAACGCAGCAGTTTTCCGTGCCAAACGGATGGATGCCGGTCGGAGCGACGACGAAGCCAAGGGCGTTGAGCCGGGCACGCGCCACATCGAGGCTCTGCGTCGGCAGAACCAGATGATCGAGCGGATGAATGCCTGACGAGGTCATGGAAGCGCGATGTGCATCATTCGGAAGATCGGTTCAAGACTTGATCGCAATGCCGCCGGCGGCGGCCCCGCAACAACCACCTGAAACAGTCGTGGACTTTCCCTTCCGCCGCAACTCGACTTGACATGAGGCTATCCCCGGCACGGGATCAGCTTCCAGCGACGACATCAGCGGAATAGCGCAGCTCGCGCAATGGTTTGACCTTGCTGGTGGTCTGCGCATAGAGCGGATGCGACTTGTAGGCTGCCAGCGCCGCGTCATCGGCAAATTCCGCGTAGACGACGACATCGACTTCATCCGACAGCGGGTCGACCTTGGTGTTCAACGTGACCTCGAAGAGACTGGAATGAGGAATGTCCCCAAGCGCCAGCAGTCCGGTGCGAACTGCTTCCACATCTTCCTTGCGGCGCGCGCTGAAGAAAACGATATGCCGGATCAATCCCGCCTCCTCGATCTGAAATGTCGGGGTCTTTTGTGACGGCGGTCTCTTTGCGTCAACCGGTCATGGCGCCACGCGTCCTTGCGACGCGCCTCGATCGGGCTGGACCTCGTCTCACACCGGTGAGCACCTCAAATGAGGCGCCAGGCTGCTATCTCAAGAGGGGATATCAGGCTTTTCCGGTGACGTAGCGCACGACATGGGAGAGTTCCCTGACCGTGACGTCGAGATACCGGCCCTGATTGTAGAGACCGTCCCAGATCAGGAAGAACGCGATGGCGGCAATGACAATCACATAACGCATGGCTAAAGCTATCGCACTAGCGCCGCGGCTGCCATAGACGTTTTCGATTTCGGGCAGCAGCCTGCCGCAAGGCGGCGGATGCCAGCCGCCCGCGTGGCACAGTCCAGCTCTTGGCATGCCTCTTGAAGTTCCGCCTCATGGCGTGGAAGATTGGCGCAGGCATTCATCGGGAAGCGCTGAAGCTCTGGCTAAGGGGCGCGCGCTTCGTTCGAGCCCGCCTGTCGCCGGATCCGCAAGCTACCGGGACCAGGCAATGGCGTTCGAACCCGGCGGATGAACCAAGAGAACCGCGGCTCGGCGATCGCGCCGGCACCACGGAGATCCAGGGGCTTGGAATGACACACGGGGAACATCATGGCATAGCGCCGGGCGACGCGGTCAGGCTCGACGAGTTCAATTTCGCCGAGATCGTCAAGGGCCTGCCGGCCAAGGCGCGCATGGTGCTGTCGGCGGCGATGAACCTGCCGCGCGGTTCGCTGAAAGTCTGGATGCCGGACGGCCGCGCCGTTCTCGTCGGCGGAAAGGCGCCGGGGCCCGATGCCGAACTGGTGCTCAAGAACTGGCGCCTGCCGGGCCGCGCCTTTTCCGGCGGCACAATTGGTGTTGCCGAATCCTATATGGACGGTGATTGGGAAAGCCCTGACGTCACCAGCTTCCTGGAATTATTCGTGGTCAACTCCGCCTTCGGTGAAAGGGTTGCCGGCGGCGCCAGCTGGCTCATCAACACAGTCCAGCGCATCCGTCACTGGTTCAACGAGAACACACGCACCGGATCGAAGCGTAATATCTCGGCGCACTACGATCTCGGCAACGCCTTCTACAAGGAATGGCTTGACCCGAGCATGACCTATTCCTCGGCGCTTTACGCCAATGGCGTCAACGATCTCGAGAGCGCCCAGGCCGCCAAATACCGGGCGCTGGCCAGGGACACCGGCATAGGTGGGAAAGATCATGTGCTGGAGATTGGCTGCGGCTGGGGCGGCTTTGCCGAATTCGCGGCACGCGAAATCGGTTGCCGGGTTACCGGATTGACCATCAGCCGCGAGCAGCACGACTTCGCCAAGGCGCGCATCGCCAAGGCCGGCCTTGCCGAAAAGGTCGACATCAAGTTGCAGGATTACCGCGACGAAACGGGCACCTACGATCGCATCGCCTCGATCGAGATGTTCGAGGCGGTCGGCGAGAAATACTGGCCGGTGTTCTTCTCCAAGATGAAGGACTGCCTAAAGCCCGGCGGCATGGCTGGGCTGCAGATCATCACCATCAACGAAGCCGCCTACGACACCTATCGCGCCAGGCCGGATTTCATCCAGCGCTACGTCTTCCCGGGCGGCATGCTGCCGACGCCGTCCATCTTGAAATCACTTGGCGCCGCGCACGGCCTTGCCCATCTGCGCGAACGCGTTTTCCCCGAGGACTATGCCCGTACGCTTGCCGAATGGCGCCAGCGTTTCCGAGGGTCCTGGGAGAAAATCGTACCGCTCGGTTTCGACGATCGTTTCAAGAAACTCTGGGAGTTCTACCTGCACTATTGCGAAGCCGGCTTCCGAGCCAGCTACATCGATGTGCGCCAGGTGGTCTACAAGGCGTAGCTGGGTACGCACGTCGACTTCCTTTTGCGGGCGGCATTTCCATCGATGCGCTGGATCTTGTCATGCCAGGCGATTCGTGCCGCCGGCCCCTCCAAGGCTGACCGCATCCAGCTTTGACGGCTGATCAGAGAAGGATGCGATATCGGGCAAAGCCAGCTTCGCCCTCGCCGGCAGGTTCGATCTTCAGCGACTTCACATCGGCGATGACGTCCTTTGCCTTGACGCCGGTGTCGAAGACGACGCTGGTTCCCGGCAACGGCGCGAACGACCAGTTGTCGTCGGCCGACGGGTTGATGGTGCCCTGGCTGACGATGTAGCGGACGATGACGTCGCGGTTGGTGTCCGGCGCCTCGTAGATGATCTTCGCGGCATTGATGTCGGGGAAATTGCCACCGCCGCCAGCCCGGTAATTGTTGGTCGCGACAACGAATTTCGCTGCCGGATCAATCGGTTTTCCGTCGAACATAAGCTCAACAATGCGATTGGAACCGGCATTGGCGACGCCGCCCTTGGCATCGTATTTCGGCGGCTGCGACAGATCTATCCTGTAGGTGACGCCGTCGATGACGTCGAAATTGTAGGACGGAAAATCAGTGTTGATCAGGACCTGGTCGGCCTTCCCGGCCTCGATCTTGTTGAAGATGCCGGCCGACATTTCCAGCCATTCCTTGACCTGAGCCCCGGTGATTTCCACGGCGCGCACCGTGTTGGGATAGAGGTAGAGGTCGGCGACGTTCTTGATGGCGATGTCGCCCGCCGGCACATCGGTATAGTAATCGGCGCCGTTGCGTCCACCGGCTTTGAACGGGGCCGCCGCCGACAGCAACGGCACGTCCTTCCACTGTGTGCTTTTCAATATGTCCTTCAGGTACCAGGTTTGCGCCTGGCTGACGACCTGCACCGACGGGTCGTCAGCGACCAGCGCGAAATAGGAATAGAGCGGCGCGGACGTCTTGCCGACAGGGCGGCGCACATAGGCGAGCGTCGCCTGGTGGTCCTGCTCGAGAGCGGCGATGATGCGCTTGTCGTCCGGGACGGTCGGCTTGTTCTTGTTGTCGACACGCTCGAAGATCGGCCGTGCCTCCGATGTCGCCGAGACCACTTTCCACTTCGACCCGTCGCGCTCCAGCATCAGGTCGATCAGGCCCATATGTGAGCCCCAGAACCCGCCCATGACGGCGGGCTTGCCTTGCAGCGTCCCCTTCTGTGCGTCGACGCCCTCGAGCGCCTGGAAATCTTTCTTGCCGGGGAAGACCAGATGCTGGTGGCCGGTGAAGACCGCGTCGATGCCTTCGACGCCGGCGACGAAGAACGAGGCATTCTCCATCATGTCACCCTGCTTGACGTCGATGCCGGAATGCGAGAGCGCGATGACGATGTCGGCGCCCTCCTCCTTCATCCGCGGCACCCACGCCCTCGCCGCTTCGACAATGTCGCGTGTCTTGACGTTGCCTTCGAGGTTCTTGAGGTCCCAGACCATGATCTGCGGCGGCACGAAACCGATGATGCCGACCCTGATCGGCTGTTCCGAGCCTGACCCGTCCTTGATCTTCTTGTCCAGGATTACGTAAGGCTTGAGGTAGAGCTTGTCGTCGCGCGGGTTGGCGGCAAGCTCGGTACCCCGGATCAGGTTGGCGCAGACGAACGGGAAATTGGCGCCGGCCAGCACCTTGTCCAGAAAGGACAGGCCATAGTTGAATTCGTGATTGCCCAGTGTCGAACACTCGTAGCCGAGCAGGTTCATGCCTTTCATGATCGGATGGAGATCGCCCTCCTTCAGGCCCTTCTCATAGGCGATGTAGTCGCCCATCGGGTTGCCCTGCAAAAGGTCGCCATTGTCGATCAGCATCGAATTGGCGGCTTCCTTGCGCACCGCGTCGATGAGGGAGGCCGTGCGCGACAGGCCCATCGTGTCATTGGCTTTGTCGGCGTAGTAGTCATAAGGCAGCACGTTCACATGGATATCGGTGGTTTCCATGATCCTTAGATGCGCCTGGTTGGCCTGCGCCCGGGCGGAGAAGGGATGAAGCACGATCAGCGCCCCTGTGGCGGCGGCCCCGGCTAGGAGACCACGGCGAGAGACGGGATGGAGCAGTTGCGACATGTTTTCTCCTTCTTCAACGACCTGACGAGTCCTGCCCCGAAGCGAACTTCGCGCTGAAATCAGCTCAAGTCCACTCAAGAAGTCCCGCGCATCGGCACGCCAATCCATCAACAACAGATGACGGCCGGATGAAAGGCGCGGTGAAGAAAGTCAGGTCTTGTCGTCGTCGCCCTGGGTGATCAGCCGGGCGCTGCGCTGGCCTGTGACGTAGATCCATAGCCAGCTCAGCGAAACCGCAAGCCGGTTGCGAAAACCGATCAGGAAATAGATATGTGCAATGCCCCAAAGCCACCACGCAAGCCAACCGGTGAGCTTGATCCAGCCGAAATCAATGGCGGCGGCGCGCTTGCCGATCGTCGCCAGATCGCCGGCGTGCTTGTAGTGGAAAGGCCGCGGGCTGGTGTCGCCGGCAAGCCTGGCCTTGACGGTCGCGGCAACATGCCGTCCCTCCTGCTTGGCGGAAGGCGCGACGCCGGGCACGGGCCGCCCGTCGGGCCGCAGCACGTGGGCGGCGTCGCCGATGACAAAAATCTCCGGGCTGCCGGGCACGCTGAGATCAGGCTCGACCAACACCCTGCCCGCCCGATCCGCCTTCACTTCCAGCCATTCGGCGGCTGGCGAAGCGGCAACGCCGGCTGCCCACAGGATCGTGCGGGCCGGCAGAATCGTGTCGCCAAAAACCACGCCGTCGGCATCGCAGCGCGTAACGGCCCGGCCGAGCTCGACCGAAACGCCAAGCCGTTCCAGCGCCTTCCGAGCGTAGTCGGAGAGCTTTGGCGCGAAATTGGCCAGAATGCGGTCGCCGGCCTCGATCAGCACCACCCGCGTCTGGCGCGTATCGATGTTGCGGAATTCGCCGCGCAGCGTGTCATGTGCCAGTTCGGCAATGGTTCCGGCGAGTTCGACCCCGGTCGGCCCGCCGCCGACGATGACAATGGTCAGCAGCGCTTGGCGCCTGGCAGGGTCAGATTCCCGCTCCGCCTGCTCGAAGGCCAGAAGAATGCGGCGCCGAATGGTGGTGGCATCCTCCAAAGTCTTCAGGCCCGGCGCGAAAGGCTCCCATTCGTCATGGCCGAAATAGGCATGCCGCGCGCCGGTGGCGAGCACCAGCGTGTCGTAGGCGACGGCGCTGCCGTCGTCGAGCAGAACGCGTTTGCCGGACCGGTCGACACCCGTGACATTGGCGAGCAGTGTCGTCACATCCTTGCGCTTGCGCAGGAGATGGCGGATCGGCCAGGCAACCTCCGAGGTTGCCAGCGCCGTGGTTGCCACCTGATAGAGCAGCGGCTGAAACAGATGATGGTTGCGCTTGTCGATCATGGTGACGCGCACCGGTGCACCGGCCAGTGCGCGGGTGAATTCGAGACCGCCGAACCCGGCACCGACGACGACGACATGATGTCTGGCATCGCTCATTTGATTCACCCCTGATGGGCAAGATTGCCTGCCCTAGATGTAGGTATCTTGTGCAATGCAACAATGGCAGGACAGTGCTTGAGACTCGTCGTTCCATGTCGTGAATGCACATGTTCTATCGTATCGCGAGGTATAGCGTCATCGAACATGAGATGAGGTGAGGCATGGCTAACGATCATGACAACCAGGGCCCGGCGCAATACTCTTCGCCGCCCTGCTTCATGCACGAGCTCGACCCTGCGTTCCAGGCACCACTCAGCGACTGGACCGACGTGCGGCGTTGGCGCAAAGCCGAGCGCGAAAGGCTAATCGCCGCCCGGCTTGAAGTTTCAGCCGACGCCCGAACAGCAATGTCGCAACGCATCGCCGGCGGCCTGGATGCACTTGTCGGCGAGATCGCGGGCCGTATGGTCAGCCTTTACTGGCCGTTTCGCGGCGAGCCGGATCTGCGGCCCTGGATGGCGTCCGTCAATGAGCGTGGCGGCCGCACCGCGCTGCCCATCGTGGTCGAGAAAGGGCAACCGCTGATCTTCCGCGCCTACAAACCGGGCGACCGGTTGGAAAAGGGCGTCTGGAACATCCCGATTCCGGCAGAAGGTGATCCGGTGCTGCCGGACATCGTCATCTCGCCCATTGTCGGCATTGATCCGGCAAGCTATCGCCTGGGCTATGGCGGCGGCTTCTTCGACCGTACGCTGGCCGCCATGCCCTTCAAGCCGCTGGTCATCGGTGTCGGCTACGAATTGCAGCGCATCGCCACCATTTATCCGCAGCCGCACGACATCCCGATGGATCGGATCGTGACGGAGGCGGCCACGGTATAGGGCTCTAGGCCATCTCCGGCTTCAGACCCATTGCCGTCCGGTCGACGATTTCGCGCAGGGCGAAGGACGAATTGATCTTCGTCACATGCGGCATCGCCGACAGCCATTCCTTGTGGATGCGCTCGTAGTCGACGAGATCCTTGGCCGCGATCCTCAGGATATAGTCGTACTCGCCCGACATCAGGTGGCACGACAGCACGTTGGGGCAGCGTTTGATCGCCG
Source organism: Mesorhizobium sp. B2-3-15 (assembly GCF_006442875.1). Classification (NCBI taxonomy): domain Bacteria; kingdom Pseudomonadati; phylum Pseudomonadota; class Alphaproteobacteria; order Hyphomicrobiales; family Phyllobacteriaceae; genus Mesorhizobium; species Mesorhizobium sp. B2-3-15. Next base: position 45,063 of record NZ_VFVO01000015.1, on the reverse strand, counting down.
CCTCGAAATCCGACAGCGTCTTTTCGAACTGGCCGGAGAGCGATATGTGGACGATCGCCGTCATCTGGTGGCCAAGGGCCGCGTTGGACAGCCGGGCGTGATAGCCGCGGATGGTTCCGGACTTCTCCAAATTGTCGAGCCGCCGCGAGCAGGCCGACTGCGACAGGCCAACCTTCTCGGCAAGGGCCGCGTTCGGCATCCGCCCGTCCTTCTGCAAAGTCTCAAGAATGGCGATATCAATCCTGTCGAGCGGCATTTCTCGTGATTCCTGCGAAAATCCGTCTATTTTTTGCAACGAATATCGAAACTGGCCCGTCCACGCAAGCGCATTCGCAAACACCTGCACGCCGATTCATGGTTCACTCCAGCACTACAGGGAGTGAGCCCAAAAGGGCCCGGATCAGGAGAAGAAAATGCGCATCGGCTGCCCCAAGGAAATCAAGAACCACGAATACCGTGTCGGCCTGACGCCGGGCTCGGTACGCGAATATGTCGCCCATGGCCATGAAGTGCTGGTCGAGACCGGCGCGGGCGCCGGCATCGGCGCCGATGACAACGCCTACCGCGCCGCCGGCGCCATCATCGCCAAGACGGCCGCCGACGTGTTCGCCAAGTCGGACATGATCGTCAAGGTCAAGGAGCCGCAGCCCAATGAATGGGCACAGCTGCGCGAAGGCCAGATCCTGTACACTTATCTCCATTTGGCTCCGGATCCGGAGCAGACCAAGGGCCTGCTCGCCTCGGGCGTGACGGCGATCGCCTACGAAACCGTGACCGACGATCGTGGCGGCCTGCCGCTGCTGGCCCCGATGTCGGAAGTCGCCGGCCGCTTGTCGATCCAGGCCGGCGCCACGGCGCTGCAGAAGGCCAATGGCGGCCGCGGCGTGCTGCTCGGCGGCGTACCCGGCGTGCTGCCGGGCAAGGTCACCGTGCTTGGCGGCGGCGTCGTTGGCCTGCACGCGGCCCGTATGGCCGCCGGCCTTGGCGCCGATGTCACCATCATCGACCGCTCGATCCCGCGCCTGCGCCAGCTTGACGACCTCTTCGCCGGCCGGGTCCACACCCGTTACTCGACCGTCGAGGCGCTCGAGGAAGAATGCTTCTCGGCCGACATCGTCGTCGGCGCCGTGCTCATCCCGGGCGCCGCCGCACCGAAGCTCGTCAGCCGCGAAATGCTGTCCGGCATGAAGAAGGGCTCGGTACTGGTCGATGTCGCCATCGACCAGGGCGGCTGCTTCGAGACCTCGCACGCCACCACCCATGCCGAGCCCACCTACGAGGTCGACGGCGTGATCCACTACTGCGTTGCCAATATGCCAGGTGCCGTGCCGGTCACCTCGGCCCACGCGCTCAACAACGCGACGCTGCACTATGGTCTGCAACTCGCGGACAAGGGCCTGAAGGCTCTGGTCGATGACCATCACCTGCGCAACGGCCTGAATGTCCACAAGGGCAAGATCACCAACCGCGCGGTCGCCGAAGCGCTCGGCTACGAACTGGTCGAGCCGAAAGCAGTGCTGGCGGCTTAATATACCCGGAATATACCCAGAAAAAGTCAACTCACACCCTTGCCCGCCGGTTCGCTCCGGCGGGCTTTTTGCTTTGGGCAATGATGCGCCAACCCGCTTCCCAGAGGACCATCGAAGCGTGTGCCGTAAGGGCACTTTACGCCCTATTGTTGCATTTTTGTCATACCCCTCTTGGCCGACTCCCTGCTAGGAACATCTTGGGCTTATTGATTAGGGGTACGGGCTATGTTTCTTCGCGTTTCAGCGAAATCTATTCTTCTTGGTGCTGTTTCTGCTGTGGCCTTGATTTCGGCGGCCCATGCCGCCGACGTGGTGCAGCCGATGGAAGCGTCCGGTTTTAACTGGAGCGGAGCTTATGTCGGCATCGGTGGCGGCTTCGGCGCCAGCGTGCACAAGTTCAGCGTGCCGGGCTTTGACTTGAACGGCGTCGGCGGTAATGGCGGATTCGGCGAACTGACCGCGGGCTACGACTATATGGTTTCAGAGCGCTTCCTATTGGGCGGCTTTATCGATGCCAATTTCGGGAATATCGGCCCGTCGATCAGCTTCCCAGGCGCCGACATCGACCTGACTGACTCCTACGGTTTCGACGTCGGTCTGCGTGCCGGCTATCTCCTCAACCCGAGCACACTCGGCTACGTGCTCGGCGGATACAGCTGGCAGCATTTCAAGCTTGATGGATCGGGCGGTGCTGAAGGATTGGAGTTCACTGAAAACCGCAGCGGCTATGTGCTGGGTGTCGGCATGGAAACCGTGCTGCGCGGCAACTGGACGCTGAAGACCGAATATCGTTACGCAAACTTTGGCGACAAATCGCTGATCGATTTTGGTGGCGTTTCGTTGAACGGGGAACCGTCCACCCACACCTTCCATATCGCAGCCAACTATCGCTTCGGCGCGCAGAACGGCGGCGGGGCTTCATTCGCTGCTCCGACGTACAGTTGGACCGGCTTCTATGTTGGTGGCGCGCTTGGCGCCGGAACGGCTGTTCACAAGCTGGGCGTCGACTTTGGTGGCGGCTCTGTCGATGCCAATGGCTTAGGCAGCGAAGGCGTGTTCGGCGAGTTGAGCGGCGGCTACGACTACGATTTCGGCACCTGGGTTGCTGGCGTGCAGATCGATGGCCGCTATTCCGGAATACGATCGAAACTCGACTTTTTCGGCGCATCCGTCAAACTCGACTCCGATTATGGCTTTGACGCATTGGGCCGTGTCGGTGCCAAGGTCAACGAATCGACCCTGGCCTATGTGATCGGTGGCTACAGCTACCAACATTTCGACCTGCACGGTTCGGATCCGATCGGCGACATCATCGATTGGAACAAGAGCGGTTTCACGGTGGGTGGCGGCCTCGAAACGGCAGTCTCCAGCAACATGACCGTCGGTCTCGAATATCGCTATTCGCAATTCGCCAAGAAGGATTTCTCGTCTGAATTTGGTGCACCGGATGGTACGCTGACCGACAAGGCTTCTTTCCAGACCGTCCGCATCGGCGCGAAGTACAAGTTCAACTAGGCCCTCCAGGCAAATAGTCTAAGCCCGTCGGCTTGGCCGGCGGGCTTTTTTGTTGCGAGAAGGATTTGCGCGAAGCGCGGACAACAAAAAAGCGGAGCCAAAGCCCCGCTTCCTCGATATCGAGATTGCCGCCGGTTCATCCGCGGTCGGCCAATCGATCGACACTGGCTTTCTAGCGCGTCTATGCGACAGCAGTGCGACAGAGACTTTCTGCCGCCAATCCCTTGATCTTATGCGCGCTCGATGCGGCACTGATAGCAATTGTTGCGCGCCGAGCGGACATGCACATAGGCAATGTCCTCACGCTCCAACAAAGTCTCGGCTCGTGCGGCAATTGCTCCGGTCGGGATGATGCCACCGCTGCCGTAGACGATGCGATCATCGCCGCCATAGCCGCGCACGATATAGTCCGGGCTGTCGAGGATCTCCGGCGGCTCCCTTGTCCCGACGGCACGCTCGCATTCCTGGGCATGCAGGAAGATCGGCCCGGTTTCTGCATAGGGCTGAGGGTCTGGAAATGGCCGGTAGGCGAGGATGAGATAGACATCGCCGGCGGCGATATTCCTGAGACAATGACGGCAAGGCATCCCGTCGCCGTCAGAGATTTTCCGCTCGGGCGTCCGGCCATAGGCATCGGGGCCGCCGCGCTGCAGCGCCCTGACATTTTCGGTCGGCAGAGCTGTGAATTGGATGGTCATCGTAAGATCTCCGGTACTGGCGACCGGAAACTATGCGCTCGCCGCCGTGCTTCCCACCCGATTCCTGCCAAGCGTCCGATCCGATGTCGGATCCTCCCTTCGAGCTCCGGGAGGGCCACCGAAATCGTTAATCGGCTAATCAGTTCGACAATCCCTTGATGAATCATCGAAGCGGCGGCGGATTCCGGCTGAACTTACGGCCGCATGACGCTAGCCGAGCGCTCGGCGAAAGGCAGGGGATGCACGACTTCCTTCTTCTGCGCCACCGGCTTGAAACCGAGCTTCTGGTAGAGCGGTAGCGCGGCCGGGTGATCGAGCGTGCAGGTCTGCACCGTCACCCTTTTCGGCCCATACGACCATGCTGCGGCAATCGCCGAACCAAGGAACCAGCGGCCGATGCCTTGACCGGTGGCATGTTCCATCATGCCGAAATAGGCGAGTTCGACTTCCTCGGGCAGATGCGGCTTGAGATCGAAGAAGCCGGCCGGCGCACCGTCGAGATAGAGCACCCTGATGTCGCGATCCTCGCGGTGGATTCCGGCTGACAGCTCATCGTCATTCAGCCTCAGAACATTCACCCAGTGCCATTTGCGTCCCACCCGGTCCATCAGGTAGCGATAGAAGTGCAAGGGAATGTCCCTGGTTTTCAGCAGCGCGACCTGGCGGTTGTAGGGTACCGGTGGCGAGACGGGCGGGGGGGCATGCATTTCGAGAAAAGTCACCGTGACCTCAATGTCCTGCAGCACGCCGTTTTCCATCAATTCATTCCTTGCCGGTCGTTGCTGGGCCGGTCGTTGCAGGGCCGGTGGTCGCTGGGCCGGTCACGACTGGTGTATCGGACAATCCGCCCCACTCGGTCCATGAGCCGTCATAAAGCCTGTTGTCGGTATGGCCAAGCGTCTCCAGCGCCAGCGTGACCACCGCGGCGGTGACGCCGGAGCCGCAGGATGTGACCACGGGTTTCGATAGGTCGATACCGGCGTCCTCTATCACCTTGCGCAAACGGTCCTTCGGCAGCAGCCTGCCGTTTTCCGACAGTGCGGAGTACGGCACATTGCGCGCGCCCGGCATGTGGCCGGAGCGGATGCCAGCGCGGGGCTCGGGTTCGCTACCGGTGAAGCGGCCCGGCCCACGGGCATCGGCGATCTGTGCTGTCTTTGTATCGACAATCCGGCGCATATCGGCCAGACCGACGACGCGACCGGCGTCGAAATCGGCATGAAAGACGCTTGGCGCGATCTTCGTCGGCTCGGCCGTTGCCGGCCGGCCGGTCGCCTTCCAGCCATCAAAGCCGCCGTCCAGAATATAGGTCTGGAAGACACCCATGATCCGGAACATCCACCATGCCCGCGGTGCGGAGAAAAAGCCCGGGCCATCATAGACGACGATGGTGTCATCGGCCGAAACGCCCATCGCGCCGACATATTGGGCGAAATGCTGCGGGGATGGCAGTGTATGCGGCAAGGCAGCGTCAGGATCCGAAACCGCGTCCTGGTCCAGGAAACGGGCGCCAGGAATGTGAGCCGCATCATACTCGGCGCGCGCGTCGCGCTTTTGTGCAGGCAGATACCAGGAGACGTCAATGATCGTCAGGCCCGGCTGGCCGAGGCGTTCCTGCAGCCAGTCCGCATCGACGGTAAAAGGACTGTCTTCGGCCATTCTTTTCTCCTGCCGCCTTTTGATGGTGTCTGTCTGTTCAGTTCGCCGGCATCGGGCCGAAGCGGATGCGGAAGCGCCTGTTCTCCCGGCCCTTCTTTTCGATCTTGCCGATGTGGATTTCGCCGATTTCGCCGGTGCTCCTCACATGGGTGCCGCCGCAGGGCTGGCTGTCCACCGAGGCATTGTCACCGATGCAGACCAGACGGATCTTGCCGGTGCCAACGGGCGGTCGGACGTTCTTGGACTTCACCAAGCCAGGATTCGCGGCCAATTCCTCGTCGCTGATCAGTCTGGTGAAGATGGGATGATCGGCCCGCACCAGATCCATCATGCCGGCGGTCACCTCTTCCTTGGTGAAGCTGGCGTCTGGAATGTCAAAATCGACACGGCTGTCGTCCTCGGAAACCGCCGCCCCGGTGATCGGGAACGGGCAGACAACGGTGAGCAGGTGGCAAGCCGCGTGCATGCGCATCAGCAGATGCCGGCGCTCCCAGTCGATGGCGAGCTTCACCGTCTCGCCCACCTCCGGCAAGGCCTGCTCCGGTGACGGCACATGGATGATCTCGTCCTTGGTCTCGCCAGTGATCGTGGCGGCAATTGCGACGCGACTGCCGTCGGCACGCTCCAACGTGCCGCTATCGCCCGGCTGGCCGCCGGAAGTGGCATAGAAGATCGTCCGGTCGAGGATGATGCCGCCGCGCTCATTGATGGCGACGACCGTGGCATCCGCCGTGCGGAGATAGGCGTCGTCGCGAAACAGCGCTTCGGTCCGGTGCGCCATCACGTGACCCTCTCGAAGGGCACTGAAATCTTGCTCTGCAATTCCATCCAGCCTGGTACCGGCAGTTGCTTTTCGCGCAGGAATTCGGGGTTGAATAGCTTCGACTGGTAGCGCGTCCCGTAGTCGCAAAGGATCGTCACGATGGTGTGGCCCGGACCCAATTCCGCAGCCAGCCGCATCGCGCCGGCGATGTTGATGCCGGTCGAGCCGCCGACGCACAGGCCTTCCTCCTGGATCAGGTCAAAGACGATCGGCAGCGCGTCCTCATCCCTGATCTGGTAGGAGAAGTCAGGCGTGAAGCCTTCGAGGTTGGCGGTGATGCGCCCCTGCCCGATGCCTTCGGTAATCGAACTGCCTTCTGACTTCAGCTCGCCGCTGGTGTAGAAACTGTAGAGCGCGGCGCCGAGAGGGTCGGCGAGCGCGATCTTGACGTTCTTGCTCTTGGCCTTCAATCCGAGCCCGACACCGGCCAGCGTTCCGCCCGACCCCACCGCCGAGACAAAACCGTCGACCTTGCCGCCGGTCTGGGCCCAGATTTCCTCGGCCGTGGTGCGGATATGGCCATCGCGGTTGGCGACATTGTCGAACTGGTTGGCCCAGATCGCGCCGTTCGGTTCGCTCCTGGCCATCTGCTCCGCCAGCCGTCCCGACAGTTTCACGTAGTTGTTGGGGTTCTTGTAAGGCACGGCCGGCACTTCGATCAGCTCGGCGCCGAGCAGCCTGATCGTGTCCTTCTTTTCCTGGCTCTGCGTATCCGGGATGACGATGACAGTGCGATAGCCCAGCGCCTTGGCGACGAGCGTCAGCCCAATGCCGGTGTTGCCGGCGGTTCCCTCGACGATGACACCGCCCGGCTGCAACAGGCCGCGCTGTTCGGCATCACGGATGATGAACAGGCCGGCGCGATCCTTAACCGACTGCCCCGGATTCATGAACTCGGCCTTGCCCAGGATCTCGCAGCCGGTTTCTTCGGAAGCCTTGTTGAGGCGGATCAGGGGCGTGTTGCCGATCGCGTCGATCACTGAACGGGGCATTCGGGATTCCTTGTATGCGTGCGCCGAAACCCTAGAAACCCAATGCTTCGGTTTCAAGGCAAGAATTCGTCTGGTCCAGTCGCATTTCCGGCGCTGCGGTGTATGGATGTCGCCGGGGACCGGTGGACACCGGACAGTTCATTTGCACCCGGCGTCGAGAAGCACTCTTTTCATTCGATTTCTCCACCGCTAGAGCAAGACATTACAACTCGGCAGGGCGCAGCATGACACTCTATCGGGCCGATCCGAAACACGGCGTAGCCTGGGTCACCGGCGGCAGCAGCGGCATTGGCCGCTCGCTGGCCAGGGATCTGGCGTCACAAGGCTATGCGGTGGCTGTGACAGCGCTGGACGACGATCCGATCGACACGCTCATCGTCGAGACCGCGCAGATGCCGGGCAAAGTCGTGTCCTTTCCCTGCGACGTCACCGACGAGCCGCGCATGGCAAGAACGGTGGCGGCGATCGAGAACGACCTCGGGCCGATCGTGCTCGCCATCTTCAATGCCGGAAATTACATCTCGACACCCGGAGAGTCCCTCGTCGTCAAGGATTTCCGCCGCTCCTTCGAAGTCAACTATTTCGGCATCATCAATGGGCTGGTGCCTGTCGTCGAGCATATGCGGGTGCGCGCGCGTGGGCATGTCGTTCTGGTCGGCTCGGTGACCGCCTATTTCGGCTGGCCGACCACGGCGGCCTATGGCGGTACCAAGGCGGCTATCAACATTCTGGCCGAGTCGCTGAAATATGATTTCGACAAGATGAACATCCGCGTCCAGGTGATTAACCCCGGTTTTGTCGACACGCCATTGACCGAAAAGAACATGCTGCCGATGCCTGGCCTGATGCCGGTCGGCCGCGCGACGCGCCGCATGGTGCGGGGAATCAAATCCGGCGGCTTCGAAGTGACGTTCCCGTACAGAACGAGCTGGCCGTTGAAAATTCTCGGCATGCTGCCAAGGCCGCTATGCCGATGGGTGATCAGCCTGACGACCAGCTGGAAAGCGCGCCCGCTGCATTATGAGCGCAAACCGCCCAACAAATAATGCCCACAGGATTGGTGGCTTGGCCGCCTGAACGGCCGTTGCCTGTTCATGGCTACCACCATAGTTTGAATGTTATTGCGTGGAGTCTGCGATGGGGCGACGGATCGTGCTTGCTGTGCTGGGCCTGATCGCCGTCCTTGCACTGACCTTCCTACTGGGTCCACGCGTACCCGTCGACACCACGATCCATTTCGATCCTTCCGCCATCGGCGACGACCCACAGGCCTATGTGGCAAAAGTGGAGGCTGCCGTACCCGGTATCCGCGACGGGCTGGAGAAGGAGATCGTCTGGGCCAACCCAATGGTGCACGCAAAGACACCGCTGTCGATCGTCTACATCCACGGCTTTTCCGCATCGAAGGGCGAGATCCGACCCTTGCCCGACGACGTGGCCGACCAGCTCGACGCCAACCTGTTCTACACCCGCCTCACCGGCCACGGGCAGGATGGCGCGGCGATGACGCAAGGCAGCGTCAACGCCTGGATCAACGACTATGAGGAGGCGCTCGCCATCGGCCGGGCAATCGGCGACAAGGTGATCGTCATCTCAACGTCGACCGGCGGCGCGCTGGCGGCCTGGGCAGCGACGCAGCCCGGGGCATCCGAGGGTGCGGCGGCCATTGCATTCATCTCGCCCAATTTCGGCGTGAAAGCATCCGGCGCCGAGATCCTGACCATGCCCTGGGGCAAGCAGATCGCCGAACTCGTCGCCGGCAAGGAACGCAGCTTCGCGCCGCGCAACGCGCTGCATGAGAAATTCTGGACCACCAGATATCCGATCGCCGCGACGATGCCGATGCAGGCGCTGACCGACCTTGCCTATGGCGCGCCGGTGGAGAAGGCGACCATTCCCGCCCTGTTCATCTTCTCGGATATAGACAAGGTCGTGCGACCCGACCGCACGCGTGAGATCGCCGCGCGCTGGGGTGCCGCGCATGAGCTGGTGCCCATCGAAAGCACTGGCGATCCAGACAACCATGTCATTGCCGGCGACGCGCTATCGCCATCCACCACCGCATTCCTGGCGCAACGGATTGCCGTCTGGATCGAAGCGGTGGCGAAGTGAGGTTCGAAGACAAAACGGCGGCTGAAGCAATGTTCAGCCACCGTTTCATTCGTAGTCGGCACCAGGCAACCGTTAGGAACTGGCCGGTTGCCGCGAGGTTTCGTTAGGCAGCCCGTGCGGCCGGACGCTTGCCGCCGAAGCGGCGCTTGTTGTTGCCCTTGAAGGGTTTTGCACCTTCCGGCTTGCGCTCACCGGCAAAGGCCGGCTTGTCGCCGAAACGCTTCTTGCCGAAGCCGTTGTTCGGCTTCTTCTCGCCGCCCGGCCGCCTGCCGTCGCGACGGCCATTGCGGTCGCGATCGTTGGCAGGTTCGAAGCGCTCGTTCTTTTCCGCAGGATTGCGTGCGGGATCGGGGCTGCCGAGATGGTCGGCAACGATTGGCAGCTTCGTGCGGATGATGCGCTCGACCTGACGCAGCTTGCTGTTCTCCGAAGGATCGCAGAGCGTGATCGCGATGCCATCCATACCGTTGCGGCCGGTGCGGCCGATACGGTGGACATAGCTTTCGGCTTCGTCCGGCAGGTCGAAATTCACGACATGGCTGATGCCGGGCACGTCGATGCCGCGCGCGGCGATGTCGGTCGCGACCAGAATGCGCACCGATCCATCACGGAAATCATTCAGTGCCTTCTGACGGGCATTCTGCGACTTGTTGCCATGAATGACGGCGGCCTTGAAGCCGTCGCGTTCCAGGTCCTTAGTCACCCGGTCCGCGCCATGCTTGGTGCGCGAGAAGATGATGACGGACTTCATCGCTTCGTCGGCGAGCATCGTCGACAGCACCTGGCGCTTCTGCTTGGTGCGGGCGAAGACGACGCCCTGGACGATCTCTGCCGCCGCGGTGCTTTGCGGCGAGACCTCGATGCGGACCGGGTTCTTCAGGAGGCCCTTGGCGAGTTCGGCGATCTCGTCCGGCATGGTGGCCGAGAACAGCGCCGTCTGACGATCGGGCGCGGTCGCCTTGGCGATGCGCTTGACGTCGTTGATGAAGCCCATGTCGAGCATGCGGTCGCCCTCGTCCAGCACCAGCCATTTGGTGTCGGAGAGGATGAGGTCGCCCTCGCGCACCAGGTCGGTCAACCGGCCGGGCGTGGCGATGAGGATATCGACGCCGGGAGCAACCTTCTTCACCTGGCTGAAGCGCGAGACACCGCCCAGCACGAGTGCCGTCGAGACATGCGCGCCCTTGGCGAGGATCTTGATGGTGTCCTCGATTTGCACCGCGAGTTCGCGGGTCGGCGCCAGGATGAGCGCGCGGGTCGTCTTGGCGCGCCGCTTGGTGCCGAGTGCGATGATCTTCGACAGGATCGGCAGCGCGAAGGCAGCGGTCTTGCCGGAGCCGGTCTGGGCGATGCCGAAAATGTCACGGCCTTCCAGCTGCGGCGGGATCGCCTGCATCTGGATCGGCTTCGGTTCGGCGAAGCCGGCATTGTGGGTGGCCTTGAGCAGCGCACCGGTAATTCCCAGCGCCGCGAAACCGGAGAGTTCCGCGGTGTCGTTGCCGGGCAATGTGTTTTCGTTGGTCAAAATAATCTTCTTTCACGCGGCCTCTGGCCGCAAACGTCAATGGCGGCAGGGCGCAACCTGCCGTCGAAAATTTGATATGAAACGACAAGGCGGGCGGACGCGTGCGTCCACTCGGCTGCGCTGTCGTGCCCGCAGGCTTCATGCCACGGGGCTTCTTCGCCACTTTGTGATGTACCGGAAGAGGGCCGATATACCGGAAAGAGGGAAAACAGACGCAACCAGTCTCATTTGTCGAGAAGGCCGGAATCTCCCGGCCCAAGCGCCTATGGGCTGGATATGGCTGAGTTCGCCCCGGAATGCAAGGGGCGCGATGTTGCGGTGCAGCAAAAACCAGCCAAAAAGCCGACGCTTGCACTCCCCGACCGGCATCATTACCACAAACGCAGCTTCCGATTTTGGGGATCGAACGATGAAGGACGTGCTGAAGGAACTCGAGCGGCGGCGCGACATCGCCCGCATGGGTGGTGGCCAGGCCCGTATCGATGCGCAGCACAAGAAGGGCAAGCTCACCGCGCGCGAACGCATCGAAGTGTTTCTCGACGAAGGCTCATTCGAGGAATTCGACATGTATGTCGAGCACCGCTCGACCGATTTCGGCATGGAGAAGACAAAGATCGCCGGCGATGGCGTCGTCACGGGCTGGGGCACGGTCAATGGCCGTACCGTTTACCTCTTCGCCAAGGATTTCACCGTCTTCGGCGGTTCGCTGTCGGAAGCCCATGCCGAGAAGGTCATCAAGGTGCAGGAGATGGCGCTGCGCAACCGTGCGCCAATCATCGGCCTCTACGATGCCGGCGGGGCGCGTATCCAGGAGGGCGTGGCAGCCCTCGGCGGCTATGCCGAGATCTTTCAGCGCAACGTGCTTGCGTCCGGCGTCATTCCGCAGATTTCGGTCATCATGGGCCCATGCGCCGGCGGTGACGTCTATTCGCCCGCCATGACCGACTTCATCTTCATGGTGCGCGACACCTCCTACATGTTCGTCACCGGACCGGACGTGGTGAAGACCGTGACCAATGAGACGGTGACCGCCGAGAGCCTCGGTGGCGCGTCGGTGCACACGACGAAGTCCTCGATCGCCGACGGCGCCTATGACAATGACGTCGAGGCGCTCTTGCAGATGCGGCGGCTGATCGACCTGTTGCCAGCTTCCAACACGTCGGAGATCCCCGAGATCGAATGCTATCAGTCGGTCACCGACCATGACATGTCGCTCGACCGGCTGATCCCCGACAACGCCAACAAGCCTTACGACATCAAGGAATTGATCCTGAAGGTCGCCGACGAAGGTGACTTCTTCGAGATCCAGCAGAGTTTTGCCAAGAACATCGTCACCGGTTTCGGCCGGGTCGAAGGCCGTACCGTTGGCTTTGTCGCCAACCAGCCGATGGTGCTGGCCGGCGTGCTCGATTCCGACGCCAGCCGCAAGGCGGCGCGCTTCGTGCGCTTCTGCGACTGTTTTTCTATTCCCATCGTCACCTTCGTCGATGTTCCAGGCTTCTTGCCGGGCACGGCGCAGGAATATGGCGGGCTGATCAAGCACGGCGCCAAGCTGCTTTTCGCCTATGCCGAGGCGACCGTGCCGAAGATCACCGTGATCACCCGCAAGGCCTATGGCGGCGCCTATGATGTGATGGCGTCAAAACATCTGCGCGGCGACATGAACTATGCCTGGCCGACGGCGCAGATCGCCGTCATGGGGGCGAGAGGCGCGGTCGAGATCATCTACCGCAAGGACATCGGCGATGCCGAAAAGATCGCGGCCCATACAAAGGCATACGAAGACCGCTTCCTGTCGCCTTTCGTGGCCGCCGAGCGCGGCTATGTCGACGAGGTGATCATGCCGCATTCGACCCGCCGCCGTATGGCCCGCGCGCTTCGCATGCTGCGCAACAAGGATATGCAGAACCCCTGGAAAAAGCACGACAACATCCCGCTGTGAACGGTCTCGGGGTCGTCGCTAAAATGCGATTGATCAGCGCCCTCCTCCGGCAGCAACCAGTTCGCGCAGCACCGGCACCATCGCCAGCGGCAAATCCTCGGCGATCAACCCCGGCCCGAACCGACTGCCGGCCTCGGCATGGATCCAGACCGCCGCGCAGGCCGCTTCGAAAGCCGGCATGCCTTGGGCAAGCAGGCCGGCCGTGATGCCGGACAACACATCGCCCGATCCTGCGGTGGCAAGCCAGGCCGCGCCGTTGGAATTGATCGCCGCTCTGCCATCGGGAGCGGCGATCACCGTGTCGGCGCCCTTGTAGACGATGACGGCATTGGCGCGCGCTGCCGCCGCGCGTGCCTTGTCCAGCTTGGACGAGACATTGTCATCGGCGATGTCTGCGAACAGCCTGGCGAATTCGCCTTCGTGCGGTGTCATCACCAGCGCGGGCGCGTCCGGCCTGCGGGCGGCTTCGAACAAGACATCCGGCGCCTCACGAAACGAGGTGATCGCGTCGGCGTCGAAGACCAGGCCGTCAATTCCGGTGGACGCGGCCGGCTTGCCCGACGCGAGTAGCGCAAGTGCGAACGCCCGGGTTTTTTCGCCAATGCCAAAGCCGGGCCCGAGAACAAAGGCCGATGGCCGGCGCTCCCCGACGAATGCTTCAATGTCGGCAGCTTCGTCGGCCTTGCGCAGCATGATCGAGGTCAGGTGCGCGGCATTGACCTGCATGGCGTTGCCCGGCGACAGCACCGTCACCGCCCCTGCCCCGCTTCGGGCAGCGGCAAGGGCTGAGAGCCGCGCGGCGCCTGTGGCGCTCGGCCCGCCGGAAAAGACGCCGACATGACCGCGCTTGTATTTGTGGGCATCGATGGCCGGCACCGGCAACTCGCGCTGCCAAAGCGCTGGTCCGTTCTCGAACGTGCGGGGCTGCAGCGTTGCGATGATCTCCGCCCCGATGCCGATATCGGCAAGCACGATCTCGCCGCATCTTTCCCGGCCCGGCAGCAGCAGATGGCCGGGCTTCTTGCGCGCGAAGGTCACGGTGAGCTCTGCTGAAAACGATGTGCCGAGCACTTTGCCGCTGTCACCGGAAATGCCGGAAGGCAGGTCGACGGCGACAACCCGCAAATGCAGCTTGGCGGCCAGATCGACCGCCCTGGCGGCGTCGCCGGACAGCGGCTTGGACAGCCCTGCCCCATAAAGCGCATCGACCACGATCGAGCGGGGACCGGGATCAAAGTCCGATAGCGGCCGGGGCTTGATGGGGCATTCCGCGGCGGCGAGTGCCGCGTCGCTACCCAGCCTCGGCGGGCCAGACGTCCAGATCGTGGTGGCGACACCGCTGCCGGCCAGAATGCGAGCGACGACATAACCGTCGCCGCCATTGTTGCCTGGGCCGCATAACACATGGACATGCGCCGTCGAGGGATAGCGGCTGAGCACTTCGATCGCGACGGCCTGCCCGGCACGGCGCATCAATCCAACGCCGTCGGTTGGACCTGCTGCAATTGTCAGCCGATCCGCCTCGCCCATCTCGGCGGAGGTAAGAAGTTCGTGGCTCATGGATTGCCGATCCGCATTCGATCAAGCATTGTCCAGTTTTCGGCTCGACGCAAACGGGGAGGAGTTGGCGCTGTCATGAGCACGTCGATCGGCGCGAGGATTGCAGGCACCGATCTGCCCGCAGGATGAGCAATTTGCCCGAATATTGGGCAGACATGCACAGTCCTGCCGGGTAGGCTGCAGCCATCTATGCCGCGTCCGATGCAGCGAATGACGCGAATTTGCATATGGGGGTGACATGACTTTGAAATCGTATGACACCGCTTCTGTTCCCTCCGACTGGCACAGTTCGTGCTTGATTGAGGCGCAAGCGGGGGCTCACAACCCGTTTTTTTGGCAGTGGAGGCCACTTTTTACATGAAAAAGATCGAAGCGATCATCAAGCCATTCAAGCTGGACGAAGTGAAGGAAGCGCTTCAGGAGGCCGGACTGCAAGGCATTACCGTGACCGAGGCCAAAGGCTTCGGCCGCCAGAAGGGTCATACCGAACTCTACCGCGGCGCCGAATATGTCGTCGACTTCCTGCCCAAGGTGAAAATCGAGGTCGTGCTCGGCGACGATGCCGTGGAAGGCGCGATCGAGGCTATCCGCAAGGCGGCCCAGACCGGCCGCATCGGCGACGGCAAGATCTTCGTCTCCAACATCGAGGAAGTGGTGCGCATCCGCACCGGCGAAACCGGAATGGACGCGGTTTGATCCGAGCCGGCCATCCTCTAAGAAACGTCATCTATCAAAAAACGTCAGCACACAGGGATTACATGACATGACGACAGCCAAAGACATCATGAAGCAGATCAAGGACAACGACGTGAAATTCGTCGACCTGCGCTTCACCGACCCGAAGGGCAAGCTGCAGCACGTCACCATGGATGTCGTCGAGGTCGAGGAAGACATGTTCGCCGACGGTGTCATGTTCGACGGCTCCTCGATCGCCGGCTGGAAGGCCATCAACGAGTCCGACATGGTGCTGATGCCCGATCCGGACACCGTCCACATGGATCCGTTCTTCGCGCAGTCGACCATGGTCATCCTGTGCGACATTCTCGATCCGGTCTCGGGCGAATCCTACAACCGCGACCCGCGCGGCACCGCCAAGAAGGCCGAGGCCTACATGAAGTCGGAAGGCATCGGCGACACCATCTATGTCGGCCCGGAAGCCGAGTTCTTCGTGTTCGACGACGTGAAATACAAGGCCGATCCGTATAACACCGGCTTCAAGCTCGATTCGACGGAACTGCCGTCGAACGACGACACCGATTACGAGACCGGCAACCTCGGCCACCGCCCGCGCGTCAAGGGCGGCTATTTCCCGGTGCCGCCGATCGATTCGGCGCAGGACATGCGCTCCGAAATGCTGACCGTACTCGCCGAAATGGGCGTGCGCGTCGAAAAGCACCACCACGAGGTGGCAGCCGCCCAGCACGAGCTCGGCATCAAGTTCGACACGCTTGTCCGCAACGCCGACAAGATGCTGATCTACAAGTACGTCGTGCACCAGGTCGCCAATGCCTATGGCAAGACGGCCACCTTCATGCCGAAGCCGATCTTCGGCGATAACGGCTCGGGCATGCACGTTCACCAGTCGATCTGGAAAGGCGGCAAGCCGACTTTCGCCGGCAATGAATATGCCGGTCTTTCGGAGAGCTGCCTGTTCTACATCGGCGGCATCATCAAGCATGCCAAGGCGATCAACGCCTTCACCAACCCGCTGACCAACTCCTACAAGCGCCTGGTGCCGGGCTACGAGGCGCCGGTGCTGCTTGCCTATTCGGCGCGCAATCGTTCGGCTTCCTGCCGCATCCCGTTCGGCAGCTCACCAAAGGCCAAGCGCGTCGAAGTCCGCTTCCCCGATCCGGGCGCGAACCCCTACCTCGCTTTCGCCGCCATGCTGATGGCAGGTCTCGACGGCATCAAGAACAAGATCCATCCGGGACAGCCGATGGACAAGGATCTCTACGACCTGCCGCCGAAGGAACTGAAGAAGATCCCGACCGTCTGCGGTTCGCTGCGCGAAGCGCTCCAGAGCCTCGACAAGGACCGCGGCTTCCTGAAGGCCGGCGGCGTCTTCGACGACGACCAGATCGACAGCTATATCGAGCTCAAGATGGCCGAAGTGATGCGCTTCGAAATGACTCCGCATCCGGTCGAGTACGACATGTACTATTCGGTCTAGGATTCCGCTCGAATAATGTTTCAAGGCCCTTGAAGGTTTTCCCCCTTCAAGGGCTTTTTGCTGATCCAAAGGCTCATCGATGGATTGCGTGCGGCCAGCCACGCAACGATGGTCAACTTGCTTTTTTGGGGGGACGCAATCAATCGCCAGGAGCGAGCGGCACACTGCCTCAGGCTGCAATGCCCGCTCGTCCGGCGCCCCCGCCAATGCCGTCGTTCACGAAACCCCCGCCCCGTTCGAACAGCATCGCTTGGCGTAACCCCAAGGCCACGAATACGCATGCCGCGGCGTAGCCTGTCAACGCCGCCACACGGAGGCATAAATCGCCGATTTCAATGCATGAACAGTAGCTTATATAAAGGATCGCCAGCGTACGGACCGAGCTGAAACAGGCTGTTTTCCGGGCTTTTTCAATGAAAACTTGGAACCGCACGAGACGAGTAGCGGCAAGGAGCGTCAGCCAAAGCCGCTCGTTTCGGTGAAACCGCTCGTTGTTTTTCAACCTGACTTTTTTTGGGGGAATTCGCCGCTCCGGGGCAGTCGGTGACGACGCTGACCGCGCGTGGCGTCATGTCGGGTCGGTAAAAAGAAAGGCCCGGGCGCTTCCGCCCAGGCCTGTATTGCAAGAATATCCATCTGCCGCGCATTGAAGCGCGCCATAAAACGGATCAGGCGGCGGCCGAAATCTCTGCGCTCGCCGGCACCGAAGCGATCGTCTTCAGGATCTGCGAGGCGATCTGGTAGGGGTCGCCCTGCGAGTTCGGACGGCGGTCTTCCAGATAGCCCTTGTAATCGTTCTTGACGAACGAATGCGGGACGCGGATCGAGGCGCCGCGATCGGCGATGCCATAGCTGAACCTGTTCCACGGCGCGGTCTCGTGCTTGCCGGTCAGACGTTTGTCGTTGTCCGGGCCGTAGACGGCGATGTGGTCCATCAGGTTCTTGTCGAAAGCCGCCATCAGCGCTTCGAAATAGGCCTTGCCGCCGACTTCACGCATATAGGTGGTCGAGAAATTGGCATGCATGCCCGAGCCGTTCCAGTCGGTGTCGCCGAGGGGCTTGCAGTGGTATTCGATGTCGATGCCGTACTTTTCGGTCAAGCGCTGCATCAGATAGCGGGCCATCCACATCTGGTCGGCGGCCTTTTTGGAACCCTTGCCGAATATCTGGAATTCCCACTGCCCCTTCGCCACTTCGGCGTTGATGCCTTCATGGTTGATGCCGGCCGCGAGGCAGAGATCAAGATGTTCCTCGACGATCTGGCGCGCAACGGAGCCGACATTCGAGTAGCCGACGCCGGTATAGTACGGCCCCTGCGGTGCGGGATAGCCGCTCTCGGGGAAGCCGAGCGGACGGCCGTCCTTGTAGAAGAAATACTCCTGCTCGAAGCCGAACCAGGCGCCTTCGTCGTCGAGGATAGTGGCGCGCTTGTTGGATGCATGCGGCGTAACACCGTCGGGCATCATGACTTCGCACATGACGAGCACGCCGTTGGTGCGGGCCGGATCGGGATAGACCGCGACCGGCTTCAGCACGCAATCGGAGCTGTGGCCCTCGGCCTGCTGCGTCGAGGATCCGTCGAAACCCCACAGCGGCAGCTGCTCGAGCGTCGGGAACTCAGCGAATTCCTTGATCTGCGTCTTGCCGCGAAGATTCGGGACCGGGGTGTATCCATCGAGCCAGATATACTCGAGCTTGTATTTGGTCATTCTAGAGCCTCTCGTTGCTTGGACACCGCAAGCAGGCGGATGTCGATGCATGGCCGAAACAGGCCGGCCTGCCGATGGATAAAAAGCAATTCGTGTGCCACTCGGCTCTCGCAGGGTGCGGCAAAATGATCGTGCCCAGGCGATTATTTTAATGAGCCGCATCAGCAATGCTTGCGGATGATCCAGGCGGCAATATTGCTTAAATCATAGGCAAGTCATGATCTTTTCATAGGCATATTGCCTAAATGAATCGCAGGACCTATTTTGATGCAAGCTGAATCAACGAGCGTCTGAAAAAGCGGGGAGACCGGCAATGCAAGTCACGCAATCGCGTCCGTCGGCGAAAATCCTGATGTTCCCGCTGGCAGCGCGCAGGTCTGCCTTAAATTTAGGCGCCAAGGCCAAATTCGCGGCAGAGCTTGCCGCGCTTCGCGGCGAGCACGCCGATTTCGATGGCTGGTACCACGAGGCCGCCGTCGAGGAAGAAGACCCGCAGCGGAAGGGCTGAACCCTTCCACGTCGATCTTGAATAAAAAAGCCCGGCGCGATCGCTCGCGCCGGGCTTTTCGTTCTGGCCTACCGACTATTCCTTGGCGTGCAGGTCGGTGCCGAGCGTGTCCTTGACGAAGATCATGCCGATGATCAGCGTCATCGCCGCGATGACCACCGGATACCAAAGGCCGTAGTAGATGTCGCCCTTGTAGGCGCTGAGCGCGAACACCGTCGCCGGCAGCAGGCCGCCGAACCAGCCATTGCCGATGTGGTAGGGCAATGACATGCCCGTGTAGCGAATGCGAGTCGGGAACATCTCGACAAGGATCGCCGCGATCGGCCCATAGACCATGGTCACGAACAGGACCAGGATGAACAGGATGCCGATCGTCATCGGCCAGTTAACCGCCGCCGGATCGGCGAACATGGCAAAGGCACCGCCGCCCGGTATGTTGTAGACGGTGACCTCGGGTGCGCCCGCTGCCTCATCGGCGGTCAAGAGCTTGTCCTTAACCGCCTGGTCGGTCGGCACCGCTGCCTTTTCACCGCCGCGGATGGCGGCTGCGTCGAGCTTAAGTTCAGGATTGGCTGCGATGAAGGCATCGAGTTTCTGGTCCGCGACCTTGATCGGCGCTCGCTTCAGCGGATAGCCGCCGTCCTGCAAGGACATGTTGACTGCCTTGACGAAGGCGGCGTCCTTGGCCTTGGCCTGATCGCCGGCGGCGACCGCATCGTAGGACGCCACTGTCTCTGTACCGATCTTGACTGACGCAGGCGTCCCGGCCGCAGCCGTCGACACCACTTCATAGGGAACCGAGTTCTTGGTCAGGAACGAAGTCGCGATGTCGCAGGACGTCGTGAACTTCGCCGTGCCGACCGGATTGAACTGGAACTTGCAGTCGCCGGGAGCTGCCGTCACCGTTGCCCGAGTGCTCTGCTGAGCCTTGGCGAGCGCCGGATTGGCGGCCCAGGTCAACGCCTTGAACAGCGGGAAGGTACAGACGATGGCCAGCGCAAGGCCAGCCATGATGATCGGCTTGCGGCCGATCTTGTCGGAGAGCCAGCCGAAGACGACGAAGAAGATCGAGCCGATAGCCAGCGCGATGGCGATCATAATGTTGACCGACTGCGCGTCGACCTTCAGCACGTTCTGCAGGAAGAACAGCGCGTAGAACTGGCCATTGTACCAAACCACGGCCTGACCGGCGGTGAGGCCGAGCAGCGCCAGCAGCGCGATCTTGGCGTTCTTCCACTGACCAAAGGCTTCCGAGAGCGGCGCCTTTGAGCCCTTGCCTTCGTCCTTCATCTTCTGGAAGGTCGGAGACTCCGAGAGTGACAACCGGATCCAGATCGAAACGGCGAGCAGCAGGAAAGAGACGATGAACGGAATGCGCCAGCCCCAGGCGGCGTAGGTCTCCTTGCTCAGCGATCCCTGCACGATCAGGATGACGATCAGCGACAGGAACAGGCCGAGCGTCGCTGTTGTCTGGATCCATGAGGTGTAGAAGCCACGGCGGTCATCGGGTGCATGTTCGGCGACATAGGTCGCCGCGCCGCCATATTCGCCGCCCAGCGCCAAACCCTGCAGCATGCGCAGGACGATAAGGATCACCGGAGCCGCGATGCCCAAGGTTGCATAGCCGGGCAGCAGACCGACCAGGAAGGTCGACAGGCCCATGATCGTCATTGTGACCAGGAACGTGTATTTGCGGCCGACGAGGTCCCCGATGCGACCAAACAGCAGCGCGCCGAACGGGCGAACCAGGAAGCCTGCGGCAAAGGCCAGCAGCGCGAAGATGTTGCGCGTTGCCTCGGGAATGGTCGGACTGAAAAAGGTCGAGCCGATGAAAGCCGCCAGTGAGCCGTAGAGATAGAAATCGTACCATTCGAAAACAGTGCCGAGCGAGGAAGCGAAGATGACTTTCTTCTCCTCCCGCGTCATGCCGCGGCTCGTTCCGCCGGCGGTCGATGCCATTGCCATAGAGCTATCCTCCCGTGAGACTTCGATGCTGTGCGCCGACGTCCGCGTTCTCCTCCGAACGCGGACTCAAAGACGCAGCCAACACAGGAAAAATGGCAGAAAGGGCGGGGAAAGGGCACCGCGACGATGGGATTATGACTTTCGTATTAGGTGCAGTGCGAAGGCGGAGCGAAGCCCTCAGGCCCGCAGCGCTTCGAGCAAGCTGACGGCGGCCATCATGTCCCGTTTGCGAGCGGCGCGGCGCGCGACGGCTTCGGCGTCCTGTCCCCACTGTGCGATCTGCCAGTCCTCATCGACATGGCCGGCGGCCCAGGCCTCCTCGCCGTCGAGCTCGCCGAAATCGACCGCCAACGCCAGCAATGCCGAGCCGGTCAACGATGTCATGACATGGATGGCGGCAAGGCGCAGCGGTTCGGCGCGTTGCGCCAGATGGCTGCCCAGCACGGCAATGGTTTCGCGTGGCTGCTCGACATGGATGATGCCCTCGGCAAGCTTGAAACGGGCCCCAAGTGCCGCGCGGGCCCAGTCGATGACGGGATCCCACCGCTCGTTCTGGCGCTCGACCAGCTCTTGCGGTGCATCGGCGCGATAACAGAGCAGATCCGACGAGGCAAAACGCAGAATGTCTTCCAGCACCGCCTGCGGATCGCTGGCCACGCCATCGATTGCGGTGTTGACCAGCCGCATCACCGGCATCGTCATCGGATTGATCGTCTCGCCCTGTTCCGCGAACTCGCCGGCAACCAGCGTCGCGGCCGCCTCGGTCGGCAGCGCCAGCATTGCCTTGCCCGGCGTGCGCACCGGCTTGCCGTCGAGACGGACGGCAAAGCCACCTTCCGCCGACGCGACCGAGACCTCCTTATAGAAGCGCTTGGGCAGCGGCGTCTTCATCTGGATCTGGGCGCGACGCACCGGATCCGGATCGGAAAGATACTTGCCCGCTTCGAGGTCGTTGAGGATATCACGCATGAAGTGCCTTTCTTACACCGGTATCAGCTTGCGTGCCGGCCGGTTGACGATGATCAGGCCGGCCGCAATCAAGCCAAGTGCAAGAAAAATGCGAATGGTCAGCGGCTCGTTCAAGATGATCGCACCGCACAGGACACCGAAGACCGGCGACAGGAAGGTGAAGCTGGACAAGCCTGAAGCCGGATAGCGGCGCAGCAGCCAGAACCAGAGCACATAGGTGAAAGCGACGATATAGACCGCCTGGAAAAGCAGCGCCAATGTCGGCAACAGGGACGGATCGCGCACCGGTGGGCCGGCAAGAGGTAGCACCATCATGCCAACGATCGCCGCGCCGGCGAGTTGATAGAGCAGCAGTTTTTCCGCACTCGCCTCGACCAGTTTTGATCGTTTGATAAGGATATTGGTCAGGGCCCAGAAAAACCCCGAACCGAGGCTCAGGAGATCACCGAACAGCATGTCTCCGCTACCGCCGAGCTTGTCGGAAAAGACCGTGGCAAGACCGGCGAAGGCCAACAGCAGGCCGAGGGACTTGCGCATGGTGATCTGTTCGCCGAGCAGGAAATGGCCGCCGATCAGCATCCAGAACGGCATTGAGTTGACCAGCAGCGTATTGCGCGCCACGGTCGTATGCTCCAGGCCAACGTAGAGACAAAGGAACTCAACGCCGAAAAGCACGCCGACCGCAATGCCCGCCGGCAATGTCCCATCCCTGCTGAACAGCGCAATGCCGCGCCAGCGGCACCAGAGAAAGACGCAGAAACCACCGATGACCGAACGCGCGATCGATAGGAAGACGGGATCATAGCCTGCATAGGAGATCTTGGCGGCGACGTAGTTCAGCCCCCAGGAAAAGGTCAGGCCGACCATGATGGCGGCTGCGGCCATGTCGACCGCGTCGCGCCGATCGAGCGCATCGGTGGCGCCGCTCACGGTTAGTCCTCCGCGCTGGCGTCGTCGAAGCCGATCAGGTTCCAGCTCTGGCGCATATGCGGCGGCATCGGAGCGGTGACATCGATGACGCCCTTGTCCGGGTGCGGGATAATGATGCGGCGCGCGTGCAGATGCAGGCGGTTTTGAATGCCGCCAGGAAAATCCCAGTTGGTGTCGGCCTCGAAGTATTTCGGGTCGCCGATGATCGGGCAGCCGATATGGGCGGCATGGACGCGAAGCTGGTGTGTGCGGCCGGTATAAGGTTCCATCTCCAGCCAGGTCATGGTCTGCGCCGCCTGCTCGATAATGCGATAATAGGACACGGCATGGTCGGCGCCTTTTTCGCCATGCGCGGCAATGCGCACGCGGTCGCCGTCCGGCGTAGCCTCCTTGATCAGCCAGGTCGAGATCTTGTCCTCGCGCTTGGGCGGCACGCCCTTGACCAGCGCCCAGTAGGTCTTCTTGGTTTCCCGCGCCCGGAACGCCTCTGAAAGCTTCATCGCGGCCAGCCTGGTGCGGGCCACCACCAGCACGCCCGACGTGTCGCGGTCGAGCCGGTGCACCAGCCGCGGCTTCTCGCCTTTCTGGTTGCGCCAGGCTTCCAGCATGTCGTCGACATTGCGGGTAACGCCGGAGCCGCCCTGAACGGCGAGGCCCGCCGGCTTGTTGAAGACGAAGACCTTGGGATCCTCGTGGATCAGCATCTTGGCGAGCACATCGGCGTCGCCCTGGTTGCGGATCGAGTGGCCGGTGAGCGCACTCTCGCCCTTCTTGTCCACCTCGAGCGGCGGAACGCGGACCATCTGCCCCGGCTCGACGCGGGTGTCGGCCTTGACCCGGCCGCCATCGACGCGGATCTGGCCGGAGCGCAGCAGCTTCTGTAGATGGCCGAAGCCAAGGCCCGGGAAATGCGTCTTGAACCAGCGATCGAGCCGCATGCCCGCCTCGCCGGCCTCCACAGTGATCTGTTCAACGCCTGCCATGTCTTCTTCGCTTATCCGTTTCCCGAGCAGGGCTCTTGGCCTGCGCTTGGCGCGGCAATAACATTATGAAACGGTTCTTGCGAGCCAAAGTCCCAGAAACAGGGCAATGATCGCGCCAACGACGCTGGCAAGCGCATATCCGAATGCCGGCAGTGTCGAACCTCGTTCCCACAGGGCGGCGAAGTCGAGCGAAAAGGCGGAGAAGGTGGTGAAGCCTCCGAGAATGCCGGTAGCAACGAACAGCCTGACCTCATCGGACCCGCCGCGACGCGCAAGGATGGCGATGAACAGCCCCATCGCAAACGAGCCGACGATGTTGATCGCCATCGTGCCCCAGGGATAGTTGGGACCGACGAGGCGCAGCGCGCCCATGCTGGTCAGATGACGGATGCCGGCGCCGATGCCGCCGCCGACGGCTACGAGAAGCAGATTGAACATAGAACGTTACTGCCCCCGCGAGGACGCCGGCGTCAATCCCTTGAGCGAGGTGACGCAGCTTCGGGATGGCAGAGATAGTCGACCTATCAAGAACCGGGCTTCCAACTCACGTAGCGCAATCACTGCCGTGACGCATTCAGGATACTGCCGGCTCCGCCGGCAGTATCGACAGATCTTCAACTTAGGTGGTTTCGACCTTCTTTGGCTTTGTCGAGCCAATCATCTTCCAGTTCTTGTAGAACATCGAGTTCATGCGCTCGACGCTCACCGAGACGACCGCAAGCATGCCAGCGATCAGGCGGGGCACCGGGGATGGCCTGATAATATCCATGAACACGCAGTAGCGGCGGCCATCATACTCGTTGACCGAGCGATGCAGCAGCGTGTCGTCGAAAATGAACTGCGGATTGTCGTACCAGTAGTTCTTGACGTTGCCGCATTCGACGAAAATCTCCGCTTTCACCGGGATCAGATTGTAGAGGATACGCAGGCTGAGCCGCAGCGGTCCGAAATGCCAGGAGGTCGATTCGCGCTTGCTGAAGACGGAAACGGCAATCGTTTTGATGTATTTGAAGTCCTTGTTGAATTCCTCGACGTTGTCGATCCTGTGCTTGCCGTACCACTGGTAGACATACATGCCGCGCCGGCCGGCGCCGAAATTGGCGTCGATGTCGGCGATGATCTCATCTTTGCGCGCCTTGAAGATATCAAGGACCTCATTGACCTCACGCTGGTAGTCGGCGGGAAACTGCTCCAGCTTCCACACGCCCGGATTTCTGTAGCACAGGAGATCGACCAGCAGGTTGAAGGGCGACAGCAACCAGGTGAAGAGCCCGTTGCCAAGGAAGTAGCCACTGAACAGCGCCAAATCCTTCCTGTCGTTGCGCAACACGTCGATCAGACCACAGACGATGAAGATCGTCGTCAGGATGGGGATGAAATAGAAGCCAAGGGCGAGAAGCGGGATGGCAATGGCGAATTTGCGAAGGGATTTGCGAAGGGTTTTTGTCATTTTTCCACGCGCGAAGCGCGATCCTGTTGCGAATGAGGTGCCCAATCATGGCAACGGCCACCGCCCGACCGTGCGCCTTGATAAGGTTTTTTGGGTCACCGCACAACGGCCATGGTATCTGGCCGAGCTGGTTGCCTGGTAGAGTTTGCCGGGCCGTCAATGCACTGCCGGCAAGCCAAGCTCGTCCCATTTATCTTTGGCCACGGGATCGCCGACCTGGAATTCAAAGCCAATGACGCTTTCGCCGTCCTTGGCGAGCTGGCATTTGAACTTCAGACTGTACCAGTTTTTACGGCTGCGAAAGGCCGCACCATTAGCGGCGATCGTCGTGCCGGTGATCTTCTCCTCCGCGGTCGCGTAGGGCACCACCCGCTCCGGCTGGAAATCCGCATGCCATTGGCGGATTTGGTCCATGGCCTCCAGATTGCAAAGCTGCACCATGCGCTCATCGGATGCGAAGGTCCTGAGATCGGCGCGGGCCTGCTTGCTGCGCGGATCGGCGAGGGTCTTGGCCGACAGCATCCGCGTTGGGCGGATCATGGCGGGCGTGGCGGGAAATCGAGGAGCGCTTGGAGCAGGCGCCGGTGCCTCGGGCATGGGTGCGCGGGGTGCCTCCTCGATGGGAGGTGCGGGCGGCCTTGTCGAAACCTCGAATTGCTGTGGCGTCAGGATGGCGACCGATACGCGCTCCTCCTCTGGCCCGCTCGAGCGCTTCGGCGATGGTAACAACATAACGCTGGCGGCGAGCAGCCCATGCAGGAGAACCGAAGTGGAAATCCCCCAGGGCGAGGCCTCGTTTCGCACTGACAAGGCCACCGGGCTCCGCAAGCCGGCTATTCCCGCTCTTTGCGCAGCTTTGCCCAGTAGTCGAGCCGCTTCCTGATGTCGCGCTCGAAACCACGCTCGGGCGGATCGTAGAAGGTCTGGCGGCCCATCTTTTCCGGAAAATAATCCTGGCCTGAAAAGGCATCTGGCTCATCATGGTCGTAGCGGTAGCCGGCGCCGTAATCCTCTTCCTTCATCAGCTTGGTCGGCGCGTTGAGAATGTGCTTCGGCGGCAGCAGCGAGCCATGTTCCTTGGCGGCCCGCGTGGCAGCCTTGAAGGCAGTGTAAACGGCATTGGATTTGGGCGCGGTGGCAAGATAGACGGTGGCCTCGGCAAAGGCGAGTTCGCCCTCCGGAGAGCCGAGATAATCATAGGCATCCTTGGCCGCGTTGGCGACGACCAGGGCCTGCGGATCGGCCAGCCCGATGTCCTCCATCGCCATGCGAACCAGCCGGCGGCCGAGATAGAGCGGATCCTCCCCGGCATCGAACATGCGCGCGAGATAGTAGAGGGCGGCATCGGGATCCGAGCCGCGCACCGACTTGTGCAGGGCCGAGATCAGGTTGTAATGGCCGTCCTGGCCCTTGTCGTAGATCGGCGCACGGCGCTGGACGATGCGCTGAAGCCCTTCGGGATCGAATATCTCGCCCGGCTTGGCCGCGCGCCAGACCTCTTCTGCCAGGGTCAGCGATGCGCGTCCGTCACCATCGCTCATACGAATGAGCATCGTGCGTGCTTCATCATCAAGCGGCAGCGCCCTGCCCTCCGCCTCCTCCGCCCGCGTCATCAGCTTGGCGATGCTGTCCTCACCCAGCGAATGAAAGACCATGACCCGCGCGCGCGACAACAAGGCCGCGTTGAGTTCGAAGGACGGGTTTTCGGTGGTGGCGCCCACCAGCACGACCGTCCCATCCTCCATGACGGGGAGGAATGAATCCTGCTGAGCGCGGTTGAAGCGATGAATCTCGTCGACGAAAAGCAACGTCTGGCGGCCGTTGGCACGGCGCAGCTTGGCCGCCTCGAACACTTTCTTCAGGTCGGCGACGCCGGAAAAGACCGCCGATATCTGCTCGAATGCAAGGCTGGTCTCGCCGGCAAGCAGCCTCGCCACCGTGGTCTTGCCGGTGCCTGGCGGCCCCCAGAAGATCATCGATCCCAGCGAACCGGAGCCGATCAGCCGAGTCAGCGCGCCATCGGGTCCCGTCAGATGTTCCTGGCCAACGACCTCCCCAAGATTCTTCGGACGCAGCCTGTCGGCCAGCGGCCGTCCGGGCGGCACCTTTTCCGGTTCGTCAACGCTGAACAGATCGGCCATGCACTCCCTCAGAGCAATTCCAGGAAAAGTGTGAAGCGATTTTCCGTCCGGGATTGCGTCAAAACAAGGATATAGGGCAGGTCGGCGTTTTGGTGAAACGCCGACCTGCTCCAAGTTTGGAGCGCGATCCCTTCAGGGTCGAACTCAGTAACGCAAAACCTGGCGCAGTACCTGCCCGCCGCGCTCGACGGTAAAGCGCCACCAGCGCGTATCCTGCTGGGCTACCTGCGCCAGCACCGCGGCGGTGTCGATGGTGGTGCCGTTGACCTCGCGCACGATGTCGCCTGGCTGAAAGCCGAAATCGGCGGCCGGCGAATCGCGATTGATATCGATCACCGTCACGCCCTTGAGGTCGGTACGCAAGCCAAGCTTCTGGGCAAGCCGAGGCGACAGTTCCGAGACCTTCGCGCC
Source organism: Mesorhizobium sp. B2-3-15 (assembly GCF_006442875.1). Taxonomy (NCBI): domain Bacteria; kingdom Pseudomonadati; phylum Pseudomonadota; class Alphaproteobacteria; order Hyphomicrobiales; family Phyllobacteriaceae; genus Mesorhizobium; species Mesorhizobium sp. B2-3-15. Next base: position 17,469 of record NZ_VFVO01000015.1, on the reverse strand, counting down.
CGAGAACGGGCTGCGGCCATGCAGCGTCACTTCCGAGGCTTTCGCCCCCTCCGGCGCGCGCTCCAGCGCAATGTCCATCGCCGCTTGCTGACCCTTGGTCAGGATCGCGAAATTCGCCTTGGTGCCGATCGACAGCGTCGCCATGCGGTAGTCGAGCGCCTCGATGCTCTCGACCGGCTTGCCATTGATCTGCAGCACGACATCGCCCGGCTTCAACCCTGCCTTGCCGGCGGGACCCGTCGCGTCGACCGAGGAGACCAGCGCCCCGGTCGGCTTTTCCATGCCCAGCGATTCGGCGATCTGCGGCGTCACCGCTTCGAATTCGGCGCCGATATAGGGCCGCTCGAAGAAATCGAGACCGGCCTTGGCGGCATCGGCGAAAGCCCGCACCATGTTGGCGGGGATGGCGAACCCGATGCCGATCGAGCCGCCGCTGCGGCTGTAGATGGCGGTGTTGATGCCGACCAGTTGGCCACCCATGTTGATCAGCGCGCCGCCGGAATTGCCGGGATTGATGGCGGCGTCCGTCTGGATGAAATAACCCGAATCCGAAACGCCGATATGGCTGCGGGCAAGCGCGGAAACGATGCCGCTGGTGGTGGTCTGGCCAACACCGAATGGGTTGCCGATGGCCAGCACAAGGTCGCCGACCTCGAGCGCGTCGGAATCCCCAATGGCGATGACCGGGAACGGCTTGTCGGACTCGATCTTGAGCACGGCGAGATCGAGCGTCTCGTCCTTCAGCATCACCTTGCTGGTGAATTCGCGGCCGTCGGCGGTCGCCACCTTGACCTCGTCGGCATCCTTGATGACGTGGAAATTGGTGACGATGACACCGCTCGGATCGACGAGCACGCCCGAGCCGAGCGAAGACTGCGCACGCGGCTGGGCACGGCCGAAGAATTCCTCGAAGAACGGATCGCCTTCGAAAGGCGATGTCACCTTGGCGGTCTGCGAGGCATAGACATTGACCACCGCGGGTGCCGTCTGCTTGACCAGCGGCGCGAACGAAAGCTGGACCTCCTCGCGGCCGAAAGGCACGCGCTTGTCCGGACCTGAAGTGGCATTCTCGCCTTCGACGCCATGCAGCAAGTCCGTCAACACGTCGGACAGGCCTGGATCGGCGGGCTTGGCGGCGTCTTCGGCCAGCGCCTGCCGAACTGCCGGTGTGGCTGCGAACACCATGAAGGCGCAGAGCAGAACAAGGGACAGTCTTTTGGCGCGCATCGCGAATCCTCCAAGCGAGTTCGGGCGCATTGTCCCGACGAATGTGCAAAATGAAAGGCTAAGCCGCTGAAACCCGATTATTTTAAGCAGTAAAAGCAGCTAAAGCTGAACCTGAAGCCGAAAACCTCGTCAGCCCACATGAAAAAACAACTCCTGTCATTCCGTGACTTTTTGAAGACCGGCAGCTTGGGACCGATCCGCCCCGACATGACAATGGCCGAGATTGTCGAGGTGCTCGGCACGCCTGAGCATGCCGACCCGGACTATTGGACGTTCGGAAAGCTCGAAATTTCCTTTGATATCGAGCCACCGCACCAGATGAACTGGTTTCAAATCGAAGAGGCCGGTTATCTCAAAGGCCAGTCGGAGACTCTCACCGATTGCTTTGCGCTTTCTCTAGACGGGCTCAGCGGAAAGACAAAGCCATCAGAGTTCCTGGGGGCCGGCCTTTGGCTTCCAGATCAGGCTAAAGTTTTCTACGCTACGTCTGGCCATGACATCGGGATGAATATCTGCGCCGGACTGATTCAGATTCATTTTCATGTGGCTACTGACTTCATCGGCGATCAGGACACCGAAGCGTATTTGGGCGCGTCCTCCACGTCGCAATCGATGAGGGAGATCGATTCCCGGGCCGTCCTCGACAGTATCTATTCTTACCCCAGCCCGAAGACTGAAGAGGTACCGGGCGCATTCAATTGGAAGCTGTTGAGTGGAAGCCAGTATCTGGCGCTTGCCAGCGGACGGTAAAACATCGGCAGACGTAAAAAGGGGCCCGCAGGCCCCTTCAATTCAATTCGGAAAGACCGAGCCTTATGCGGCCGCGGCATCCGCGTCGGTGGCTTCGGCTTCGATGCGGGCGCGATCGCCGGCGCCCTTGGCCGAGGTGTCGCGATCGACGAACTCGATGACCGCCATCGCGGCATTGTCGCCGTGACGGAAGCCGGCCTTCATGATGCGCAGATAGCCGCCGTTGCGGGTGGCATAGCGCGGGGCGATGGTGTCGAACAGGCGCTTGACGACGCCCTCATTGCCGATCTGCGCGATCACCTGGCGGCGCGCGTGCAGGTCGCCGCGCTTGCCGAGCGTCACCAGCTTCTCGACGATCGGACGCAGGTCCTTCGCCTTCGGCAAGGTGGTGACGATCTGCTCGTGCTCGAGCAGCGACACCGCCAGATTGGCGAACATCGACTTGCGGTGGCTTATGCTGCGGGCGAAGCGGCGGCCTTTGAAACCGTGGCGCATGGCTCTTTTCCTTCTTCAGTTGTTCAAGAGGCCACGGCCTCCGAGGGTTTTCCGCATGACCGTCGGATCGAGCGGCTCACGCCGCCGATCCTTGGAATTCATGCTCAATATTGGTCTTCGTAACGCTTGGCGAGGTCTTCGATGTTTTCCGGCGGCCAGTCCGGCACTTCCATGCCGAGGTGCAGGCCCATCGCCGCCAACACTTCCTTGATCTCGTTGAGCGACTTGCGGCCGAAGTTCGGGGTGCGCAGCATCTCGGCTTCGGTCTTCTGGATGAGATCGCCGATATAGACGATGTTGTCGTTCTTCAGGCAGTTGGCCGAACGCACCGAAAGCTCGAGTTCGTCGACCTTCTTGAGCAGCGCCGGGTTGAAGGCGAGCTCGGTGACGGCTTCGGCGGCGACTTCCTTCTGCGGCTCGTCGAAGTTGACGAACAGGCCAAGCTGGTCCTGCAGGATGCGGGCGGCGAAAGCCACCGCGTCCTCGCCCGAGATCGAACCGTCGGTCTCGATGGTCATGGTCAGCTTGTCATAGTCGAGAACCTGGCCCTCGCGGGTGTTCTCGACCTTGTAGGAGACCTTCTTCACCGGCGAATAGAGGCTGTCCACCGGGATCAGGCCGATCGGCGCGTCCTCGGCGCGGTTGCGCTCGGCAGGCACGTAGCCCTTGCCGGTGTCGACGGTGAATTCCATGCGGATTTCAGCGCCTTCGTCCAGCGTGCAGATGACGTGGTCGGGGTTGAGGATCTCGACGTCGCCAACCGTCTGGATGTCGCCGGCAAGAACCGCACCCGGGCCCTGCTTGCGAACGACCATGCGCTTGGGGCCATCGCCTTCCATGCGGATTGCGATTTCCTTGATGTTCAGGACGATGTCGGTCACGTCCTCGCGCACGCCGGCGATGGACGAGAATTCATGCAGAACACCGTCGATCTGCACGGCGGTGACGGCCGCCCCGCGCAGCGAAGACAGAAGCACGCGGCGGAGCGCGTTGCCAAGCGTCAGACCAAAGCCACGCTCGAGCGGCTCGGCGACCAGCGTGGTCAGCGTCTTCTTCTTCGACGAGAACTCGATCTTGTTCGGCTTGATCAGTTCCTGCCAATTTTTCTGGATCATGATGCTTTCCTTCCGTTGACCCGCCACCATCCAATCGTGGCGGGCGACCTGGAATACCGTGGAGGAACGCCCTTGGGCGCTCACGCGGCGTTCGATAAATTGCTTAGACGCGGCGCTTCTTGCGCGGGCGGCAGCCATTGTGCGGGATCGGCGTCACATCACGGATCGAGGTGATGGTGAAGCCGGCCGCCTGCAGGGCGCGCAGCGCCGATTCACGACCGGAGCCCGGTCCGCAGACCTCGACTTCGAGCATGCGCATGCCGTGTTCCTGGGCCTTCTTGGCAACGTCCTCGGCAGCCATCTGGGCGGCGAACGGGGTCGACTTGCGCGAACCCTTGAAGCCCTGGGCACCGGCCGACGACCAGGCAATCGAATTGCCCTGCGCGTCGGTGATGGTGATCATCGTGTTGTTGAAGGTCGAATTGACGTGGGCAACGCCCGACGAAATGTTCTTGCGTTCGCGACGGCGAACACGAGCGGCTTCCTTGGCCATGATAGTCCTTTCAGTTGATCTCTACACCGCCGTAATGCCAGCGGCTCCACCTGGAAAAGTGAATAGTGAATTAGTGAGTAGCGATGACGTCCTCACCACCCACTACCAGCCACTCACTCTTATTACTTCTTCTTGCCGGCGATCGACTTGGCCGGGCCCTTGCGGGTACGTGCATTGGTGTGCGTGCGCTGGCCGCGAACCGGCAGCGAGCGGCGGTGACGCAGGCCGCGGTAGCAGCCAAGGTCCATGAGCCGCTTGATGTTCATCGACACTTCGCGGCGCAGGTCGCCTTCGACCTGATAGTCGCGGTCGATGGTCTCGCGGATCTGCAGCACTTCCGCATCGGTCAACTGGTTGACGCGGCGCTCGGCCGGGATGCCGACCTTGTCGACGATCTCCTGGGCGAACTTCTTGCCAATGCCGTGAATGTACTGAAGCGCGATGACGACGCGCTTGTTGGTCGGAATGTTGACGCCGGCTATACGAGCCATGTTCTTCTCTTCTCCATGTGGGCCGGACAAGCCGGCATTATTCAGATTGCCCCGCGTCCGGTGGAGGCCGGCCCTTGCGGGAGTTTCCAGTTCAAAGCGACTGCCCTGCCCTTGCGGACAGGCAAAGCGCGCATCTGATAGGAAGACGGGCCGCCATACCGCAGCAAGCCGTCTCCGTCAAGCTTAATCTTTAAATTGCCTTACCGCGCCTTCTCGGCCGCGGCGAGCACGGCTTCAATCTCGGCCGTTACGGCGTCGATGCTGGCCATGCCGTCCACAGTCTTGAGCTTGCCTTTGGCGTAATAGTAGCCGGTCAGCGGAGCGGTCTTCTTGTAGTACTCCCGCAGCCGCTCTTCGAACACGGCGGGATTGTCGTCCTTGCGCACCGGCTGGCCGGCGGCCTTTGCATCATCGGCGCGCTTGACGATTCGACCAACCAGGGCCCTGTCGTCGACAACCAGTTCGATGACGGTGTCGAGACCAATGCCACGCTCTGAAAGCATCGATTCAACCGCATCCGCCTGCACCAGCGTGCGCGGATAGCCGTCGAGGATAAAACCCTTGGCGCAGTCAGCCTGATCGATACGCTCGGCGACGATGGCGTTGACGATGGCGTCGGACACCAGCTCGCCGGCATCCATCACCGCCTTGGCACGCTTGCCGACCTCGGTACCGGCCTGAACGGCGGCACGCAGCATATCACCCGTCGAGAGCTGGGGTATGCCGTGTTTTTCTACCAGTCTTTGTGCTTGTGTCCCCTTGCCCGCTCCTGGCGGCCCAAGCAAAATCAACCTCATCTGGCTTTCTTCCCCCCGCGCAGCTTCGACTTCTTGATCAGGCCTTCATACTGGTGCGCGATCAGGTGACCCTGAATCTGCGCAACCGTATCGAGCGTGACACTGACCACGATCAGAAGCGATGTGCCACCGAGGTAGAATGGTACGCCAGTCGCCGAGATCAGGAACTCCGGCAGCAGGCACACCAGCACCAGATAGATGGCGCCGACGACGGTGATGCGGGTAAGGACGTAATCGATATAGTCGGCGGTGCGCTCGCCCGGACGATAGCCAGGGATGAAGCCCGAATGCTTCTTGAGCTGGTCGGCGGTGTCCTTCGGGTTGAACACGATCGCTGTGTAGAAGAAGGCGAAGAACACGATCATCGCCGCATAGAATGCCATGTAGAGCGGCTGGCCGTGGCCAAGCGAGGCCAGGATCGTGCTGGCCCAGGCCGGCATGTTGGTCGTCTGCGAGAAGCCGGCGACGGTGGCCGGCAGCAGAAGCAGCGACGACGCGAAGATCGGCGGGATGACGCCCGAGGTGTTGAGCTTGAGCGGCAGATGCGAGGTATCGCCCTGGAACATGCGATTGCCGACCTGGCGCTTCGGATACTGGATCAGCAGGCGGCGCTGGGCGCGCTCGAAGAACACGATAAGCGCTATGACGACGATGGCCAGCACGATGATCGCCAGGATCAGGCCGGTCGACAGGGCGCCGGTACGGCCGAGTTCCAGTGTGCCGGAAATGGCATGCGGCAAGCCGGCGACGATGCCGGAGAAGATGATCAGCGAAATGCCGTTGCCGATGCCGCGCGCTGTGATCTGCTCGCCCAGCCACATCAGGAACATGGTGCCGCCGACCAGCGTGACGACGGTGGAGATGCGGAAGAACATGCCGGGATCGCTGACGATGCCGTTGCCGTTCTCCAGTCCCACCGAAATGCCATAGGCCTGTACCAGCGCCAGGAGCACGGTGCCGTAGCGCGTGTACTGGTTGATGACCTTGCGGCCCTGCTCGCCTTCCTTCTTCAGCGCTTCCAGCGAGGGAATGACCGAGGTCATCAGCTGCATGATGATGGAAGCGGAGATGTAGGGCATGATGCCGAGTGCAAAGATCGCCATGCGCTGCACGGCACCGCCGGCGAACATGTTGAACATGCCGAGCACGCCCTTGCTCTGCGAGGAGAAGGCCTGGGCGAAAGCATCGGGATTGATGCCGGGAAGCGGGATGTAGGTGCCGAGGCGATAGACGAGCAACGCGCCGATGGTGAACCAGATGCGTTTCTTAAGGTCCTCCGCCTTGGCGAAGGCCGAGAAATTCAGATTCGAGGCTAGTTGTTCAGCAGCCGAAGCCATGCCTGATTCTCCGCTTGGTAACGCTTGATGGCCCGTGAGGTCAGGCGGTGCGTTTCACCGAAGCTCACGAGATAAGCTCCGGGCTGTAAACATGCAAGCGGCCGCGTCGACGCGGCCGCTAAATTGAGCAGGTCAAAGCGCGATCGGAAGCAAAAACGGATACCACTCTTGCCGACCGCTCTTCAAATTGCCGTTACTCGGCGGCTGCCTTTTCCGGCAGCTTGACCGAACCGCCGGCCTTTTCGATCTTCTCGATCGCGGCCTTGGAGGCGCCGGCGACGTCGAAGGCGAGCTTGGCCTTGAGTTCGCCATCGGACAGCACGCGCACGCCATCCTTGACGCGACGGATGACGCCGGCGGCGACAAGCGCCTCGGCCGTCACGGTCGCCTTGACGTCAAGCTTCTTGGCATCGACGGCTTCCTGGATACGGGCCAGCGACACGACGGTGAAGCTCTTGGCGAAGATGTTGTTGAAGCCACGCTTCGGCAGACGCCTGTAGAGCGGCATCTGGCCACCCTCGAAGCCGTTGACTGCGACGCCGGAGCGCGCCTTCTGGCCCTTGACGCCGCGACCGGCGGTCTTGCCCGAGCCGGAGCCGATGCCGCGGCCGAGACGCTTCTTGGAGTGCGTCGCGCCGTCCTTGTCACGCAGATCATTGAGTTTCATCTGGGTTCTCCTGCGCTCTTGCTCAGCCCTCGTCCACGACGCGGACGAGATGCTGGACGGCAGCGATCATGCCGCGCACGGAAGGCGTATCTTCCAGCGTGCGCTGCTTGTGCATCTTGTTGAGGCCGAGGCCGACCAGCGTTGCGCGCTGTTCCTTCGGGCGGCGGATCGGCGAACCGATCTGCTCAACGGTGATGGTCTTGGTTGCTTTCTTGGCCATGGTCAAAATCCCTGGTCAGATCGACTATTCTTCAGCCGCAACGGCGGTGCCGCGGCGGGCCTGAAGGGTCGAATACTTGATGCCACGCGCGGCAGCCACATCCTTGGGATGCATCTGGCTCTTCAGCGCGTCGAAGGTGGCGCGAACCATGTTGTACGGGTTCGACGAACCCATCGACTTGGCAACCACGTCGTGCATGCCGAGCGTCTCGAAGACGGCGCGCATCGGGCCGCCGGCGATGATGCCAGTACCCTGCTTGGCAGCGCGCAGCAGAACGCGGCCAGCGCCCCAACGTCCCTCGACGTCATGGTGCAGCGTGCGGCCCGAGCGCAACGGCACGAAGATCATGTCGCGCTTTGCGGATTCGGTTGCCTTGCGGATAGCTTCCGGCACTTCGCGCGCCTTGCCGTGACCAAAGCCAACGCGGCCCTTCTGGTCGCCGACGACGACGAGCGCGGCAAAACCAAAGCGACGGCCGCCCTTGACGACCTTGGCGACGCGGTTGATGTGGACAAGCTTGTCCACCATGCCGTCATCGCGTTCTTCACGATCGCGGCCGCGGCCGCCATCCCTACGTTCCTGTGCCATATCCTGTTCCTTGTTCTTTTCCGGAAGCACGGGTTGCTGATTGCCGGCGCCGCTTTGGGTCGCCGACGGTGAAAATTAGTTCTTCCCTTGCATGATCTTATCCGAAAAGTCTGCAACTTTTCGGGGTCATGCTTAGAAGCTGAGACCGCCTTCGCGGGCCGCTTCAGCCAGCGCCTTGACGCGGCCGTGATAGATGTAGGCGCCGCGATCGAAGACGACTTCCTTGACGCCGGCCTTGGTGGCGCGCTCGGCGATCAGCTTGCCGATCGCAGCGGCAGCAGCAATGTCAGCGCCGGTCTTGAGCGAACCCTTGAGATCCTTCTCGAGCGTCGAGGCGGCGGCAATGGTGTGGCCCTTGGCGTCGTCGATGACCTGGACGTAGATGTTCTTAGACGTGCGATGAACCGACAGACGCGGACGCTCGCCGGCGACTTTCTTGATCTGACGGCGCACGCGCTGCGCGCGGCGCTGGATGGATTCCTTGATAGCCATAATAGTTCCTTGCCTTCAAAAAACAGGGGCCGCCATATGCGGTAGGCGAAGCGCCTCCCGCGACCGCTCCCCGCGGCGTTAACTTCCGTGGCTTGGTCCCTGTCCGAAAAGTCTGCAACTTTTCAGGACCAAGCCGACTACTTCTTCTTGCCTTCCTTGCGGACGATCTTCTCGCCAGCGTAGCGGACGCCCTTGCCCTTGTAGGGCTCGGGACCGCGGTATTCGCGGATCTCCGCCGCGACCTGGCCGACCTGCTGCTTATCGATGCCGGCCACGGTGATTTCGGTCGGCTTCGGCACGGTGATCGTGATGCCGGCCGGCGTCTCGTAGACGACATCATGGCTGAAGCCAAGGGCCAGTTGCAGGTTCTTGCCCTGCAAGGCGGCGCGATAGCCGACGCCGGTGATCTCCAGCTTCTTCTCGAAACCGTCCTTCACGCCCTGCAGGATGTTGACGATCTGCGTGCGCGACATGCCCCACTTGGAGCGGGCGGTCTTGGTCTGGTCGCGCGGCTGGACAGCGATTTCGCTGCCTTCCATCTTGACCAGGACTTCGTCGTTCACCACGAACTTCAGCTCGCCCTTGGGGCCCTTCGCCGTCACGGTCTGGCCATTGACGGTCGCGGTCACGCCCTGCGGCAGCGAAACGGGTTTCTTTCCAATACGAGACATCAGGTTGTCCTCGTCACTTCTCTTGTTTCAGGTCTCTGTCTTCGGGAACGATCCGAAGACCGAATTCCACGTGCGGTAAGCTGCCGGATCAGAAGATCTGGCAGAGGATCTCGCCGCCGACGTTCTGTTCGCGTGCTTCATGGTCGGCCATCACGCCCTTCGGTGTCGAAAGGATGGCAATGCCGAGGCCGTTGGCAACGTGCGGGATCGACTTGGCCGAGACGTAAACGCGGCGGCCGGGCTTCGAAACGCGGGCGATTTCGCGCACGACCGGGGCACCGTCGAAATACTTCAGCTCGATTTCGATCTCGGACTTGCCGTTGTCGAAATCGGTCTGGCTGTAATCGCGGATATAGCCTTCAGCCTTCAGCACGTCGAGGACGCGGGTGCGCAGACGCGAGGCCGGCGTCGAGACACTCGACTTCTTGCGGCCATAGGCGTTGCGGATGCGGGTCAGCATATCGCCGAGAGGATCGCTCAATGACATGTTATGTCCTCCTTACCAGCTCGACTTGACCAGGCCCGGGATCTGGCCGTTATTGCCGAGGTCCCGAAGCGCGATGCGCGATACTTTGAGCTTGCGATAGTAGGCACGCGGGCGGCCGGTGACTTCGCAGCGGTTGCGGATGCGGATTTTGGCCGAGTTGCGCGGCATGGCGGCAAGCTTGAGCTGAGCGCGGAAGCGCTCTTCCATCGGCTTGGATTGATCCATGATGATCGCCTTGAGCGCAGCGCGCTTGGGACCGTACTGGTCGGCAAGCTTGCGGCGCCTGTTGTTCTTCTCGACTGAGCTGGTCTTTGCCATTTCAGATTTTTCCTTTTCTCGCTGCCGTTACTGGCGGAAGGGGAAGTTGAAAGCCTTGAGCAAAGCCCTGGCTTCGTCGTCCGTCTTCGCAGTCGTACAAACGATGACGTCCATGCCCCAGATCTGATCAACCTTGTCGTAGTTGATCTCCGGGAACACGATGTGCTCCTTGATGCCCATGGCGTAGTTGCCACGGCCATCGAAGCTCTTGGGGTTCAGTCCGCGGAAGTCGCGGACGCGCGGCAGCGCGATGTTCACGAGGCGGTCGAGGAACTCGTACATGCGTTCCTTGCGCAGCGTGACCTTGGCGCCGATCGGCATCTTCTCGCGAACCTTGAAGCCCGCGATCGAATTGCGGGCGCGGGTGACGACGGCCTTCTGGCCGGCGATCATCGCCAGGTCCTCGGCCGCGACCGAAGGCTTCTTCGAATCGGCGGTCGCTTCGCCCACACCCATGTTCAGCACGATCTTGTCGAGGCGCGGAACCTGCATCTCGTTGTCGTAGCCGAACTGCTCCTGCAGCGCCTTGCGGATGGTCTCGTTGTAGACCTGCTTGAGGCGCGGCGTGTTGTTGGCAGTCGCCTGCTTGGTTTGAGCCTTAGCCATTGATGACTTCTCCCGAGCGCTTGGCGACGCGCACCTTCTTGCCGTCCTTCTGGAAGACGAAACCGACGCGGGTCGGCTTGCCATCCTTCGGGTCGGCCAGCGCGATGTTCGACAGCTGGATCGGCGCTTCCTTGGTGATGATCCCGCCCTCTTGGGACTGGGACTGCTTCTGGTGACGACGGATCATGTTGACGCCGCGCACCAGCGCGGTGTCATCCTTCGGCTGAACCGAGAGGACTTCGCCCGAACGGCCCTTGTCCTTGCCAGCCAGCACGACGACCTTGTCGCCTTTTCTAATCTTTTGCATTGGTCCGGCTCCTTACAGCACTTCAGGCGCGAGCGAGATGATCTTCATGTGGTTCTTGGCGCGAAGTTCGCGCGGAACCGGTCCGAAGATACGCGTGCCGATCGGCTCTTTCTTGTTGTCGACGAGAACGGCCGCGTTCTTGTCGAAACGGATCACGCTGCCGTCCGGGCGGCGGATGTCCTTGGCCGTGCGAACCACGACCGCCTTCATCACATCGCCCTTCTTAACGCGGCCGCGCGGAATGGCTTCCTTGATCGACACCACGATGATGTCGCCCACGGAAGCGTATTTCCGCTTCGAGCCGCCCAGCACCTTGATGCACATGACACGACGCGCGCCGGAATTATCCGCCACGTCGAGGTTTGTTTGCATCTGAATCATGACTGGCCGCCTTCTTCTTTTCTAACGGGATGGGCTCGAAGCCCCTCCCCGGTCTGTCCAAAATTCGTTTGTTTACGCCTGATCCGAGGATACGACGATCCAGCGCTTATCCTTGGAAATCGGCTTCGATTCCTGGATGAACACCTGATCGCCGACCTTGTGGGCGTTGTTCTCGTCGTGCGCCTTGTACTTCTTGGTCATGCGCACGGTCTTCTTCATCACGGGATGCGTGAAGCGCCGTTCGACCTTGACGACAACCGTCTTCTCGTTCTTGTCGCTGACGACGGTGCCCTGCAGAATGCGCTTTGGCATGGTTTTCGTCCTTAAGCCTTCTTGGCCGCGGACTTTTCCGCAGCGATGGTCTTGATACGCGCAATGTCCTTGCGAACCTGCCTCACGCGCGCGGTCTTCTCGAGCTGGCCGGTGGCCTTCTGGAAGCGCAGGTTGAACTGCTCCTTCTTCAGGCTGGCCAGGTCGTCGGTCAGCTGGTCCTGGGTCTTGGTCCGGATGTCTTCGGCTTTCATGATCAGCCCGTCCTTATTCTGCGATGCGCTGTACGAAGCGCGTCCTGACCGAGAGCTTGGCCGCGCCGAGACGCAGCGCCTCACGGGCGGTTTCTTCATTGACGCCGTCGATCTCGAACATGATGCGGCCCGGCTTGACGCGCGCCGCCCAGTAATCGACCGCGCCCTTGCCCTTGCCCATGCGGACTTCGGTCGGCTTCGAAGTGACCGGCACGTCCGGGAAAATGCGGATCCAGACGCGGCCGGCACGCTTCATTTCGCGAGTGATCGCGCGGCGGGCCGCCTCGATCTCACGCGCGGTGACGCGGTTCGGCTCAAGCGCCTTCAGCCCGAAACCACCGAAATCCAGGTTGGTGCCGCCCTTTGCGGTACCATGGATACGGCCCTTGAACTGCTTGCGGAACTTTGTGCGCTTTGGCTGCAGCATCGTTCTAACTCCAAATTCCTAAATGTCTCAGGCGTTTTCGCGACGACGACCGCGTTCGCGATCACCACCACCGCCATGCGCGGCATCACCCTCGGTCGCGCGGCGTTCCGAAGCCATCGGATCGTGCTCGAGGATCTCGCCCTTGAATACCCAGACCTTGACGCCGCAGATGCCATACGCCGTGTTCGCCTCGGCCGTACCGTAATCGACATCGGCGCGCAGCGTATGCAGCGGCACGCGACCTTCACGGTACCATTCCATGCGCGCGATCTCGGCGCCGCCAAGACGGCCGGCGCAGTTGATGCGGATGCCTTCGGCACCGAGGCGCATGGCCGACTGCACGGCACGCTTCATGGCGCGGCGGAACGCGATACGGCGCTCGAGCTGCTGGGCGATCGACTGGGCGACCAGGGTCGCGTCGATTTCCGGCTTGCGCACTTCAACGATGTTGAGGTGCGTCTCGGACTTCGTCATCTCCATCAGCTTCTTGCGAAGCTTCTCGATGTCGGCGCCCTTCTTGCCGATGATCAGACCCGGGCGCGCGGCATGGATGGTGACGCGGCACTTCTTGTGCGGACGCTCGATCACGACCTTCGAGATCGCGGCCTGCTTGAGTTCCTTCTCAAGATACTTGCGGATCTTGATGTCCTCATGCAGCAGCTTGCCGTACTCGCCGGTGTTCGCGAACCAGCGCGAATCCCAGGTGCGGTTGATGCCGAGGCGAAGACCGATCGGATTGACTTTCTGGCCCATTATGCGGCCTCCCCTTTTTCTTCGACTTCACGAACGACGATCGTGAGGTGCGAGAACGGCTTCTCGATACGGCTGGCGCGACCACGGCCACGAGCGTGGAACCGCTTCATGACGATCGACTTGCCGACATAGGCTTCCGCCACCACCAGCGCATCGACATCGAGGTCGTGGTTGTTTTCCGCGTTGGCGATTGCCGATTCCAGCGTCTTCTTGACCGTGCCGGAAATCCGCTTGGCCGAGAATTCGAGATCGGAAAGCGCTGTCGCGACCTTCTTGCCGCGGATCAGCGCGGCAACCAGGTTCAGCTTCTGCGGGCTGATACGGATCGTGCGCAACACGGCGCGCGCTTCGTTGTCAGCAAGCCTGCGCGGAGCTTTGGCCTTGCCCATGATTATTTCCTCTTCGCCTTCTTATCCGCGCCGTGACCGTAATAGGTCCGGGTCGGAGCGAATTCACCGAACTTGTGACCGACCATGTCCTCGTTCACCGAAACGGGAACATGCTTCTGGCCGTTGTAGACACCGAAGGTGAGGCCGACGAACTGCGGCAGGATGGTGGAGCGACGGCTCCACATCTTGATCACCTCATTGCGACCGCCTTCACGAACCTTGTCCACCTTCTTGAGAAGGTAGCCGTCGATGAAGGGGCCTTTCCAAATAGAACGAGTCACTTGGCGTTACCTCTTCTTAGCTCTTGCGCTGATGGCGCGAGCGCAGGATGAACTTGTCGGTCGCCTTGTTGGACCGCGTCTTCTTGCCCTTGGTCGGCTTGCCCCACGGGCTGACCGGATGACGGCCACCGGAGGTGCGGCCTTCACCACCGCCATGCGGGTGGTCGACCGGGTTCATGGTCACGCCGCGATTGTGCGGACGCTTGCCACGCCAAACCGTGCGGCCGGCCTTGCCGTCGTTGATGTTGCCGTGGTCCGGATTGGACACGGCACCGACGGTGGCCATGCAGGAGCCGTGAACGACACGCTGCTCGCCCGAGTTGAGGCGCAGGATCGCCATGCCCTGGTCACGGCCGACCAACTGGCCGTAACCACCTGCCGACCGGGCGACCTGGGCGCCCTTGCCCGGCTTCAGCTCGATGTTGTGGACGATGGTGCCGACCGGCATCGAGGCCAGCGGCATCGCATTGCCCGGCTTAACGTCGACCGCTTCGCCAGCCACGATCTTGTCGCCGGGAGCCAGACGCTGCGGAGCGATGATGTAGGACAGCTCACCATCATCATACTTGATCAGTGCGATGAAGGCCGTGCGGTTCGGATCGTATTCAATGCGCTCGACCGTGCCGACAACGTCGAACTTGCGACGCTTGAAGTCGATGATGCGGTACGAACGCTTGTGGCCACCACCGATGAAGCGGGCGGTGATACGGCCGTGGTTGTTGCGGCCGCCCGACTTGGTCAGACCCTCGGTCAGGCCCTTCACGGGCTTGCCCTTGTAGAGGCCCGAGCGGTCGACGATGACCAGCTGGCGGGTGCTCGGCGTTACCGGGTTGAATTTTTTCAGTGCCATTGTTGTTGTCCTCGCGGCCTTGCTCAGAGACCCGTCGCGACGTCGATCGACTGGCCGTCGGCCAGCGTCACGATCGCCTTCTTGACGTCGCTCTGGCGGCCGATCGTGCCGCGGAAGCGCTTGATCTTGCCCTTGCGGACAAGCGTGTTCACGGCCATCACCTTGACGCCGAACAGCGCTTCGACGGCGGCCTTGATTTCGGGCTTCGACGCCTTCTTGGCGACGTTGAAGACGACCTGGTTCTGCTCGGAGGCCATGGTCGACTTTTCAGTGATCGCCGGCGAGACGATCACGTCGTAGTGACGAAGGTCGGTCATTTAAAGCGCTCCTCGAGAGCCTCGACGGCGGCCTTCGAAAGGACCAGCGTGCCGCGGCGCAGAATGTCGTAGACGTTGATGCCCTGGATGGGCAGCACGTCGATGTTGGGGATGTTGGTGGCTGCCAGCTTGAAGTTCTTGTCAAGCTCGGCGCCGCCAATCACCAGGGCGTTGGTCAGGCCCAGCGTCGCGAAATTCGCGATCAGCGCCTTGGTCTTGGCCTCGGTCAGCTTCAGCTCGTCGATGATGATGATCGACGCGCTCTTGGCCTTGGCCGAAAGGGCATGCTTGAGGCCGAGCGCACGAACCTTCTTGGGCAGTTCATGCTCATGGCTGCGAACGACCGGGCCGTGGGCCTTGCCGCCGCCGCGGAACTGCGGAGCGCGTGCGGAGTGGTGACGGGCGCGGCCCGTACCCTTCTGCTTGTACATCTTGGCACCGGTGCGCGCGATTTCGGCGCGGCCCTTGGCCTTGTGCGTGCCCTGCTGCTTCTTGGCAAGCTGCCAGCGCACGACGCGCTGCAGGATGTCCTCGCGCGGATCAAGGCCGAAAATTCCGTCGGAAAGTTCCACCTTGCCGGCGTCTTTGCCGCCGAGCGTTGTGATCTTGAGATCCATTATTCCGCTCCCTCTGTGGCCGGAGCCTCGTTCTTAGCAGCTGCCGCAACGGCGCGGATCGCGGCGGGCTTCGGCGCATTGGCCGGCAGTGCCACCTTGGCCGCGTCGCGGACCAGGATCCAGGCGCCCTTCGATCCGGGAACCGCACCGCGGATCAGGATCAGGCCGCGGTCGGCATCGGTCGAAACGACCTCGACATTCTGTGTCGTCACGCGGGTGTCGCCCATGTGACCAGCCATATGCTTGCCCTTGAACACCTTGCCCGGGTCCTGGCGCTGACCGGTCGAGCCATGTGTACGGTGCGAGACCGAGTTACCGTGGGTCGCGCGGCCACCACCCATGTGGTGGCGCTTGATGACGCCCTGGAAACCCTTGCCGATCGTCGTGCCCGTCACATCGACCTTCTGGCCGGCGACAAAATGGTCGACGGTGATCTCGGCGCCGACGTCGATCATGTTGTCGGCAGAGACGCGGAACTCGGCGACCTTCGCCTTCGGCTCGACGGAGGCGGTCGCGAAATGGCCGCGCATCGCCTTCGACGTGTTCTTCACCTTGGCGAGGCCAACGCCGAGCTGAACGGCGGTGTAGCCATTCTTCTCCTGCGTGCGTTGTGCCACGACCTGGCAGTTCTCCATCTGGAGAACGGTGACGGGAACATGTTCCCCGGCATCATTATAGATGCGGGTCATTCCCACCTTCTTTGCAATCACACCTGAACGCATCGGTTCAATTCCTTTAGAGTTCCGGGCCAGGGGCACCGCCCCTTACCGCGCTCTCATTCCCTTAGAGCTTGATCTCGACGTCGACGCCGGCGGCCAGATCGAGCTTCATCAAAGCATCGACCGTCTGCGGGGTCGGATCGACGATGTCGAGCAGACGCTTGTGCGTGCGCATCTCGAACTGCTCGCGGCTCTTCTTGTCGACGTGGGGCGACCGGTTGACCGTGAACTTTTCGATCCGCGTCGGCAGCGGAATGGGGCCGCGGACGTTTGCCCCGGTGCGCTTGGCCGTCGACACGATTTCCTTCGTCGAGGCGTCGAGCACGCGGTGATCAAACGCCTTCAGGCGGATGCGGATATTCTGTCCGTTCATGCGTCACTTCCTTGTTCTGGCGCGGCGCGGGCAACTCCGGCGCCCGCGACAGATCGGTTTAAGTCCAAATTACTCTTTGATGGTGACGACGATGCCGGCACCGACGGTGCGGCCGCCTTCACGGATGGCGAAGCGCAGCTTCTCTTCCATGGCGATCGGCACGATCAGCTCGACATCGACCGTGATGTTGTCGCCGGGCATCACCATCTCGGTGCCTTCCGGCAGCGACACGATGCCGGTCACGTCGGTCGTGCGGAAGTAGAACTGCGGACGGTAGTTGGTGAAGAACGGCGTGTGACGGCCACCTTCGTCCTTGGTCAGGATGTAGGCTTCGGCCACGAACTTCTTGTGCG
Source organism: Mesorhizobium sp. B2-3-15 (assembly GCF_006442875.1). Taxonomy (NCBI): domain Bacteria; kingdom Pseudomonadati; phylum Pseudomonadota; class Alphaproteobacteria; order Hyphomicrobiales; family Phyllobacteriaceae; genus Mesorhizobium; species Mesorhizobium sp. B2-3-15. The sequence continues at coordinate 424 of NZ_VFVO01000015.1, read as the reverse complement.
GCTTCACCGTGCCCGGCTTGGCCAGAACCTGGCCGCGCTCGACACCTTCACGGTCAACGCCGCGCAGCAGCGCGCCGATGTTGTCGCCAGCCTGGCCCTGGTCGAGCAGCTTGCGGAACATTTCCACGCCCGTGCAGGTCGTCTTGGTCGTCGGACGGATGCCGATGATCTCCAGTTCCTCGCCGACCTTGACCACGCCGCGCTCGACGCGGCCGGTGACGACCGTGCCGCGGCCCGAGATCGAGAACACGTCCTCGATCGGCATCAGGAACGGCTTGTCGAGCGGACGAACCGGCGTCGGGATGTAGGCGTCGACCGCAGCCATCAGCTCGCGGATCGCGTCCTCACCGATCTTCTTGTCCGAATCTTCCAGAGCGGCAAGCGCCGAACCCTTGACGATCGGAATGTCGTCGCCGGGGAATTC
>NZ_VFVO01000014.1:0-208603 GCF_006442875.1 Mesorhizobium sp. B2-3-15 | reverse complement strand
GATCTTGGTGCCATTGACCTCGGCTTCCTTCCACGCTTCGGCGGCAAAGGATGCGGCGGTGCTGAGCAGGAGCGCGGCCAGCGCTGCGGTTATCGTTTTCATGGAAATCTCCGTGGCTGATATTCGAAGGCGCGCGGCAAATCGCGGCCTCGTCGTGTCAACGCCTTGCGCCGATGCTTTCTTCCCCGCCCGCGATGACTTGCCACACGATGGTGATTGGCGGACAAACCGGCGTGCCGCTATATCGGACGCCAAAGGTTGGAGTTTTGGAATGGCATTGGATATCGGCTATGTCAGCGCGGTCGGGGCGGGGGCCATCTCGTTCCTTTCGCCATGCGTGCTGCCGCTGGTGCCGCCTTATCTCTGCTACATGGCCGGCGTCTCCGTCGACGATTTCCGCGGCAACGCGGGTGCGACGGCACGCGAGGGCGCGCGCTGCGCGCTGCTCTATTCCTCGATCGCCTTCGTGCTCGGTTTTTCCACCGTGTTCGTCGCGCTGGGCGCCGGCGCGTCGACCATCGGCCGGCTGCTGCGCGTCTGGCAGGAGCCGCTGGCGATGGGCGCCGGCGTGCTGATCATCCTGATGGGCCTGAATTTTTTGGGCATCCTGCGTATCCCGCTCCTGTCACGCGAGGCGCGCTTCCAGTCGCAGGGCAAGCCAGCCAGCGCCGTCGCCGCCTATGTCATGGGCCTTGCCTTCGCCTTCGGCTGGACGCCCTGCATCGGCCCGGTGCTGGGGCCGATCCTGACGCTGGCCGGTGGCCGCGAGACGGTCGGCGAGGGGGCCCTTCTGCTCGCCGCCTATTCGCTCGGCCTCGGCATCCCGTTCCTGATCGCGGCGCTGTTCTCCGGCGCCTTCATGCGCTTCCTGGGCAAATTCCGCGTCCATCTCGGCCGCGTCGAAAAGGCGATCGGCGCGTTGCTGGTGATCGCCGGCGTGTTTTTCCTCACCGGCGGCGTGCAGACGGTGTCGTACTGGCTGCTTGAGAATTTCCCGGTGCTGGGGCGGCTGGGCTGACGCTTGTCAGCTTGGGGTGAGGCACGGGATTGAACTGTGGACCCGCTGATTAAGAGTCAGCTGCTCTGCCATCTCACCGGAATTTAACCGCATTGGTGCAGCATGGCGCCACTGCTATCCTGTATTGATTCCCAACCCTTTCATACGGTTGCCCGTCCATGAGCCAGAGATCCTGCCTGTCCGTCATCCTCGCCGCCGGCGAAGGCACGCGCATGAAGAGCGCCCTGCCGAAGGTGCTGCATCAGATCGCCGGGTTGCCGATGGTGGCCCATGTGGTCAAGGCAGCCGAAGCCGCGGGTGCGAGCGGGCTGGCGCTGGTGATCGGCCATGGCGCCGACGAGATGCGCAAGGCGGCGGCCAGGTTTGCACCGAAGGCGGAAACCTTCGAGCAGGAAAAGCGCTTGGGTACGGCGCATGCCGTTATCGCTGCCCGTGCAGCAATATCAAATGGTTATGACGACGTCCTCGTGATGTTTGGCGACACGCCACTGATCGACGCGGATGCGCTCACGCTGGCGCGGCGGAGATTGGCGGAAGGTGCTGCCGTCGTGGTGATCGGGTTCCGCCCACCCAATCCGACCGGCTATGGCCGGTTGATCGAAAAGGATGGCAAGCTCACAGCTATCCGCGAGGAAAAGGACTGCTCCGAAGAGGAGAAGAAAATCGGCTTCTGCAATGCCGGCATGATGGCGGTGGCCGGCGCGCACGCGTTGAAACTGCTCGACGCGGTCGGCAACAAGAATGCCAAGGGCGAGTATTATCTGACCGATATCGTCGAGATCGCCAGTGCACAAAATCTCGATGTCGTTGCCACCGAAGCCAGCTTCGAAAGCGCGCTCGGCATCAACAATCGCGTCGAACTGGCGCAAGCCGAAGCCATCTGGCAACAGCGCCGGCGCTATGACGCGATGCTGTCGGGCGTGACTCTGATCGCCCCGGAAACCGTGTTTTTCTCGCACGACACCGAAATCGGCGCCGACACCATCGTCGAACCCAACGTCTGGTTTGGTCCGGGCGTGAGGATCGCCAGCGGCGCCAAAATCCACGCCTTCAGCCACATCGAGGGCGCCACCATCGCTTCCAATTGCGATGTCGGGCCGTTCGCACGGCTGCGGCCAGGCGCCGATCTCAGGAACAAGGCCAAGGTCGGCAATTTCTGCGAGGTCAAGCAAGCCGTTATCGAGGACGGCGCCAAGGTCAACCATTTGACCTATATTGGCGACGCGCGTGTCGGCGCGGGCGCCAATATCGGGGCGGGCACCATCACCTGCAACTACGACGGCTACTCAAAGTTCTTCACGGACATCGGCGAGGGCGCCTTCATCGGCTCCAATTCCTCGCTCGTGGCCCCGGTCACCATCGGCAATGGCGGCTATATCGCCTCGGGCAGCGTCATCACCGAAAGCGTGCCCGACGATGCGCTGGCCTTCGGCCGCGCCCGCCAAAAGACGATCCCCGGCAAGGGCAAGGAATTGCGCGAACGCTTTGCTTCCGCGGCGGCCGCGAAGAAGAAAGCGGCTGGCGCCGACCATTAGCGATTGGGTCGACGGTCTGCTTTCTCGCCGAAGCAATCGAAAAAACCGAACGATTGCCGTAACCGGATTGCAAGAGCGGGCTGTCATGGTGCATGCCTGCTGAAGCGTCCGTTACAGCGGACGAAATGCAATGTGACTTTCGCGGCAGGCCGGCCACGCCTAAATATCGCTGGTTTTCCGTGGGCAATCGGGGACTGTCTGCATGTGCGGTATCGTTGGAATCGTCGGCCACTCGCAGGTTGCGCCGCTCATCGTCGACGCACTGAAGCGGCTCGAATATCGCGGCTATGACTCCGCCGGCGTCGCCACCATCGAGAAGGGCGAGCTCGGCCGCCGCCGTGCCGAGGGCAAGCTGGTCAACCTCGAACGCCGGCTCAAGGATGAGCCGCTCGACGGCAGGATCGGTATCGGCCATACGCGCTGGGCAACCCACGGCGTGCCCAACGAGACCAATGCGCACCCGCATTTTTCGGACGGCGTCGCCATCGTCCACAACGGCATCATCGAGAATTTCGCCGAACTGCGCGAGGAGCTGATCCGCGACGGCTATTCCTTCTCGTCGCAGACCGACACCGAGGTCGTGGCACACCTGGTGGCGCGAGAACTCGCCAGGGGGCTGAAGCCGGTCGAGGCCGCGCATCAGGCGCTGAAGCGGCTGGAAGGCGCCTTTGCGCTAGCCATCATGTTCAAGGGTGACGAGGACCTGATCGTCGGCGCGCGCAATGGCCCGCCTTTGGCCGTTGGCCATGGCGACGGCGAGATGTTTTTGGGGTCCGACGCCATCGCGCTCGCTCCGTTCACCAATTCGATCACCTATCTCGAGGACGGCGACTGGGCGGTGGTGCGCCGCGACGGCGTCGCCATCTTCGACATCGACGGCAAAAAGGTCGACCGCAAGCGCCAGCAGTCGCTCTCGACCAGCTTCATGGTCGACAAGGGCAACCGCCGCCATTTCATGGAGAAGGAGATCCATGAGCAGCCCGAGGTGATCTCGCACACGCTGGCTCATTATGTGGATTTCGTCTCCGGCGTCTCCAAGCCGCTCGATCTGCCATTCGACTTCGCCAAGATCGGCCGGCTGGCGATCTCCGCCTGTGGCACCGCCTATCTCGCCGGCCTGATCGGCAAATACTGGTTCGAGCGCTATGCGCGGCTCCCGGTCGATATCGATGTCGCGTCGGAATTCCGCTACCGCGAGATGCCGTTGTCGGCCAACGACGCCGCCTTCTTCATCTCGCAATCGGGCGAGACCGCCGATACACTGGCCTCTTTGCGCTATTGCCGCAAAGCCGGGATGAAGATCGGCGCCGTCGTCAACGTGCGGGAATCGACCATGGCGCGCGAATCCGACGTCGTGCTGCCGACGCTGGCCGGGCCAGAGATTGGCGTCGCTTCGACCAAGGCTTTCACATGCCAGTTGTCCGTGCTCGCGTCGCTTGCCGTGCGCGCAGGCGTGGCGCGCGGAGCGATCTCGAAGGAGCAAGAGAAAACGCTGGTGCGAGCGCTTTCGGAAGCGCCGCGCTACGCCAACCAGGTGCTGAAGCTCGAAGAGCAGATCGAACGGATCGCGCGGGAACTGTCGCGTTACAAGGACGTGCTCTATCTCGGACGGGACACCAATTTCCCGCTCGCCATGGAAGGCGCACTGAAGCTCAAGGAGATTTCCTACATCCACGCCGAAGGCTATGCCGCCGGAGAGCTGAAGCATGGGCCGATCGCGCTGATCGACGAGAACATGCCGGTGATCGTGATCGCGCCGCACGACCGCATCTTCGAAAAGACCGTGTCCAACATGCAGGAAGTGGCGGCGCGTGGCGGCAAGATCATCCTGATCACCGACGCCAAGGGCGCGGCACAGGTGAGCCTGAAGACGATGGAGACCATCGTGCTTCCGGATGTGCCGGAAATCATTTCGCCGATCATCTATGCGCTGCCGATCCAGATGCTCGCCTACTTCGCCGCCGTGTTCATGGGCACCGACGTCGACCAGCCGCGCAATCTGGCGAAGTCGGTGACGGTGGAATAGGCGCTCGTAAACAGGCGCCTTTAAAAACTTCGCAGTTCCAAAGCGCCTTCCGGTTCACTAATGTCGCGTCGCAATAGCGCCTCCGGTGAACCATGTCAGACGCTCCCAAGACTTCCGGCATGACACGGCTGAGGAACTATTTCCTCACGGGCTTCATCGTCTGCGCGCCGCTGGCGATCACCGCCTATATCGCCTGGTCGTTCATCGGCTGGGTCGATTCCTGGGTGAAACCGTATATTCCGGCGCGCTACAGCCCCGACACCTATCTGCCGTTCCCGGTTCCGGGGTTTGGGCTCATCGTCGCGCTCATCCTGATCACGCTGATCGGTTTTCTCACCGCCAACATTGTCGGCCGCGCCATAGTCGGCTTTGGCGAGCGCTTGCTTGGCCGCATGCCCCTGGTGCGCGGCATATACGGCTCGCTGAAGCAGATTTTCGAGACCGTGCTGTCGAACAAGGGCGACATGTTCCGCCAGGTTGGGCTGGTCGAATATCCACGCAAGGGCGTGTGGTCGCTGGTGTTCGTCGCCAGCGAAAAGGAAACCGAGATCAACCAGAAGCTCGACCAGGAAGGCGATCCGCTGATCGCCGTGTTCATGCCGTGCACGCCGAACCCGACGACCGGTTTCCTGATGTATGTGCTGAAGTCGGACATCGTGCCGCTCGACATGACGATCGAGGACGGCGCCAAGCTGATCGTATCGGCCGGGCTGGTTGCTCCCGAGGTGAAGACGAAACTGGTGACGCTGAACGGCGAGCCGATCAATGGAACCCTGGCCAATCCGCCGCTAGGGCCTCACCCGGCGCGCAGGAGCCGCACGGCCTCGTCGCGGCCGAACAAGTAGAGCAGGAGCCGCAGCGCCTCGCCGCGGTCCGATTGCAGTTCTGGGTCGCGCGACAGGATCAGCCTGGCGTCGTCACGGGCAGCCTCCAGTAGGTCGGCATGCACCTCGATGCGCGCCACCTGGAAACCCGGCGTGCCGGACTGGCGGGTGCCCAGCAGTTCGCCTTCGCCGCGCAATTTCAGGTCCTCCTCGGCGATCAGGAAACCGTCCTCGGTCTCGCGCATCACCGACAGCCGGCGTTTTGCGGTCTCGCCAAGCGGATCCTTGTACAGCAGCACGCAGGACGAGGGCTTGTCGCCGCGTCCGACCCGGCCGCGCAGCTGGTGCAACTGGGCGAGGCCGAAGCGTTCGGCATGCTCGATGACCATGATCGTGGCGTCAGGAACGTCGACGCCGACCTCGATCACCGTGGTGGCGATCAGGATGCGCGTCTCGCCTTGCTTGAAGGCGCGCATCGCCTCGTCCTTCTCGACACCCTTCATGCGGCCGTGGACAAGGCCGATGCGATCGCCGAACAGCGGCTTCAGCGAGGCAAAACGATCCTCGGCCGACATCAGCTTGATCTCTTCGGATTCCTCGACCAGCGGGCAAATCCAGTAGATCTTCTGACCATCCGCGACGGCATCGAGCATGCGGCCGACCAGCTCGTCGAGCCGCTCCAGCGGCAGCGTGACGGTGCGGATCGGCTGGCGGCCGGCGGGTTTTTCCGTCAGCTTCGACACGTCCATGTCGCCGAAGGCGGTCAGCACCAGCGTGCGCGGGATGGGGGTCGCGGTCATGACCAGCATGTCGGGGGCGTCGCCCTTGGCGGTGATGGCAAGCCGCTGGTGGACGCCGAAGCGATGCTGCTCATCGATAACGGCCAGGACCAGGTCGTGGAAGCTGACCGTTTCCTGAAACAGCGCATGAGTGCCGACGACGATGTCGATCTCGCCGCTGGCAAGACCCGCCAGCGTTTCGGCTCGCTCGCGGCCCTTTTCACGGCCGGTCAGGATGGCGATGCGCAAGCCGACCTCGGCGGCAAGCGGGGTGATCGTCGCCAGATGCTGGCGCGCGAGGATTTCGGTCGGCGCCATCAGCGCCGCCTGGCCGCCGGCCTCGACAGCGCGTGCCATGGCAAGCAGCGCCACCACCGTCTTGCCCGAGCCGACGTCACCTTGCAGCAGCCGCAGCATGCGCTCCGGATCGGCGAGATCAGCGTTGATTTCGGCGAGCGCGAATTCCTGCGAGGGCGTAAGCGAATAGGGAAGGGCTGTACGCAGGCTCTCGGCGATGCGCCCATCGCCGACGAGAGGGCGGCCTGACAGGCGCCGCACCTTTGCCCGCACCAGGGCCAGCGAGACCTGGCCGGCGAGCAATTCATCATAGGCGAGCCGGCGCCATGCAGCCCCTTCGACCGCGACATCGATCGGATCAGCGGGATAATGGATGCGCGTCAGCGCGTCGCCGAAGGACGCAAAGCTCTGGCGGCGCATGAAGGCATCATCCTGCCATTCCGGCAGCTCCGGCAGGCGGCCGAGCGCCTGGCCGATCGCCCGGCGCAGCACCTTGCCCGAGAGGCCGGCGGTCAGCGGATAGACCGGTTCGACCAGCGGCAGGTTTTCCGCTTCGCTGGCGAGCGCGATATGGTCGGGGTGGACCATGGTCGGGCGGCCGTTGAACCATTCCATCCGCCCTGACACCACGACATGCTCGCCCACAGGCATTGCCTTTTCGAGATAGGCGGCATGGGCATGGAAGAAGGTCAGGCCGATTTCGCCCGTGTCGTCATGGGCGTATACCCGGTAGGGCACCGACCTGTTGCCGCGCGGTGGCGGCTGGTGACGGTCTATGCGCAGCTCAAGCGTGACGATGGCGCCTTCGGCCGCGAGTGCGATGCCCGGCCGGTTTCGGCGGTCGATGACGGTGTGCGGCAGCACGAACAGGAGGTCGCCGGCGCGTGCGGCGCGGTCGCCGAGATCGGCGGCAACGACCTTCTCGATCAGCGCGCCAACCTTCGGCCCGACGCCGGCAAGCGAGGTGATCGGGACAAACAGGGGATCGAGGATGGAAGGACGCATGATGTCAGCTTATGTCGCGACGGCCGCAGCGCAAGGCTGACAGCGCCCACTATCCACGCTATATGCGCCGCTTGAAGCGAGGATGCGGCACAATGACCGGAACGAAACGATCAAGCGAGGGGCTGGACGCCCATCGCCGCAAGCTGTTGTTCCGTTCCTGGCATCGCGGCATGCGCGAGATGGACCTCATCCTCGGCACCTTCGCCGATGCCGAGATCGGCACCTTGACCACCGAGGAAATCGACCAATATGAGAGGCTCCTCGATATTGCCGACACGGAATTCCTGCCGCTGGTTACGGGCGAACGCCCGGTGCCGGCGGAGATCGACTGTGCCGTCCTGCAAAAAATCCTGGCGTCCCGCCGGACCATGACTTTCTGAACACAAGCAATTCCAGGAAAAGTGCGCAGCGGTTTTCCCGTCGGAATTGCGACAAACAAGACCGTGATTTGATGGCTCTCATTCCCACCATTGGCTTGCCGAAGGGCCGCGCCGGCCAGTTCATCGTCGACGGTGTCGCCGACGGCTACGAGGCTTTCGCACTGGTGCAGACGGCGCTCGAGATCGCGCCCGACAAGCCGGTGCTGTTCGTGGCCCGCGACGGCCAGCGCCTGCCTTCGATCATCGAGGCGCTGTCCTTCGTCGCGCCGGGCCTGCCTGTGCTGGAACTGCCTGCCTGGGACTGCCTGCCATACGACCGTGTCTCGCCTGGTTCGGATGCCGCCGCCAAGCGCCTCGATGCGCTGACCGCCATGATCGCACTGGCGAAGAAGCCGTACCGTGCCGTCATTCTCACCACCGCAAATGCGCTGCTGCAGCGCATTCCGCCCGCGGAGCTTGTCGAAGCCCAAACCTTCCACGCCAGGCCCGGCAACCAGATCGACATGAATGCGCTGATCGCCCGGCTGGAGACGTCGGGATTCGAGCGGGTGCCGACCGTGCGCGGCATCGGTGAATTCGCGGTGCGCGGCGGCATTCTCGACCTCTTTGCGCCCGGCTGGAGCGAGGCGCTGAGGCTTGATTTCTTCGGCGACACGCTGGAATCGATCCGCGTCTTCGATGCCGCCACGCAGCGCACCACCGGCCAGCGCAAGTCGATGGCGCTTCAGGCGATGAGCGAGGTGGCGCTGACGCCCGAAACCATCAGCCGCTTCCGCCGCTCCTATATCGAGGCTTTCGGCGCACCCCAGCGTGACGACGGACTCTATGCGGCGGTCAGCGAAGGCCGGCGCTTCGCGGGCATGGAGCATTGGCTGCCGTTCTTCTACGAGCGGCTGGAGACGGTGTTCGACTACCTGCCCGACGCACCCGTGGTTTTCGACCATCTGGCACATGAGGCGCTGGCCGAGCGCCATACGCTGATCCTCGATCACTACGAGGCGCGCAAAAAGCAGGCTGACGCGGCGCTCAAGGATGCGGTCCCCTACAAGCCGGTGGCGCCGGATCTGCTCTATCTCTCGCCGGAGAATCTGAAGGCTTCGCTTGGCGAGCGCGAAGACATCGACTTTACCGTGTTCGACGCGCCGGACCTGGGGAGCAAGAAAGTCTTCCACGCCGGCTCGCGCCATGGCCGCAGCTTCGTCGAGGAGCGAGCCGATCCGAACGTCAATGTCTTCGATGTGGTCGTCCGGCACATAGCCGACGAGCGCGCGGCGCGCCGCCGGGTCGTCATCGCTGGCTGGACCGAGGGCTCGCTCGACCGCCTTGGCCAGATCCTGGCCGAGCACCATCTCGGCAATCTCAAGCAGGTCGAGACGTTGGCGGAGGCCGAACAGCTCGAGCCGGGACAGGCCGCATTGGCGGTTTTGCCGCTGGAATCCGGTTTTGAGACTGAAAAGCTGGTCGTCGTCGCGGAACAGGACATTCTGGGCGACCGGCTGATCCGCCGTTCGAAGCGCAAGAAGCGCGCGTCCGACTTCATCGCCGAAGCCTCGGCCTTGTCGGCCGGCGATATTGTCGTCCATGCCGACCATGGCATTGGCCGTTTCATCGGTCTGCGCACCATCGAAGCGGTTGGCGCGCCGCATGACTGCCTGGAAATCCACTATGCCGGCGACGACCGGCTGTTCCTGCCGGTGGAAAACATCGAGCTGCTGTCGCGCTATGGCTCCGACACGGCCGAAGCGACGCTGGACAAGCTGGGCGGCGGCGCCTGGCAGTCGCGCAAGGCGAAGCTGAAGCGGCGCCTGCTTGACATGGCCGGACAACTGATCCGCATCGCCGCCGAGCGGCAGATGCGGGCCGCACCGGCCCTGGTGCCGGCCGAAGGCCTCTATGACGAGTTCGCCGCCCGGTTCCCCTACGAGGAAACCGACGACCAGCAGACGGCCATTGACTCGGTACGTGACGATCTCGGCGCGGGTAGGCCAATGGACCGGCTGATCTGCGGCGATGTCGGCTTCGGCAAGACCGAAGTGGCGCTGCGCGCCGCCTTTATCGCGGCGATGGAAGGGTTTCAGGTCGCGGTGGTGGTGCCGACGACACTGTTGTCGCGTCAGCATTTCAAGACATTCTCGCAGCGTTTCTCAGGGCTTCCCATCCGTGTCGCCCAGGCGTCACGGCTGGTGGGCTCAAAGGAATTAGCGGAGACCAAGAAGGGCATTGCCGAAGGGCAGGTCGATATCGTTATCGGCACCCATGCGCTGCTGGGCTCCGCGATTTCGTTCAAGAATCTCGGCCTGCTGATCATCGACGAGGAGCAGCATTTTGGCGTCAAGCATAAGGAACGGCTGAAGGATCTGAAGACCGACGTCCATGTTCTGACCCTGTCGGCGACGCCGATCCCGCGCACGCTGCAACTGGCGCTGACGGGCGTGCGCGAACTGTCGCTGATCGCCACGCCACCGGTCGACCGCATGGCGGTGCGCACCTTCATCTCGCCCTTCGACCCGCTGGTCATTCGCGAGACGTTGTTGCGCGAGCGCTACCGAGGCGGCCATTCCTTCTATGTCGTTCCGCGTATCAGCGATCTGGTGGAAATCCATGATTTCCTGAAGGAATCTGTTCCTGAGCTGAAGGTAGCGGTGGCGCATGGGCAGATGCCACCGGGCGAACTCGACGACATCATGAACGCGTTCTATGACGGCCAGTATGATGTGCTTTTGTCGACGACCATCGTCGAATCCGGACTCGACATCCCGACCGCAAACACGCTGATCATCCACCGCGCCGACATGTTCGGCCTGTCGCAGCTCTACCAGTTGCGCGGCCGCGTCGGGCGCTCGAAGGTGCGCGCCTATGCGCTGTTCACACTGCCGGCCAACCGCAAGCTCACCGACACTGCCGAGCGCCGTCTGAAGGTACTGCAGTCGCTCGACACGCTCGGCGCCGGCTTCCAGCTCGCCAGCCATGACCTGGATATCAGGGGCGCCGGCAACCTGCTGGGGGAGGAGCAGTCCGGGCACATCAAGGAGGTCGGTTTCGAGCTCTACCAGCAGATGCTGGAGGAAGCGGTCGCTGAGGTGAAGGATTTCGGCGAGGTGCAGGATGGCGGCTGGTCGCCGCAGATCGCCGTCGGCACGGCGGTGATGATCCCGGAAGGCTACGTGCCGGACCTGCAGCTCAGGCTGGCGCTTTACCGCCGCCTCGGCGATCTCGAAAACACCGAGGAGATCGACGCTTTCGGCGCCGAACTGATCGACCGTTTCGGCCCGTTGCCGGAGGAAGTGAAACATCTCCTCAAGATCGTCTTCATCAAGGCGCTGTGCCGCAAGGCCAATGTCGAGAAGCTCGATGCCGGGCCGAAGGGTATCGTCATCCATTTCCGCAAGCGCGAGTTCTCGAACCCGGTCGGGCTGGTCAAGTATATTGGCGAGCAGGGTTCGCTGGCCAAGATCAGGGCCGACCATAGCGTGGTCTTCATCCGCGACTGGCCGACGGCGGAGAAGCGTCTGGCGGGCTCGGCTGTGGTCATGACGCAGCTGGCGCGACTGGTGGAGAAGGCAGCCTGATCTCGCCTTTCGGGCCGTCCTGGGCGCGTCAGCCATTCGCCAGCACCGAAATTCCGGTCTAGAATAGGAAATCGGCTTCGTGTATGGAGCCGCCACCCCAGTTTGGGGCGGGAAATGGCGGGCGAGGGTGTCCGCCGGAAAGAGCGTTGGGTGCAGCGATGACGAAATGGTCGCCGAATTCGTGGAGAGCAAAGCCGATCAAGCAAGTTCCCGCCTATCCGGACCTTGCCGCGCTGAAGAATACGGAAGCCCAACTCGCCACCTTCCCGCCGCTGGTCTTTGCCGGCGAAGCGCGCAAGCTGAAGAAGCAGTTGGCAGCGGTTGCCGCCGGCGAAGCCTTCCTGCTCCAGGGTGGTGATTGCGCGGAGAGTTTTGCCGAGCATGGCGCCGACAACATCCGCGACTTCTTCCGCGTCTTCCTGCAGATGTCCGTGGTGCTGACCTTCGCCGGTGCGCAGCCGGTGGTGAAGGTTGGCCGTGTCGCCGGCCAGTTCGCCAAGCCGCGCTCGTCCGACAACGAGACCAAGGGCGAAGTGACGCTGCCGAGCTATCGCGGCGACATCATCAACGGCATCGAGTTCGACCAGAAGTCGCGCATTCCCGATCCCGCCCGCCAGGAAATGGCCTACCGCCAGTCGGCGGCCACGCTCAACCTCCTGCGTGCCTTCGCGCAGGGCGGTTATGCCAGCCTGGAGAATGTGCATCGCTGGATGCTCGGCTTCGTCTCCGACAGCCCGCAGGGCGAGAAATACGAGTCGCTTGCCAATCGCATCACCGAGACGATGGATTTCATGCGCGCGGTCGGCATTACGTCCGAAACCAATTTCGCGCTGCGCGAAACCGACTTCTACACCAGCCACGAGGCCCTGCTGCTCGGCTATGAGGAGGCGCTGACGCGTGTCGATTCGACCTCGGGCGACTGGTACGCCACGTCGGGTCACATGATCTGGATCGGCGACCGCACGCGTCAACCCGACCACGCCCATGTCGAATATTGCCGCGGCATCAAGAACCCGCTCGGCCTGAAATGCGGTCCGTCGCTGACGCCGGACGGCCTCCTGGAACTGATCGACCTGCTGAACCCCGAGAACGAGCCGGGGCGGCTGACGCTGATCGCCCGCTTCGGTTCGGACAAGGTTGCCGACCATTTGCCGAAGCTGGTGCGCGCTGTGCAGAAGGAGGGCCGCAGCGTGGTCTGGTCGTCGGATCCGATGCATGGCAACACGATCGAGGCGGCCGGCTACAAGACACGGCCCTTCGACCGCATCCTGAAGGAGGTGCAGACCTTCTTCGAGGTGCACCGCGCCGAAGGCACGCATCCGGGCGGCATCCATGTTGAGATGACCGGCAAGAACGTCACCGAATGCACCGGTGGCGCCCGTGCCATCACCGCCGAGGAGTTGCAGGACCGCTACCACACCCATTGCGATCCGCGCCTCAACGCCGACCAGGCGATCGAACTGGCCTTCCTGGTCTCGGACCTGTTGAAGAAGAGCCATCCGGTGCAGCACAAGCAGGTCGCGAACGGCTGATCTCGGCCAATTGGAACCGATAAAGGAAAGGCGCCTGGGAAACCGGCGCCTTTTTTATTGCAACTTCGGTTTGTGCTTCCGACCGTGTCGGCGCAACCGGCAAAAGCGAAAGCCTCAGTCTTTCTTGTAAAGCAGCCAGCTTTTGCCGGCGCGCCCTGCCATGGCTGAATGCCTGGTGACGCGGTTGCGCCCGCTGACCTTGGAGCGGTAGAGCGCCCGATCCGCCTTGGTGTAGAGGTCTTCGGGGCCTTCGCCCTCTGATGCCATGCAGATGCCCATCGATACCGTCACGGTGCCGTAATTCATGCCGGTCTGGCTGCTGGTGAACGGCGTCTGCTCGATCAGGGCGCGAATGCGTTCCGCGATCTCGTAGGTTGCGTCCTCGCTGGCGCCCTCGATGATCAGCGCGAACTCCTCGCCGCCGGTTCGGGCGACGAACATGTCGCCGCGGATGCTGGTCTGCAAAATCTCGGCGATGATCTGGATGATCTTGTCGCCGACAGGATGGCCATAGCGGTCATTAATGTCCTTGAACCGGTCGATGTCGACAAGGACAAGGGCATTGAACAGAATACCCTTGTTGCTGTTGTAGATCCTGGTGATTTCCTTGTCGAAAGCGCGACGATTCCAGATCTGGGTCAACGGATCCGTATCGGCCAGCCGCTTGTATTCCTCGAGCTTCGACTTGACGCTCTCAAGCTCCGCCGTCTTGTCGCTGAGCGTCGAGGCGACCTGCCGGCCGTGGTCGATCGTCGAATTGGTTGCGATCGTCATTGCGTTGGCGATCTTTTGCAGAAGATCCTGGGAGAGAAGGCTGCGGTTGCTCAGGCCACTGGATGTCTCGTCGAGGATCCTGCCATATTTTTCGATATGGCTGCGCTCGCTGCGCAGGAGCGACGCGACCTCCTCAAGCTCCTTGGCGATGACGTCCCGGGCATGCTCGATGATGCCCGGGCCATGATTATGGGCAAAGAAAGCGCGCCCGATCTGATCCAGCTCATCCTGCGTCGGCCGGCTGCTCAGCGACAAGACGGCAAGACCGAGCTCGCGGTTGGTGCCGCTCAGGGCCTCATAGAAGATCTCGTAGTTGCGCGGCAGGCCGAGCACGCCAAGCTGGCGCATGGTGGCCACGACTGTGCTTGCGATCTCAGTGTTTCGTTCGGTCTGGGTGGCCGCCGGCTGCATGGTTGTTCGCTCTTCCCTTGGGAACGCGCCTGAACTTGGCGCATATCCATCATCGCTGACGCGGGGACGCCACCCATTCGAAGCCGACACACGAAAAGGCGCGTCCCCACACGCGACCTTCGATGGAGACCACCATAGATGCAGTAGCGCTAAAGTTTCCTTAATCGGCAGAACTCACGCCTTTTCGCTACATCAGGCTGCATGCGTCCAACCAAACTATCAACCTCCAGGCAGCGCTGATTGGCGGCGTTGCATGCAAATTCGCGTACCGATCTGGCTGAGCGAAACTGAACTTCGGATTTTCCACAACAACAGATGTCGCAATTGCTTACGCATGACGGCCGCAAAGCTGGAATGCTGGTGCCTTCGTCAGACTACAGTTTAGGGGAGAAACCCAGTGCGGGAGAGTCACCAGGGATCATGCCTGTGCGGAGCGGTCCGCTTCCGGACAAGTGGGGCACTGCGTGGCGTCGTCTACTGCCATTGTTCGCAATGCCGCAAACAGAGCGGGCATTTCTATGCCGCGACCAATGTTGCCGATACCGACATCGTGATCGAAGGCACGGAAAGCATCACCTGGTATGAAGCGTCCGGCTTCGCCAGGCGCGGCTTTTGCAAGACATGCGGGTCGCTGCTGTTCTGGAAGGCAATGGACCAAGACCATATCTCGGTCATGGCGGGATCGTTCGACAAGCCGACAGCGCTCGAGGGCGAATGTCATATCTTCGTCGGCGACAAGGGCGACTATTATTCGATCGACGATGGGCTGCCGCAGTTTGAAAAGTCGACACCGGCCATACCGGTAGCCGAATGAAATTTGGACGATCCGCCTTATTCCATTGATCGGGGCATTGCTTTATCCCGGGCCGGTGATTCCGAGAGGGGCCTTGGCATGCAGCGGCTGATCGATGCTTTTATCAATTCGGTGCGGGCATTTCGCAAGCTTGCGGTTAGCGAGAAGGCTTTCCAGCAGGAACTGATGCTGCTGGTGCTGGCCTTGCCCGCTGGCTGGTTCGTTTCGGTGTCTTGGCGCGGTTACGCGCTGCTGATCGGCGCGGTGCTCCTCTTGATCATGGTCGAAGTGCTGAACACGGGCATCGAGGCGGCGTGCGACGCAATTTCTCGTGAATTCCATATCGATATCCAGCTCGCCAAGGATTGCGGCTCGCTGGCGGTGCTGATTTCTGTGGTGATTGCCGGCGGCGTCTGGGGCATCGCTCTCATCGAGCGCATAACGGGGGTGCCGATCTGAAGCTTTGATGCCTATATGACGGTCACCAAAGGAGACCGTCATGGCAGAGGTCACGAATTCATCGCTTCTCGAACGCCTGGGCCTGCCGGACGACCTGCGCTGGCTGGCCGACAAATATCCTCGCGAAAACTGGCAGGCTAACGCCAACATTCACGGCATGGCCAATATGTGGCTGCAGCGGCACGACATGTTCCGCGAACTCGGCGGCATGCTCACCGGCGGCATTGGAAATTATCGCGAAGGCAGACTGACGGCCCCCGATTTCGCGCGCTGGTTCGCGCCGCGCCTCAACCATTTTCTCGGGCATCTCGACGGCCACCACAATGTCGAGGACTACCAGTATTTCCCAGCCTTCACCAAGGCGGAGCCCCGTCTGAAGCGCGGTTTCGAGATTCTCGATGCCGACCACCACACCATCCATGAAGGATTGGAGCGCAACGCCGAGGCGGCGAACGCCTTCATCCGCACACTTCAGGAGAGTGAGGACAAGCAGCGCTTCGCCGCCGATGCCTATGCCGACGAAAACAACCGTCTGATCGCGATGCTGACCCGGCATCTGGCCGATGAGGAGGACCTGATCATCCCGCTCATCCTCGATCGGGGGGACCAGGCGCTCGGCATCGACTGACGGTCAAAACTCCTTGTCGCGCTCCCGCTCGGCGACATGGCGGGCGACAAACCAGGCAAGCACGGCCACGGCAAGGCCGATGCCGACCCCGACGAACAGCCGCTCGTGCTGCATCAGCGCCTGGCCAATCAACTGTTCGGCTCCCAATCCGAAGACATAGCCGATCGTGCTGAACAGGACCGCCCAGATGACCGAGGAAATGGCGTTGAGGATGACGAAGCGCGGCGCCGCTATGGTCGAAAGGCCGGCCGCGATGCCGCCGACCAGGCGCATGCCGTAGACATAGCGGTTCGACAGCACGAAGATGTTGGGATGGGTGTTGAGCAGGCGGTAGGCGCGGCGAAAGCCGGGCCGCCGGCGCAGCCTGACCACATGGCGATTATCGGCGAAACTTCTGCCGAGGATGAAGAAAAAGGTGTCGCCAGCGAAGGCACCCAGCGCTGCCGCGACAAAGGCATGCCACAGCACGAAAACATGCTGGTGGGCGAAGAAGCCTCCCAGGATCGCGGCACTTTCGCCTTCGGCCACGCAGCCGAGAAAAACCGCCAGCAACCCGTATTGCTCGATGAAATGGTGGATCGCTTCGGTCATGAGGCCGACTGCTGTGACAGTCTTTCGTCGATCCGCTTGACCAGTTCGGCCAGCCGCACGATTTCGTCGCGCATGCCGATGATCTGGCTGTGGCGCAGTTCGTCCAGCTTCTCATGCAGCGCCATGATCTCGATCTCGGCCTTCAGATTGACCTCGTAATCATGGGCGGCATCGATGCGGTCGCGTTCGGTCTGGCGGTTCTGCGCCATCATGATCACCGGCGCCTGCAATGCGGCGACCATCGACAGGACGAGGTTGAGGAAGATGAAGGGGTAGGGGTCGAATGCATCGCGCGACAACAGCCAGACATTGGCTGATGTCCACACGATCAGGAAGGCGATGAAGGTCAGGATGAACGACCAGGAGCCGCCGATGCGGGCGATCGTATCGGCAAGGCGGTCGCCAAAAGTCTGGTGGAAAGCGACGGCCTTGTTGGTGTCCCTGGTGATGGTGGTACGCTCGATGGTGCTTTGCAGCACCCGGTTTTCCAACTGGCTCAGCCCATCCGGCTTCCGCTTCAGCCAACGGTTCGCCAGGTCGTCGATGGTCTTGTTCATGGCCGTCTCCAAGCGCTTTGCTGCGCTAAAGCGCGTCGCGTCGAAGCGGATTGAGGCGACGCGCTTTAGGTTTTTGCTTTTATGCATGTCGTCTTCCCAAAACCGAGGTCACTTTTGGGCGACATGCATTAGAGGTAGAGGCTGCCGGCCCGGGCGGGAAGTGCTAGATTGAGGCGAACCGAGGGGACCGATGGCCGACTTCAAGAAAATTCGCGCTCGCGCGGCAAATCGCAAGGGCGGTGAGGCGGAACTGACCTCGCTGTTGGGTCCGATACCCGACAATGCCGCCGTCGCCGACATTGCCGACGCCCGCATCCTTTCGACCATGGCCGAGCGCGTCTTTGCCGCCGGTTTCGTCTGGCGCGTCATCGAGCAGAAATGGCCCGGTTTCGAGGAAGCGTTCCTGCGCTTCGAGCCGAAGCGGCTTTTGTTCCAACCCGACGATTTCTGGCACGATCTGGCCTCGGACCAGCGCATCGTGCGCAATCCGCAGAAGATCAGGTCCGTTCGCGACAACGCCGCCTTCGTCGAGCGCGTGTCCCGGGAACATGGCGGCTTCGGCAATTTTCTCGCCGAATGGCCCGCCGATGACCAGGTCGGGCTGATGGCCTATCTCGGCAAGCATGGCAGCCGGCTCGGCGGCAACACCGGCCAGTATTTTTTGCGCTGGCTGGGCTGGGATGCTTTCGTCATTTCGGCCGACATGGCGGCAGCCCTTCGCGACGCGGGCCTCGACATCGCGGACAACCCGACATCGAAGAAGGACCTCGACAAGATCCAGGTCCAGATCAACCGATGGGCCGACGAGACAGGGCTGCCGCGCCGGCATCTCTCGCGCATCCTGGCCATGTCGATCGGCGAAAACCACTCTCCGCAATCGCTGCGCGAGTATATGGGCGACGATTGACGGGCTGAATTGGTCCAAACGAACGCCATTGCGAGGTGAATTCCGCCGCGCTAAGTCAGCAGCATGACCAAGAAGCTCGACATACTGCGTATCGCCATCGCCCAGCTCAACCCGACTGTCGGCGACGTCGCCGGCAACCTCGCCAAGGCGCGCGAGGCGAGGGCGGATGCCGCCCGCCAGGGCGCCGATCTCGTGCTCTATACCGAGCTTTTCCTCGCCGGCTATCCGCCGGAGGATCTGGTGCTCAAGCCGGCCTTCCTCAAGGCATGCGAGCGGGCAGCACAGGATTTTGCCGCGGACACCGCCGATGGCGGTCCCGGCGTCATCATCGGCACGCCGCTGAAGCGCAAGAGCGGCACGCATAATTCCATCGTCTTCGCCGATGGCGGCAAGATCATCGCCGAACGCTACAAGCTCGACCTGCCCAATTACGGCGAATTCGACGAGAAGCGCGTCTTCCAGGCCGGGCCCGAGATCCAGGGACCGGTCAACTTCCGCGGCGTGCGCATCGGCATACCGATCTGCGAGGACATCTGGGGCGACGTCGCGGTCTGCGAGACGCTGGCCGAAAGCGGCGCGGAAATCCTGCTGGTGCCGAACGGGTCGCCCTATTATCGCGCCAAGATCGACGTTCGCCACCAGGTCGTGATCAAGCAAGTCATCGAATGCGGCCTGCCGATGATCTATGCCAACCAGCTCGGCGGCCAGGACGAGCTGATCTTCGACGGCGCCTCCTTCGCTATCGGGGCGGACAAGACGCTCGCCTTCCAGATGAGTCAGTTCGAGGATGCGGTGGACGTCACCACCTGGAAACGTACCGATGATGGCTGGGTCTGTTCGGAAGGACCGATGTCGAAAATCCCGGACAAGGAGGAGGCCGACTACCGCGCCTGCATGCTCGGCCTGCGCGATTACGTCAACAAGAACGGCTTCAAGAATGTGGTGCTTGGCCTTTCCGGCGGCATCGACTCCGCGATCTGTGCCGCATTGGCCGTCGATGCGCTGGGCGAGGAACGGCTGCGTGCCGTCATGATGCCTTATCGCTACACTTCGAAGGATTCCCTCAAGGACGCCGAGGACTGCGCCCGCGCCCTCGGCTGCCGCTATGACATCGTCCCGATCTTCGAGCCCGTCGAAGGCTTTTTGCATGCGCTGACGCAATTGTTCGAAGGCACCAAGGAAGGCATCACCGAGGAGAATTTGCAGAGCCGCGCGCGCGGCACCATCTTGATGGCAATCTCCAACAAATTCGGCTCGATGGTCGTCACTACGGGCAACAAGAGCGAGATGTCGGTCGGCTACGCCACCCTCTACGGCGACATGAATGGCGGCTTCAATCCGATCAAGGACCTTTACAAGATGCAGGTCTACGCGCTCTCGCGCTGGCGCAACAGCCATGTGCCGCCGGGTGCGCTCGGGCCTTCGGGCGAGGTGATCCCGAAGAACATCATCGACAAGGCGCCATCGGCCGAATTGCGCGAGAACCAGACCGACCAGGATTCGCTGCCGCCCTATCCGGTGCTGGACGACATCCTCGAATGCCTGGTCGAGAACGAGATGGGCGTCGACGACATCGTCTCGCGCGGCCATGACCGGGCGACGGTGGCGCGCATCGAACACCTGCTCTACATCGCCGAGTACAAGCGCAGGCAGGCGGCACCGGGTGTGAAGATCACCAGGAAGAATTTTGGCCGCGACCGCCGCTATCCCATCACCAATCGTTTCAGGGATCGTGGCTGAAGCGCAGTTCGTCTGCTGGGCGAAAATACGCGGCATGGCGGGATAGGGATACCAGCATGCCTGACTGTGAAATCAGCTTCGACCTCTCACGGATCGACTTTCGTGCGACCTCCGACCTGTTGATGGAAAGCTACTGGGGAGCTGGACGCAGCGACGAGTTCCATCGCCGGGCCTTTGCCAACTCGTTCTGCGCCGCCGCCTACATCGCTGGCAAACAGGTCGGTTTCGGCAGGGCGATCACCGACCGCACGGTATTCGCCTATCTCGCGGATATCATCGTCTGGCCCGTGCATCGCGGGCAGGGCGTCGGCTTGCGGCTGGTGCGGGCACTCATCGACCATCCTGAACTCAGCACCGTCTCGCATTGGAGCCTGTCGACCAGCGACGCGCATGGGGTCTATGAAAAGCTGGGTTTCAAGGCATCGATGGATGGGCGATACATGCGCCTCGATCGTGCGCCGCATGCCGGGTGAACGACGTGCGACGGCGATAGGCGGGTATATCGACTGTTGCAAAATCGCCTCATCGGCTGGGCCAGAGATGCTTTTGGCCATGGCTTGCCTTGGCGCGCAATCGAAGCACCCCTATAAGAGCCTTTCCGCGATTCCCTTCAGGGAGGACCGAATGCCAGGATTTGACATCGTTATGCGAGGCCGCGAGGCCTAGGTCTGCGCCGGTGTTCCGAAGTATCGGAACCATACCGGGCGTAGAAAAGGCATTTGCCGCTGCCGGTCGCCGCCCATGGGCAGGCGACCAACCATAGCCGAACCTCCGCATTCATGGGCAATTCGCCCCGGCGCGGTTTTTCAACCTTCGACCTTTATTTGGGATCGGGCTCGTTTTGCGCCCGAATGACATCATGGCTCGTTTCAAGATCGATTTGCGCGCGAGCGCCTTTCGCAGCGTTCTTGGCTTCACACTTACCCATTGGCGGCGTCAGCCTTGGCGGCTCTCGCTCATCATTGGCGGTTTCCTGCTGTCGACGCTGGCCGACGTGCTGACGCCGCTCTACTCCGGTCGGCTGGTCGATGCTGTCGCCAGCAGCGCCGGAGCGGATGCCATTGCCTGGAACGCCGCGATGACGGCATTTTTCTTCTTGATGGCGCTGGCGCTGACTGGCGTCGTGTTGCGCAATCTTGCCTTCATGGGCATCGTGGAGCTGACACTCAAGATGATGGCCGACATCGCGGCCGACGCCTTCCATCGCGTTCAGCGCTTTTCGACCGACTGGCATGCCAACTCGTTTGCCGGCTCGACGGTGCGCAAGGTGACGCGCGGCATGTGGGCGCTCGACCTGCTCAACGACACGATCCTGATCGCGCTGCTGCCGTCGGTGGTCATGCTCGCCGGCTCGACGCTGCTGCTCGGCTGGTTCTGGCCGCTGATGGGCGTGGTCGTCGCGGCCGGCTCCCTGCTGTTCATCACGGTGACGGCCATGTTGTCGCTTGGCTATGTCGCGCCCGCGGCAAGGCTTGCGAACACCTGGGACACGCGCCTCGGCGGCTCGCTGGCCGACGCGGTCAGCTGCAATGCCGTGGTCAAGGGCTTTGGCGCCGAGGCGCGCGAAGAGCGCCGCCTCGCCAGGGTGGTCGCCAAATGGCGCGACCGCACGCGGCGCACCTGGGTGCGCGGCACCATCAACGGCACCACGCAAGGGGCGCTGCTGCTGGTCATGCGGGCCGCCGTAATCGGCCTGGCGCTGATGCTGTGGTCGTGGGGGCAGGCGAGCGCCGGCGATGTCGCTTTCGTGCTGACCTCGTTCTTCGTGCTGCAAGGCTATTTGCGCGATATCGGCACGCATATCCGCAATCTGCAGCGTTCGATCAACGACATGGAGGAACTGGTCGATTTCCAGTCCGAACCGCTCGGCATCGAAGACAGGCCCGGCGCCGAACCGATTGCCATCACGCAGGGCCACATCGCCTTCGACAAGGTCACCTTTCACTACGGCAATCACCGGTCGCCGCTCTACCGTGACTTTTCGGTGGATATCGCGCCGGGCGAGCGTGTCGGGCTCGTCGGTCACTCGGGTTCGGGCAAGACCACATTCGTCAAGCTCATCCAGCGGCTCTATGACGTGAATGCGGGAAAGATCGTGATCGATGGCCAGGATATCTCACAGGTCGCCCAGTCGTCGCTGCGCGCCCAGATCGCCATCGTTCAGCAGGAACCGATCCTGTTCCACCGGTCGCTGGCCGAAAACATTGCCTATGCCAGGCCAAGCGCGACGCAGGGGGAGATCGAGCATGCCGCCAGGCTGGCGAGCGCGCACGACTTCATCACCAGCCTGCCGAAGGGCTATGGCACGCTGGTCGGCGAACGTGGCGTGAAACTGTCGGGCGGCGAGCGCCAGCGGGTGGCGATCGCCCGCGCTTTCCTGGCCGATGCGCGGATCCTGATCCTGGACGAGGCGACGTCGAGCCTCGATTCGGAATCGGAGGTGCTCATCCAGCAGGCGATGGAACGGCTGATGGTCGGCCGCACGACACTGGTCATCGCGCATCGGCTTTCGACGGTGCGGGCGCTCGACAGGCTGCTGGTCTTCGATCGCGGCAAGATCGTCGAGGAAGGCTCGCATGACGAGTTGATCCGGCTGAAGGGCGGTATCTACCGCCGCCTGTTCGAGCGCCAGGCGCTGGAACTTACCAAGGGCCTCGTGATGTGATCCGAGGTGGCCTCCGGCTCCTGCCGGGGGCCACCTCTATCGGTTGCCATAAGCCGGCGAGCCATGTGGCGCTCGCAATCGCAGCGCGAAGCCAAAGTCCTGAGTGCGGGACGTCTGTTTACGTTACCGGCCGAGATTCGTTGTTTCCACTTTTGGTTGCTGTACTCTGTAAAAGCAACCTGTTCGGTGTTTACGATGCATCTCGTTTCCGCAAATGCCGGCGCGCAAAAGGTGACGGCCCCGTCGGTGCTGGATTCCCAGCACGGCTCGGTTCGGCCACTCGCCGCCGAAGATCTCGAGCGCGTCGCGGCACTCTTCCTGACGAAGTTTCGCCGCCGCCGGCGTCACCTCCTCGATCGCGCTATCGAGGAGACGGCCGAATACATGAGAAAGATCTATCTTGACCCCGCCGGCCAGCCCGGTGCGAGCGCTCTTGTCCAGATCAACCGGCAGGGGGATCTGGGCGGGTTCCTCGGCGTCCTGAAAGCCCGTTACGAGTTCAACGGCGCTGGATTAAATGCGGCGATCATCGGTCCGTTCATGGCCGACACTGGCGCCGACGATGGCTCGGCAGGACCGCAATTGCTGCGCGCCTTGCACCAAGGCGAATTCGATCTGCAACTGACGGATTCGGCCAACCGGGTCTCCCTGGCCTTCGCGCGACCGATGAAATACCAGCTCCTGCCGGTCCATTGCCTGGGATGGACCTGCATCTTCCGGCCAGCCGCGATGGCCGCCGCCGCGCTGCACCGTAAATGGCCCGGCCTGCCTCGCTTGGCACTCGATCCCTGTGCGAGAGCATTCGACGCTGTCGCGAAGCGAAGGTTCGGATCGCCTTTCCAGGCTTCATCGTCGCATCGGGTCCATGCCGAGCCGATCAATGCCGCGCAGTTTGCCGAGCGGTTGCCGACCCTTCTCTCCGATTACGCTCTTCGGCCGAGTTGGAAGGACGGCGAACTGCCGCGGCTGCTCGCGCTGGCGGCCGAGAAGCGGGCCGACGGACCACTTCATTTCGGCGGGACTTACGATGAGACAGGCAAAATGCTCGGTTGCTATGCCTTTTACGGCCGGGTCGGAGACATGGCGGTCCTGCTGCAAATCCAGGCTTCCGGACACCACTGGGGCGCGACGCTGGACGGCCTCGTCGCGGCAGCGCGGGATATGGGCTGCGCAGGCATCACCGGGCAGACCCAGGACAAGTTCATGCCTCACCTCTTCGGCTACAGGAATGTCTTCTTCCGCTATGCCGGCGGAACGATGGTCCGCTCGCGAATCGCCGAGGTCACGCAAGCGGTCCGCTCCGGCGACATCGCTATCGGCGGCTTGATGGGCGACCGCTGGACCCGCCTGAGTTCAGACGACTTCGGCCGCTGATCGTCGTCAACCACCTGTTCGTCGGCTCCGCTGGCCGCTTGCCCTCTCACGGCGGGGTCTTGCGCCAGCTGAGGCGTGCCGGCCCGGTCTTTTCATTCCAGCCGCCATGTTCTATGTCTGCGGCACGGCGCGGGGGCGCATCTTGTCAATCATAAAGGCATCCGGTACGCCCCGCTCATGACAGTTACCGTTCGTTTCGCCCCGTCACCGACCGGCCGCATCCACATCGGCAATGCGCGCACCGCTCTGTTCAACTGGCTGTTTGCCCTCAACAACAAGGGCCGCTTCATCCAGCGCTTCGACGACACCGACATCGCCCGCTCGAAGCAGGAATTCGCCGACGCCATCCTTTACGACCTGCACTGGCTGGGCATTTTCCCGGATGCCACCGAGTATCAGTCGCGGCGCTTCGAAATCTATGACGCGGCGGTGGAGCGGCTGAAGGCGGCGGGTGTTCTTTACGCCTGCTACGAAACGCCGGAAGAACTCGATCTCAGGCGCAAGGTGCGCCGCACGCGGGGCCTGCCGCCGGTCTATGGCCGCGAAGCATTGGCGCTGACGACAGAGCAGGTGGCCGAATATCAGGCCGATGGACGCCGGCCCCACTGGCGTTTCCTGCTGCCCAATTTCTCCGGCGATCCGCTGCAGCCGGAGCGCACCGAGATCCGCTGGGACGATTTGGTGCGTGGCGAGGAGATGGTGGATCTGGCCTCGCTGTCCGATCCGGTGCTGGTGCGTGAGGACGGCACCTATCTCTACACGCTGCCCTCCGTCGTCGACGACATGGAGATGGGTGTCAGCCATGTCATCCGCGGCGACGATCATGTCACGAATACCGGCGTGCAAATCGCCCTGTTCAAGGCGCTGGGTGCCGAGCCGCCCGTCTTCGGCCACCACAATCTCCTGACCACCGTCTCGGGCGAGGGGCTGTCGAAGCGCACCGGCGCACTTTCCATCGAGAGCCTGCGTGAAGACGGCATCGAGCCGATGGCCGTCGCTTCGCTGGCCGTACTGGTCGGCAC
Organism: Mesorhizobium sp. B2-3-15; assembly: GCF_006442875.1. NCBI lineage: Bacteria > Pseudomonadati > Pseudomonadota > Alphaproteobacteria > Hyphomicrobiales > Phyllobacteriaceae > Mesorhizobium > Mesorhizobium sp. B2-3-15. Next base: position 183,717 of record NZ_VFVO01000014.1, on the reverse strand, counting down.
GTCGGAGAATGTCGCGGCCGCGCATGACCTGACCGAACTCGCCGGCCATTTCGACCCGGCCGCGACCTCGAAATCGTCCTCCAAGTTCGATCCGGCCGAATTGTTCGTGCTCAACCGGGTGCTGCTGCATCACATGCCGTTCGACGAGGCGCGGGACCGGCTGATGGTGCTGGGCATTTCCGGCGAACAGGCCGAACCATTCTGGCTGGCGGTGCGCGGCAATCTCGACCGACTAGCCGATGCGGTTGCCTGGTGGCGCGTCCTGCGCGAAGGGCCGCGGGAGAAGCCCGACTTTTCCGACGACGACCGCGATTTTCTGCACCAGGCGCTCGATCTCCTGCCTGAGGAGCCGTGGAACGGGACGGTCTGGAAGGATTGGACCGGCAAGATCAGGGAAGCGACCGGCCGCAAGGGCAAGGCGCTGTTCATGCCGCTCAGGCTTGCCCTTACTGGACTGCCTTCGGGGCCGGAGCTTGCAGATCTATTGCCCCTGATGGGTCGGGAAGGAACGTTGGCCCGACGACCCTGACCTTGCGCTGGTCCGGAGGCACGGCAGAAACCGGCGATGTCACAGGCTTGGCCGAGAGGCGCTTGATGGCCTCACGGTCGAGCCCGCCGTCCCTGTTGGCCAGGGTCTCCGGGTCGGCACCCGGATCGGGCTTTAAGGCCGGCACCGGAACGAGCGGTGCCGCTTCCGGTTCGGGCTGTGACTGTTGGGGGCTTGGCGAGTTGCCGCCAATGATCTGGAAATTCTGCGCGGCGTTGCAGCCGCACGCGGGCGGCCGCGACATGTCGGGCTGCTTGTAGAGATAGGCGGTCGGCAATTCGCCGTAGGGCCTGCCGGTGACCGATGACATCATCGATGCCGAATCATCGTCCATGCCGCGCGAATAGAAGACCTGCATCTCGGTGCCGGGGCAGGCTGATTCGCAATTCTTCTGGTCGCGCTCGAAATCGCCGGCCGAGGCGGCGTTCGACATAGGGAAGAAATAGCCGTCGCAAGTGCGCACGCAACTGGTGTGGAATTCGCCGCCGCTGCTCGCAACGTCCGGACTGCCGGGCTGGTTCAGGACGCGGCCGACATCGCGTTCCTCCCCGGAATCGTCAGGCTGGTCCAATGTATCGATCTGGCGGTCGTCGCCGCCGAAAAGCTGGTCGAAGAGATTGGCATTGCCTCCATCTTCACGATTCGCTTCCAGCGGAGGCTCGCGGCGCGGCGCAACCGCATCGTCACGACAGTCATTGGCATCGAGCGCCGCCAGGATACGGCCCCGGTCGCGGCGTGAACTGCCGCCGGCGAGTTGGGCGCGCTTGGCTTGCAGACTGTCGAGATTGGCGCTCATGCGCTCGATGGTGGCGTTGAGCCCGGCACACCGGTTGATGTTGCGGGAAAATAGTGAAAACCCGCAACCGGCATTGTCCGCCTGGCTGCGGGCCTTGGAGATCTGTTCGCGCTGCCGGTAGATGGCCGCATCGTATTTGCGGATCATTGCCGGACCGCCGCCGCCACGCGAAGCCGCGGCGAGCTCGGCCTCCAGTTGACGGCAGACCCGCGAAGCGGCCTGCGGCTCGCTGACCACGGCGCCGGACAGCAGAAGGCCAAGCAGCACGGCAGCATGCGCCTGCTTCAAACCTCCGCTCGCCATCCGCCTCGATCCCGCTTGCCTGTGGTCGCCAAGGCTACCCCGTTCGCGGTTAAGCGTCTATTTCGGAAGTTGCTTAGTTGCCGGCTGAAAAAAGCCGCGCGCATTCGGTGTGCCCATCAGTCCGGCAATGGCCGGGTGGGCCATCAGAACTTGTAGTTCATCCCGATCCTGACGGTACTGAACGTGTTGTCGAAAGTCGTATTGGAGTTGGGCGCATAGTTGATCGTCTGATCCCGCAGGTCGACATATCGGTATTCGGCATTTGCCGACCAATGATCGGTGATTGCCTGCTCCAGCCCGGCGCCAATCGTCCAGCCAATTTTGGTGTTCTTTTCGGAATAGCTGTCGGCCGGGCCATCGAGATACTGGTTCTCGACACCTCCGATAGCGAGGCCGCCGGTCCCGTAGACAAGGGTGCTGCCGAACGCATAGCCTGCCCTGGCGCTGATCGATCCGAACCAATCCACCCTGGTGTCGTAGACATCGCCTCCGCCGACATTGACCTCGTCGGAATGCCCCTTGATATCGGCGCCCGAAATATCGGCCTCGATCCCCAGAACCGCGGAATTGACCTGGTAATTGTAGCCGATCTGGACACCGCCCAGAAAGCCGTCGATGTCGTAGTCCTGCGTGCCCCGGATCGCTGGCGTATTTGGCAGGTTGTAGGTCGCGTCGGTTTTGCCGAAACCATAGCCGAGATGCCCGCCGACATAGACGCCGGACCAGTCATGCGCGGCCGGGCCCAGCCCGATGGCGTCGGCGGCGAACGCCTGTCCGCCAATCACAGTCAGCATTGCCGAAGCCAGCAACAGGGCTCTCATGACATTTTCACCGCCCAATCAGACGGCGTGACCATATCAAATTGACCTGGTCCGAGAAATCCGCATTCGTCCGATGCCGGATTTCTCGGTTAAGAGTTGTCGGCTCGCAACACTCGATTCCGACAATGCGTTCCGTGACGCGTCGCCGCCACACCTCAATCGGGGCCGGATCAATCGGATCGCGACCGCCGGTTCAGTCCAGATTGGCGATCGCCTGGGCCTTGTGCGCGGCTTCGACCACCGCCAGCGCCGTCATGTTGACGACGCCGCGCGAGGTCACCGAGGGTGTCAATATGTGCGCCGGCTTGTCGGTGCCGAGAAGGATGGGGCCGACATGCAAGGCATCCATCATGGCCCGCAGCGCCGTCAGCGTGATGTTGGCCGAATCGAGGTTCGGGAACACCAGGAGATTGGCTTCGCCCTTCAGGCGCGAATGCGGATAGACGCGCTGGCGCAGATGCTCCGACAAAGCGGAATCGGCGTGCATTTCGCCGTCGCACTGCAGCTCCGGCGCGATGCGCGCCAGAATCGCCGCGGCCTGACGCATCTTCAGCGCGCTCGGCGAATCGCGCGAGCCGAAATCCGAATGCGACAAGAGTGCCGCCTTCGGCTCGATGCCGAAACGCTGGATTTCTTCCGCCGCCAGCACGGTCATCTCGGCGATCTCGTCGGCCGTCGGGTCGACGGAGACGTGGGTGTCGGTAAGGAAGATGATGCCGCGTTGCGAGATCAGCATGGATAGCGTCGACAGGTCCCGGTCCTTGATGCCGGTGCGCGGCCCTATGATCAGCGTCACATTGCGCAGATGCCGCTCGAAACGGCCTTCGAGGCCGCAGACCATGGCGTCGGCATCGCCGCGCTTCAGCGCAAGTGCGGCGATCACCGTGTTGTCGGTGCGCACCATGGTACGCGCGGCCTCCGTCGTCACGCCGCGGCGGCCGGCGAGTTCGATCAGGAGGTCGACATAGTGGCGGTAGCGGGGATCGTCCTCCGGGTTGATCAGGCCGAAATCGACCCCGGGCTTGATACGCAGGCCATAGCGCTTCAGCCTGACCTCGATGACGTGCGGGCGGCCGATCAGGATCGGCTCGGCGATGCCTTCCTCAAGCACAACCTGGGCGGCACGCAGTACGCGCTCGTCCTCGCCGTCGGCGTAGATGACGCGCTTGGCGCTGGAGGCCTTGGCGGAAGAGAACACCGGCTTCATCACCAGGCCGGAGCGGAAGACGAAGCGGTTGAGCTTGTCGATATAGGCGGCGAAGTCGGTGATCGGCCGTGTCGCCACACCGGTGTCGCAGGCTGCCTTGGCCACCGCCGGCGCAATGCGCAGGATGAGGCGCGGATCGAAGGGCGAGGGGATCAGGAATTCGGGTCCGAAGACCGGCGTCTCGCTGGAATAGGCGCGCGCGGCGACATCGGAAGGCTCTTCGCGGGCAAGGGCGGCGATGGCCCGCACCGCCGCCATCTTCATCTCCTCGTTGATGGCGCTGGCGCCGCAGTCGAGCGCACCCCTGAAGATGTAGGGGAAGCAAAGCACGTTGTTGACCTGATTGGGAAAATCGGACCGTCCGGTGCAGATCATGGCGTCTGGACGGGCCGCGCGCGCCACTTCCGGCATGATCTCCGGATTGGGATTGGCCAGCGCCAGGATCAGCGGCTTCGGTGCCATGTGTTGCAGCAGTTCCGGCTTCAGCACGCCGGCGGCGGAGAGACCGAGGAAAACATCGGCGCCCGTTATGACGTCGGCCAGGGTGCGCGCGTCGGTGTCCTTCACATAAGGGTCTTTCCAACGGTCCATCTCGTCGACACGGCCCTTGTAAGCGACGCCGAACCGGTCGGTGACCCAGATGTTTTCGACGCGCACGCCGAGGGAAACGAGAAGATTGAGACAGGCTAGTGCGGCAGCACCCGCGCCGGAGGTGACGACCTTGATGTCCGAAATGGTCTTGCCGGCGAATTCCAGCCCGTTGAGCACGGCAGCGGCAACGATGATGGCGGTCCCGTGCTGATCGTCATGGAACACCGGTATGCTCATGCGAGCCTTCAGGCGTTCCTCGACCTCGAAACACTCCGGCGCCTTGATGTCCTCGAGGTTGATGCCGCCGAAGGTCGGCTCCAGAGCGGCGACGGTTTCGACCATGCGCTCGATTTCCGGCGCGTCGATCTCGATGTCGAAGACGTCGATGCCGGCGAACTTCTTGAACAGGACCGCCTTGCCCTCCATCACCGGCTTGGAGGCGAGCGGCCCGATATTGCCGAGGCCGAGCACGGCCGAGCCGTTTGATACGACACCGACCAGGTTGGCGCGCGCCGTGTAGTCGGCGGCCGTCGCCGGATTGTCGCGGATTTCGAGGCAAGGGGCGGCGACGCCGGGCGAATAAGCGAGCGCCAGGTCGCGCTGGTTGCCGAGCGGCTTGGTCGCCTGGATCTCGAGCTTTCCCGGCGTCGGGTGCTTGTGGAAATAGAGCGCGGCTTCGTCGAGGTCCGAACGTGCCGTTTTCTTGTTCTCGCCTTCCATGCGGCCGCTCCTCGAAACCTGCTTCGGGAGTCCTTTTAGCATGAGGCCAAGGTTTTTCGCGACGCTAATTGACGCGCCGGCATCTTTAAGCGCCAGCGCATCGAAAATCTCTAGATGTCAGACACTTACGGCTGTTACATGCCGGATGTTTCGCGCCGCTTTGCCGACATTTCGGTCAGAAAGCGCTGACGTAGAGACCGCCATCGACGGGTATATTCTGCCCGGTCAGGTAGCCGGCATGGACCGAGCAGAGGAAGGCGCAGATCTGGCCGAATTCCTCCGGCGTGCCGAGCCGTTTGGCCGGCACGTCGGCACTGATGCGGGTCTTGCGCGCCGCGGCCGCCTTGGGATCCTCTGGCGTGCCAGCCTCATGCGGGCCGCGCAGTCGGTCAGTGTCGAGCTTGCCGGGCAAGAGACTGTTGATGGTCACGTTGCGCTCGATCACCGTGCGCGCCACGCCGGCGAGAAACGAGGTCAGGCCGGCGCGCGCGCCCGATGACAGGTCGAGGCCGGGTATGGGGACGTAGACCGATAGCGAGGTGATGTTGACGATGCGCCCGAAGCCGCGCGCAGCCATGCCGTCAATGACCGCCTGAACCAGTTCGATCGGCGTCACCATGTTCTGGGTCACGCCTTCGAGGATTTTTCCGCGATCGAGTTCGCGGAAATCGCGCAATGGCGGTCCGCCATTGTTGTTGACGAGGATGTCGGGTTCCGGACAGGCGGCGAGCAGCGCTTTCTGTATCTCCGGCTTAGAAACGTCGCCGACCACTTCCGTCACCGTCACGCCATGGCGCTGGCGCAGTTCCGCGGCGGTTTTCGCGACCAGCTCCGCATTGCGCCCATTGACGACGATGTCGCAGCCCGCCTCGGCCAGCGCCATGGCGCAGCCACGGCCAAGCCCCTTGCTCGAAGCGCAGACGATGGCCTTCTTTCCGCGGATACCGAGATCCATGACGATTTTCTCCTTTGATTTGCCCGGCAGGCTAGCGCCAGCGCTGGACCAATCGCAACCGTCATATGGTTGTTGCATGAATCGGGGCATAGGCTGCTCGAAAGCAAGGGTGAATCCGCGATGTCAGGCCAAGAGCCCCGCACTTTCCGCAGCATGTTCATTTCCGATGTCCATCTGGGCTCGAAGGCGGCGAAGGCCGATTTCCTGATCGACTTCCTGCGCTACCACGATGCCGACATCATCTATCTGGTCGGCGATATCGTCGACGGCTGGCGCCTGAGGCGCAGCTGGCATTGGCCGCAAAGCCACAATGATGTCGTGCAGAAACTGCTGCGCAAGGCGCGCAAAGGCGCCTCGATCACCTATATCGCCGGCAATCACGACGAATTCGCCCGCCAGTTCCAGGGCGTGCATTTCGGCGGCATCGTCGTTGCCGACCGCGCCATCCATGAAACCGCCGATGGCCGGCGGCTGCTGGTCATCCATGGCGACCAGTTCGACACCGTAGTCCACAACCAGCGTTGGCTCGCTTATCTCGGCGACCATGCTTATGACGCCGCCATGCAAGTCAACCGGGTGATCACGCGGTTGCGCCAGCTGCTCGGCCTGCCTTACTGGTCGTTTTCGTCCTGGGCCAAGGTCAAGGTCAAGAAGGCGGTGAACTTCATCGGCTCGTTCCAGACAGTGCTCAGCGAGGAAGCGCGACGCTCGCATGTCGACGGCGTCATCTGCGGGCATATCCACCATGCCGCCATCGAAAGCTATGGCGACGTACAATATATCAACACCGGCGACTGGGTGGAGAGCTGCACCGCCGTGGTCGAGCATTTCGACGGCCGCATGGAAATCCTGACCTGGGCGCATGTATTGCCTGAAGCGCTTGACGAGCCCTTCATCCCGCTGCTGATCGAGGACAGGGTGGTGCAGGCGGCCTGAGGCGGAAGCCGGCCCTGCAATTTCTGGTGTTAATCGACTGGTCCAGCCGGTTTCGTCCGGTTTTTGCTCATGTTAAGGATCGGCTTGCGCTGCTCGCCGGTCGTTGAGCGCAGCGTCATTGGATCGATTCATGCCGCTGCCACCGCTTTCACCCGAACAACTCGTGAAGCCGAGCCGTTTTGAACTGCGCATGAGCCTGATCTTCGGCACGTTGTTCATATCGCTTGGCACCCATTTGCCCTATTTCCCGCTTTGGTTGCAGGCCAAGGGGTTTCATGCCGAGCAGATCGCCGTCATTCTGGCGGCGCCGATGTTCCTGCGCGTCGTAACGACGCCGCTGCTGACCACACTTGCCGATCGAGCCAGGGACCGCGCCGATGTCTATGTCGTGCTCGTCGCCGCATCGCTGCTGCTGTCCGCGGGATACTTCCTGACCCCGACATACGCGACGGTGCTGGCGGTGTCGCTGGTGCTGACCATCGTCTGGACGCCACATTCGCCGATCGCCGATTCGCTGGCGCTCTCGGGCGTGCGCCGCTTCGGGGCCAATTATGCGAGTATGCGCAAATGGGGGTCGATCTGTTATCTCCTGGCCAATGTCGCGGGCGGTTTCATCCTGGCGGCCAGCGGCCCTGGAGCCGTCCCGGTGATCATATTCCTTGCCCTTGGCGCGGCACTCATCGCAGGCCTGCTGGCACCGCGCATGGGACGGCCGCGAAAGGCCTCGCCGCTGTCGGCAGTGGAAATCCAGCATGCGGCGCCAAGCCTGTTCAACGCTTATTTCCTCTCCTTCACCCTTGGCGTCGGCATCATTACAGCCAGCCACGCCTTCCTCTACGGTTTCGTTTCCATCTATTGGAAATCGATCGGCATCAGCGATTCCGTTGTCGGCCTGCTGTGGGCGTGGGGCGTGGTGTCGGAAGTCTGCATGTTTTTGTTTTTCAATCGCATTTTCGCCTCCGTGTCTGTCGTCAAGGTGATGGTGATTGCCGGCATCGGATCCGTTGTGCGCTGGATCATCTTTCCACTGATATGGCCGCTCTGCCTCGGCACCGCCGGCTTCTTTGCCGTGCAGTCGCTGCATTCGGTGTCTGTCGCAATGGTGCTGATCGGCCTGCAGAAAATGATCGGCGAGACCGTCTCCGAAGAGCGCACGGGTGCCGCGCAAGGCATCGCCTATTTCTTCAACGGCTTCTTCATGGCCGCCGTTACGCTTGTTTCCGGCCCGCTCTATGACCGTCTCGGTGTCGATGGATTCCTGGCGATGATCCCGATCGCGATCGTCGGCCTTATGCTGATCGGGCTTGCCGCGCGCTCAGCCCCACAGAGCCCGGTCCGGGGGTGAGACGAGCGATCCCTGGTAAACGAGACCCGGGACACGATCCCGGGCAAGCAGCAGCGGGCCGTCGAGGTCGACGAAATCCGCTCCTTGCGCGAGCAGCACCGCCGGCGCCATTGCCAGCGACGTGCCGACCATGCAGCCGACCATGATGCCAAAACCCAGCTCACGGGCGCGGTCGCGCAAGGTGAGCGCCGCTGTCAGCCCGCCGGACTTGTCGAGCTTGATGTTGACGGCGTCGTAGAGGCCGACAAGCGCCTCGAGGTTTCCTGCTTCATGGACGCTCTCGTCAGCACAGATCGGCACCGGATGGGCTATGTGGCGCAGGATGCCGTCACGGCCCGCCGGCAGCGGCTGCTCGATCAAGGCGATATCTTGCTTCGCGGCAAAAGCGAGATTCGCGACAATGTTGTCGTCGGTCCAGCCTTCATTCGCATCGAGGATCAATCGGCTCCCGGGCGCCGCCTGCCTCACCGCCTGGATGCGGGCGGCGTCGTTGTCGCCGCCGATCTTGACCTTCAGCAGCGGCCTGCCGGCATTGGCGCGGGCCTGCGCCGCCATCGCCTCCGGTTCGCCGAGCGACAGCGTGTAGGCGGTTTCGAGCTGATGCAAAGGGGCCGGCCAGATTGCGTTCGCCACCGGATTGCCGCTGATCTTGGCTTCAAGGTCCCACAGGGCACAGTCTACAGCGTTACGCGCCGCTCCGGCAGGCATTGCGTCGAGCAGGGCGGCACGGTCCATCCCGCCGGCGATCCGGTCGCGCATCGCCGCGATCGCGCCGCTCACACCGTCCATGGTCTCGCCATAGCGCTTGTAGGGAACGCATTCGCCGCGACCGACATGGCCGTTGTCGCTGATCGTGCAGGTGATGACCTCGGCCTCTGTCTTGGAGCCGCGCGAAATGGTGAAGGTCCCGGCGATCGGAAAACGCTCGGCCTCGACCGAAATGACACGCGCCATATTTTTCTGCTCCGGCTATGCGAGAAGGGTTGTCGGCAAATCGACAAGGTCGGACCCATCAGGCTAAACAGGACGCCATGTTGACCATCGGCAAACGCGACGCAAGCGGCACGACCGCCTCGGGGACTGACCACGACCCGCGCGTCGCGGTCGGCGAGGAGGATGGGGTCCTCGGCTGTGCGTTCTCCGGCATCTGGACGACGCGGACGGTGGCGCTGATCGACGCCGAGATGCGCAAGATCGAGAAACGAAGCGGTTTCAAGATGTTGGCGCTCGATCTTTCGAAAATCGAGAAGATCGACACCGCCGGCGCCTGGCTGATCGATCGCTTGGTCAGCGTCTTCGAGAAGAAGAATGTCGAGGTAAGGCTGCAAGGCCAAAGTGACGTCGCTTCCATCCTGCTCGAAGCAGTGAGCGAGGCCGTCCGGCGCGAACCCGAAGCCGGACCGGCGGGACCACCCAACATTGTCATTCGGGCACTGGAGGCGGTGGGCCGGCGCGTCTACGAGATGCGCGACGATTTCCTCGCCTCGATGAACATATTGGGCGCCACCATCCGCGGCGCGCAGATGAAGCTCGGCCGTGGCCATGCCGTGAATCCGGCGGCGATCTTCAACCAGATCGATCGCATGGGCGTCGGCGCTATCCCCGTGGTGGTGCTGATGTCGGCGATCGTCGGCGCCATCGTCGCCCAGCAGGGTGCCTATCAGCTGAGCTATTTCGGCGCCGACATCTTCGTCGTCGACCTGGTCGGCGTGCTGATCCTGCGCGAACTCGGCGTGCTGATGACGGCAATCATGATCGCCGGCCGCTCCGGCAGCGCGATCACCGCCGAAATCGGCTCGATGAAGATGCGCGAGGAGGTCGACGCGCTGAAGGTCATCGGCCTCAATCCGATCGGCGTCCTGGTTTTTCCACGTCTGGTTGCCCTGGTGATCGCCTTGCCCTGCCTGACGATCATCGCCAATTTCGCCGCGCTCGGCGGCGGCATTGTCGCGGCCTGGCTCTACTCCGATATCCCCCCCGCTGCCTTCATCGACCGGTTGCGTGTCGCAATCGATCTCAGCACGATTTTCGCCGGGCTGATCAAGGCGCCGTTCATGGCCATGATCATCGGCACGATCGCTTCAGTCGAGGGCATGAAGGTCGGCGGCAGTGCCGAATCGCTCGGGCAGCACGTGACCGCTTCGGTGGTGAAGTCGATCTTCGTCGTCATCATTCTCGACGGACTTTTCGCTATGTTCTACGCAGCGATCCAGTTCTAGTAACATGGCAAAGGGAAACGGAATCACGACTGAGGCGCCGGACGAGAGCGAAATCGTGCTTTCGGTGCACGACGTCACCGTTGCCATCGACGACAAGCTGATCCTCGACAAACTGTCGCTCGACATCAAGCGCGGCGAGATACTGGGGTTCGTCGGTGCCTCGGGCGCCGGCAAGTCCGTGCTGTTGCGAACCATTCTCGGACTGATGCCCAAGCAGTCGGGAACAATCAAACTGTTTGGCGTCGACGTCGACAAGGCAAGCGATCTCGAGCGGCTGCGCATCGACATGCGTCTTGGCGTTCTGTTCCAGCATGGGGCGCTGTTTTCGGCGCTGACCGTGATGGAGAACGTGCAGGTGCCGATGCGCGAATATCTCGATCTGCCAAGAAAGCTGATGGACGAACTGGCGCTGCTGAAAATCGAGCTGGTCGGACTGCCGCCGGATGCGGCGCAGAAGTTTCCCTCCGAACTCTCCGGCGGCATGATCAAGCGCGCGGCACTTGCCCGCGCCCTGGCGCTCGACCCCGACATCGTTTTTCTCGACGAGCCGACGTCCGGCCTCGATCCGATCAGCGCGGCCGAGTTCGACGAACTGGTGGTCAAGCTGCGCGACACCATGGACCTGACCGTCTACATGGTGACCCACGACCTCGACACGCTGTTTACCGCCTGCGACCACGTGGCGGTGCTCGGCAAGAAAAAGGTGCTGGTCGAAGGCACGATCGACGACATGCTGAAGAGCGAGGAGCCGTGGGTAAAATCCTATTTCCGCGGAAAACGCGCACGGCAACTTGATCTTGCCGCACGTGCATAGCCATAAGTGAAGCAATGGAAACCAGAGCCAACTACGTCATTGTCGGCATTTTCACGCTGGTTGCGATCCTGGCGGCGTTCGGCTTCGTCTATTGGACGGCGGCGATCGGCGACAGGGGCGAGACGACGCTGCTGCGGGTGCGCATTCCGGGCTCGGCCTCAGGTCTCGGCCGCGGCAGCTTCGTGCTGTTCAACGGCGTCAAGGTCGGCGACGTCAAGCGCGTCTACATCGACGTCGACAATCCGACTGTCGCCATCGCCGACACCGAGATCGACCGGATGACGCCGATCACCAAGTCGACGCAGGCCGACATCGGCCTCGCCGGCCTCACCGGGCAGGCCAATATCGAGCTCAAGGGCGCCGACCCCAAGGAAGTCAAGCTGCTCGACCAGGCCGAGAAGGAAGGCAAGGTCGCCGAGATCGTCGCCAATCCTTCTGCCGTGACCAATCTGCTGCAGACGGCGCAAAACATCTTCACCCGTGCCGACAAGGTGCTGACGGAGCTGGAAGGCTTCACCAAGGATGTGCGGGGGCCGCTGACGCAGACTGTGCAGAACGTGCAGACGTTTTCCGATGCATTGGCCAGGAATTCCGACGGCATCGACAAATTCCTGTCCGCCGTCAGCGCGCTGTCCGATGAGCTGAAAGGCGTTTCAGGCAAGCTCGACGGCACGTTGAAGGCAGCGGAAGGCCTGCTCAATGCCGTCGACAAGGACAAGATCAAGAGCATCGTTGCCAATGTCGATGCGGTGACGGGGAACCTCAAGGAAACCTCGCAGCAGCTGGACGGTGTGATCAGGAATGTCGATACGGCGGTGGGATCGGTCAACGATTTCGCCAAGCAGACGCAAGGCACGCTGGCCAAGGTCGACGGCGTGCTCGACGGCATCGATCCGGCGCAGGTGCGCCAAGCGCTCGCCAACATCCAGAAGGCCAGCGACAGCGCCAACAAGGCGGCTGCCGACATCGCGGAGGTGACCGGCAAGATCGCCAATCGGGCTGACGACATCGACCAGACGATCAAGGACGCCAGGCAGCTGGCGCAACGGCTCAACGACGCCTCGGTGCGGGTCGACGGCATTCTCGCCAAGGTCGACAAGCTGCTCGGCTCGGGCCAGGCCGACGGCGTGATGGCCGACGCCAGGGATACGCTGAAATCGTTCAAGCAGGTCGCCGATACGCTGAATGCCCGGCTTGGGGTTATCACCGACAATCTGGCGCGCTTCTCGGGCCAGGGGCTGCAGAATGTCGAGGCGCTGGTGCAGGATAGCCGCCGCTCGATCAACCGCATCGAGGAGGCGGTGACCGATCTCAGCCGCAATCCGCAGCGCATCCTTTCGGGCGGCGACGGCGAGGTTCGGCAGTTCGACGGCAGGGCGCGGCGTTGACTTCGGCATCGGCCCGCCGCAAGAACAGTGCTCGTGAATGCGGGTTGATCTTGCGATCAGGGGATAACGGGGATCACGCGTGAGATTGAGTAGGCTTGGAACGGGCGGGTTGAAATCGGCTGCGGTGCTGCTTGTCCTGGCGGTTGCCGGCTGCGCGGCGCTCGGCGGCAAGCCGGCACCGCTCGACACGTTCGAACTGTCGGCGCCGTCGGTCGACGCGCATGGCCACAGCCGCAAGCAAATCCTGATCGCCCAGCCTTCGGCGCTGAAGGCACTGGACAGCCAGAACATCGTCATCAAACCCTCCGACGGCTCGATCCAGTATCTGAAGGGCGCGCAATGGGCCGACCGCCTGCCGCTGATCGTGCAGGCGCGGCTGGCCGAGACATTCCAGCGCTCGGGCAGCTTTGCCGGCGTTGGCAAGCCGGGCGAGGGGCTGGCGATCGACTATCAGGTCATCGTCGAGGTTCGGTCCTTCGAAGTGCGCGTCAATGGCGGCGAACATGCCGAGGTCAACCTGTTCGTGCGCTTGCTCAACGACCGCAACGGGGAAGTGAAGGCTTCCAAGAGCTTCACCGCATCGGCACCCGTTTCGGGGAGCGGCAACCCGGCCTATGTCGGCGCGCTCGACGCCGCCTTCGGCGATGCGGCCAAGCAGGTCGTTCGCTGGACCGATTCGGTGATCTGAGCGCCAGGCGCGCCGGGATTCCACCAACGCTTCCGGGTTACGGACGGTCGAAGGTGTCCGGCCGCAGCTTTCCAGTCTTCATCAGGTGCTGCAGGGTGTAGGTTACGGACAGCGCATCGTCGAGCGCGTCATGCCCCTGCAGTGGCGGATGTTCGATAATCCGCAAGCTTGTTGCTCGGCGTCCTTGCCAGGTCCTCGATCGGCATGCCGGCCGCGACCAGCAGCTTGACCGCATTGTCGAACCGGGTGGCCGGGATAGGCGGCCTGATGCCCGCGACATAGCAACTGATGGCGATCATGTTCAGTTTGTCCTTGCCCCAGGACCACAGCCGCGCTCCGGCGGAAAACCTATCGACGCCGGCCAGGGCGTCTTTCAGCGCAATGCCCTCGGCCTCGATGATTTCTTCGGTGATGCCGGTCAGTCCAGTGAAGAACGGATCGAGCGTGTACCGCTCGCCAAACCGGTCGACCGGTCTGATATAGGCCTTGTGCGTGCCCAGCACGGGGAATCACCTTCGAGGCCGAGCCTGCCGCGCCGATCTGCGCAATGATCGGATCGAGATCATGGGCCGCGCACCAGAATCGGCGTTGTGATCCCTCAAGGCAGAGAAATTCGCAGTCGAAGATGATTGCCGTCTTCACAACTCAGGATCCGGTTCCGGAAAGCGAGATCAAACCCGGATCCGTCTCCGGGTGGCGAGTCAGTTCCTTCAAGAAAAAGGCGGGAGACAAGCCCCCGCCTTTTTCGGTTTGGCTTGTCGACCACCTAATGCAGGCGGCCGCTTGCATGGGCCAGCATGGTGTAGACCTTGCCGGTGTCCGACGTGAGATAGGTCTGCGCCATGATGTTGTCGCGGTCGTTGCGCGAGACATCTTTCAGCAGCTTCTCGAAATCGTCGCAATAGCGGTCGACGGCGGTGCGGAATTCGGCCTCCGCCTGATACTTGCGGCGGATTTCATCGAACGTCTGCTGGCCCTTGAGCGTGTAGAGCCTGCGCGTGAACACGTCACGCTCGCCACGCCGGTAGCGGTTCCACAGCTCGATCGAGGCATCGTGGTCGATGGCCCGCGCGATATCGACGGACAGCGAGTTCAGCGATTCCACGACATGTGCCGGCGAACGCTGGGCAGGGGCCGCGCGCGGGGCTTCCGCTGGCGCCTGGGGAGCCGCCGGCCTGAGCTCGGCATCGTTCGACGCGGCGGTCAAGAGATCGCGCACCCAGCCGCCTTGCGGCGCGCGGGCAGTGGCGTCGGTGGCACGCTGGCGCGGTGCTGCCTCAGCCGGGCGCTCCAGATCGAGCGTGCCGCGCAGTCCCGCGCCGCCCAGTGGCGCCTGTGGCGGGCGCAGATCCGCCTGCGGTGCCGGGGCGCGACGGGGTGGCTCGGCGGCGCGTGCCGCCGGTGCCTGCGGCGCAGGGCGCAAGGGCCGCGGTTCTGAAGTGTCGCCGCCACGACCGGACTTCGCCACGATGTCCGAAAGCTCCTTCAAGGCGTTGATCTGCTCGGAAACCGCGCGGCGGATGGCCGATGTCGACTCCTTTGCCTCTTCCGGCATCTCGATGACGCCCTTCTTGAGCTCGGCGCGGGTGAGGTCGAGCTCGCTCTTGATCGAGCCCGCGGTGCGCCGCATCTCCTCGGTCGCATCGGCGAAGCGCTTGGTTGCCGAATCGACGACGTCGGTGATGGCGTTGCGGATCTTGTCGGCGGACTCCATTGTCTTGCCCTCGGCGTTCTGCAGGGTCTGGCCGACGAGATTTTCGAACGAGCGCATGACCCTTTCGAGATCTTCCGACTTCTTGACCAGGCCGACGGCGAGGTCCTCAAGTGAGGACTGCCTTTCCAGCGTGTG
The DNA here is from genome assembly GCF_006442875.1 of Mesorhizobium sp. B2-3-15. Taxonomy (NCBI): domain Bacteria; kingdom Pseudomonadati; phylum Pseudomonadota; class Alphaproteobacteria; order Hyphomicrobiales; family Phyllobacteriaceae; genus Mesorhizobium; species Mesorhizobium sp. B2-3-15. The sequence goes on along the minus strand of NZ_VFVO01000014.1, from coordinate 168,538 downwards.
TTCGAGGTTGCTCTGGGCCGAGCTCAACAGGTCCGAGGCGCTGGCCAGCAAGCGGCTGTGTTCATCGAACTTGGTGGCGATCGAGGCGACTTCGCGCAAGGTTGACGACGACAGTTCCGTCAGCCTCGTCGTGTTGGAATCGACCAGACGCGCCGAGCTGGCAAAGGTCTGCGCCGCCTTTTCGGTGGTCGCCGCGAAGCTTTGCGTGCTGCCGGTCAGACGTTCGTCGACCTCGCCGAGGTTGACCGCGGCCTGATCGATCAGCTGGCCGAGCTGCGAGCTGGACTTGGTCATGCGGCCGATCAGATCGGCGACGCTGTCGGACAGCGACGAGCGGGCGCCTTCGACCGCCGACAAGGTTTCGGCGGTGCGGCTGGCCAGTGCGTTGACCAGGGCTGCATTCTCGCTGCGCAGCTTCTCGGTCGCGCGTTCGGTGACCTCTTCCATACTCTTTTGCAGTTCCGAGCCGCCCTGGGCGAAGCGCTCGACCAAAGGCCGCGCGGTTTCGTCGAGGATCTTCGACATCTCGGCCGACCGCGCCGCGAGCATGGTGTTGAGCTCGCGGGTGTTGGCGCCGATCGTCTTGGCCGCGTCATTGGTGCTCTGGCCGATATGTTGTCCGACCGCGGTAAAGGTTTCCGCGATCACATTGGCACGCGATACGAGTTGTGCCTCGGCACTCGACACCTGCTCGTTGAGCTTCTGGCCCATCGTCTCGGTGGTGTAGGCGAGCCGGTTTTCGACCCCAGCGATCTGTTCTTCGACACGGGCGGCCGCTGCCGCCGCGCTCGATGCAAGACGCTCGTCGGCGCCAGCAAGTGCCTGCTCGATTTCGCGGGCGTGCACGGCCAGTTCCTGACCGGTCTGGCGGGCGCGATCGGCGACCCGCTGCTCGGTGCTTGCAAAGGCGCCGACAATGGTCTGCGCATGCTCGCCGATCGTCGAGGTGCTGTCGGCGATGCGCGAAACCAGGCGCTGGTCGGCGTCGTCGAAGATGCGGGCGATTTCGGATGCCCGGCTGGACAGCGCGTCCGAACCCTCGGCGATGCGCGAGACCAAATGCTGGTCGGCGGCATCGAAGATACGACCGAGGTCCGACGCGCGGGCGGCGAGCGCCTCGGCGGATTCGCCGATGCGCATGCCGAGCCGCTGGTCGGCGCTTTCGAAGTTCCGCAGGATGTCGCCGGCGCGGGCGGCCAGCGACTGCGCCGTTTCCACGGCACGGGCGACCAGCTTCTGGTCGGCCGCGTCGAACGTGCCGGCAATCTCGCTTGCGCGGGCGGCCAGCTGATCGGCGGTTTCCTGGGCGCGGGCGGCAAGCTTCTGGTCGGCCATGTCGAAGGTGCCGGCGATCTCGCCGGCGCGGGCAGCGAGTTGATCGGCGGTTTCGTGGGCACGGGCCAGCAGCGAGCTGGAGGTGTCATCGGCGCGGGCGAGCAGGGCGTTCGACGTATCCTCCGCACGGGCGTGGAGGCGACGATCGGCCTCCTCGAAGGTGCGGGCGATGTCTTCGGCCCGGGCCAGCAGGGCGGCGGACGTCTGCTCGGCGCGCTCGGCGATCTTGCGATCGGCGTCGCTGAAAGCCGCACCGGCCTGTTCGTGCAGCGTGCTGGTGACTTCCAACACCTTTTCGCGCAATGCGCCGGCGACGAAGACAGCGCTCTTCTCGAGCACGTTGCGGACGTTGTCGACACCAGTCGAGAGCGCGCGCTCCATGGTGCCGGCGCGTTCCTCGATGATGCCGGTCTGGCGGCTGAACGCCTGCTCGATCTTGTCGACATCGGCGGCGATCGCGGCGGAAATGTCCGTGCTCCTGGCCGCGATCTGGTCGATGTGGCCGGACAGCGAACGATCGACCTCCTTGCGGCTCTCGGCGAGCTTGCCGAGATCATCTTCCAGCGCGCGGCTGAGCATGTTGCGGCCTTCGGACAACTTGCCGACATGTCCGGCGATGATATCGTCGATATCGCCGCGGCTTTCGGTCAGCTTCTGCAGGTCGGCTTCGAGAGCACGCTTGAGAATGTCGCGGCCTTCGGCGAGCTTCTCGACCTGGCCGGCAACCAGGCCGTCGATGCTGGAGCGGCTTTCGGCCAGCTTGGCAAGGTCTGCCTCCAGCGCACGCTTGAGGACATCGCGGCCTTCGGCAAGCTTCTCGACCTGGCCGGCGACCAGACCGTCGATGCTGGAGCGGCTTTCGGCCAGCTTGGCAAGATCGTCCTCGAGAGCCTTCGACAAGGTCGAACGCTCCTGCACAAGCCGTTCCGCGTGATTGTTGACGTGGGTGCCGACAGTCTCAAGGTCGGCCTCAAGCGCCTTCGACAAGTTCGAACGCTCCTGCACAAGCCGTTCCGCGTGACTGCTGACGTGGCTGCTGACAGCATCGAGATCGGCCTCAAGCGCCTTTGACAGTGTCGATCGCTCTTGGGCAAGTCGGTCCGAGTGGCTGTTGACAAGGCTGTTGACGGTTTCGAGATCGGCCTCCAGCGCGCGGGCGAACTGGGCGCGGTCGTCGACCAGTTTCTGGGACTGATCGGCAACGGTGTTTCTGACCGTGCTGAGGTCGGCTTCCAATGCGCGGCGCAGGATGTCGCGACCCTCGGCGAGCTTCTCGACCTGGCCGGCGACCAGACCGTCGATGCCGGAGCGGCTTTCGGCCAGCTTGGCGAGATCGTCCTCCAGCGCCTTCGACAAGGTCGAGCGATCCTGAACCAGCCTGTTCATGTGGTCGGCGATGACGCTGTTCACATTCTGCAGATCGGCTTCCAGAACACGTGAGAGCTGCCCGCGATCCTCGGCCAGCCTGTCCGACTGGCTCGATATGACGTTCTTGATCGTATTGAGGTCGGATTCCAGCGCACGCTTGAGGATGTCGCGGCCCTCGGCGAGCTTCTCGACCTGGCCGGCGACCAGACCGTCGATGCTGGAGCGGCTTTCGGCCAGCTTGGCGAGGTCGGCTTCGAGCGTCTGCGACAGCAGGCTGCGGTCTTCCGCCAGGCGTCCCGAATGGCCGTCGATCAGCCCGCGTATCCCCGACAGGTCGCTTTCGAGCGAACGGCCAAGCTGCGTGCGGTCCTCGGCCAGTTTCGCCGAATGCGCCTCGATGAGGTTCTTGATACCAGCAATGTCGTTTTCCAGCGCCTTGGCGAGCACCGCGCGGCCCTCGGCTATTTTCTCGACCTGGCCGGCGACAAGGCCGTCAATGTCGGCGCGGCTCTCGGACAATTTGCCGAGATCGGCCTCCAAGGCGCGCGACAAAATGTTGCGGCCTTCGGCCAGTTTTCCAACATGCCCGGCCACCATTTCATCAATGATGGTACGAGCTTGCACCAATTTTCCGGAGTCTTCGTTGAGAGCCAGTGAGAGCCGGTTGCGGCCTTCTTCCAGCCTTTCGAGGTGGCTGCCGAGCGACGCATCGATGGCGGCACGCGATTCGTTGACCTTGCGCAGGTCTTCTTCGAGCGCACGCGCTATCAGGCTGCGGCCTTCGGCCAGCCTCTGCACCTGGTTGGTCACCGCCGCATCGATGCCGGCGCGGCCTTCGTCGAATTTCTCCAGGTCCGCCTGCATGGCTGCCGCCATGCGCTCGCGGCTCTCGGAGAGCTTGCGGCTATGGTTTTCGACGGCTTCTTCGATACCGACGCGTGCGTCGGCGAGCCGCTGGATGTCGGCATCGAAGGAGCGCGACACGACGTGGCGGGCTGCCTCCATGCGGCCGGCGAAATCGCTGGCGCGCGCTTCGAGCATGGAAGAGGTCGAGGTGACGATGTCGGCCATGTCGGCGCCGATCTGGGTCTTGCCCTGATCGATCATGGCCGACAGCGTGTCCTTGCTCTCGGCGAAGGTGTGGGCGATTTCGCGCGCGCGCTCGACCAGCGTTTCGTTGATCTGGCGGGCGCGGGCTTCCAGCGCGGCATTGAGCTTCTGGGTGCCGGTGTCCAGCGCTTCGGCGCGGGTCTGAAATTCGCTGATCAGCGCCTGGCCGCGTTCGGCCAAGGTGCGTTCGATGCCGTTGAGGCTGGCCTCGAACTCGGAATTGAGGGTGCGCGCGGCGCCGCCGAGCAGCGACACCATGCCGGTGGTGCGATCGTCGAGCAGGTCCGTCAACGAACGGGTCAAACCGTCCGTGGTGTCCGTCAGCTTGGCGATACGGGTGTCGAGCAGGCTGGCGAAAGCCTCGCCGGAGGTCGAAAGCCGGTCGGTGATGTTGTCGAGGCGGCCTTCCACCGAATCGAAGATCGACATCGAGCTTTCGTTGATGCGGTCGATCAGCGTGTCGCCGGAATTGGTGATCGTCATCGACAGTTTGGTCGACGCGTTGAGGATGCTGTCACGAATGATGTCGCTTGCCGCGCCGATTTCATCGCGCAGCGTCTCGTGCGCGCCGGAGATCGAGGCGCGGACGCGTTCGGCATGGGTGACCACTGCTTCGCGTTCGCTGCCCAATCCGTCGACCAGCGACCTGATGCGGGTTTCGTTTTCCGAATAGGAGCGCTCGATCTGGTTGACCTCGCTGTGGACCAGCGTCTCCAGTTCGACGGCACGGGCAAGGGTGCGTTCGATGCCTTCGCCCATGGCAGCCACCTCGCGGCGGACGGCCTGGCCGATCATCATGACGCGATCCTGGGCCATGTTTTCCGGCTCGGTCAGGCGGAAGGCCACTTCCGTCATCGATTGCGCGGCGATGCGCATGTCCTGAGCGCGGCGAATCATCGTCGCGAAGGCCCAGAACAGGATGACAGGCACGATAGCCGCGACGGCAAGGCCGATCAGTTCGGGGCGGGCAAAGAACTGGTCCAGCGTGCGGATCCGCCAGATGCTCGGTCCAAAAAGCAGGTTCGCCAGTCCGCCGGCGCCCGCGATCCAGGCAAGCGAGACAAAGGCGATGACCCAGTAAATAGTGTTGGAGGCGCGCCTGTTCAGGCTGTGGAGAAGGGTCTTGTAATCTTTCTGACGATCGTCGTTGGCGGGCGCGAAGCCGGCGGGCTGGCCACCATTGCGCGTCTCAACCGGGCGAAGTTCGGCCGGCTTGGCGTTTGGCGCGGGCTTCGCGGCCTGGGGCTGATTGACGACGGGCGCCGGCTGCTGATTGCGTCCCTCGCGTGCCAGTTCGTCGGCGGCCTGCGATATCTGCGCTTCCAGATCTTCCATCGAGGCCGCGATATCGAGGTCGCCGCTATCGGTATCGCCGCTCAGGTCGAGATCGAGCGCTTTCTCGAGTTCCCTGGCTACGTCGCTGTCGAGAGTTCTGGTCGTTGTTGGTTTCTTCGCCATGCCTTCGCTACCCTGTACTAGCTGCCGCGGGGGCTTATAATTGTGCTTGTCTTACCCCCGCGCAGGAGGCTGAAAATGGACCCTCGTATCGTAATGACACAGGGGGGTAAAGAAAACATGCATTCCGCGGGATACGTAAAACTTTAAATATAAGGTTAACGGAAGCGTGATTTGGGCGCCGCTTTCGCAACATTTTTCCGGGCCATCCATTAACCCGTTGTCCACTGGATTCGCCTAGGTTTTCAGGCGACCGAAGAAAATGGAGTTCGAGTTCATGCGTGGCGAAAGCGGCATTGCCTTCTCAATGCCGGGGGGCGACGTATCGGGAACGAGGCAGTCCCGACCGGTCGATTTGGCACACCTTGCCCGGCAAACGATGGGCGACCGCGCCCTCGAGCAAGAGGTGCTGGCGCTGTTTGTACAGCAGGCACTGTCGGTACGCGACAAAATAGTCGATGCCGACATCAAGGACCGGCTCCTGCTGGCTCATGGTTTGAAAGGGTCGGCCCGTGGCGTGGGTGCCTTCGCCATCGCCGATTGCGTCACCGATATCGAGCATCGCCCGGAGGACGCCCAGACGCTCAAGCGGCTCGGCAGGCTGATCGACGAAGTGCGCGACTTCATCGCCGCCATCAATCGCTGATCCAGGTTTGCGACAAAAACGTCACGGAGCGCCGCTTTCGCACGGCAGTTGACTTGTTTGCCGGAGTGATTATCTCGGGCGAAACTCGCTTTCCCCTCGGGCGAACTCCCTTCGTCCGGGGCGAAACTCCCTTCAGGTGACAAATGACCAAACTGACCTTCATCGCCCATGACGGCACACATTTCGACGTGGACGCCGAAAACGGCTCGACGGTCATGGAGAACGCCATCCGCAACGCTGTCCCGGGCATCGAGGCGGAGTGCGGCGGCGCCTGCGCCTGCGCGACCTGCCATGTCTATGTCGATGAGGCATGGACGGCCGAAGTCGGCGAGCCCGAGGCGATGGAGGAAGACATGCTGGACTTCGCCTACGACGTCCAGCCGAACTCGCGCCTGTCCTGCCAGATCAAGGTACGCGACGCGCTCGACGGCCTGATCGTCCGGGTGCCCGAGCGTCAGGGCTGAAGCCAGCACGGGCGATTTTTGCCGCTGACGCTTGGCAGCGGGCCGCTGGTCATGCAGTCTCGCCCGGACTTTCGCAGCGAGGCGCATCATGACCGGCATCATCAGCACAGACGTCCTCATTGTCGGGGCAGGGCCGGTCGGCCTGTTCGCCGTGTTCGAGCTCGGCCTGCTGGACCTGAAATGCCACCTGATCGACATCCTCGACAAGCCCGGCGGCCAATGCGCGGAACTTTATCCGGAAAAGCCGATCTACGACATTCCCGGCTGGCCCTCGATCTCGGCGCAAGGGCTCGTCGACAAGCTGCTCGAGCAGGTCGCGCCGTTCCAGCCTGAATTCACCTATAACCGCATGGTCTCCAGCCTTGAGAAGCTGGAAGACGGCGGCTTTCGCGTCACCACGGACGAGAACGAGGTATTCGAGGCCAAGGTGGTGGTCATCGCCGCCGGCGGCGGCTCATTCCAGCCGAAGCGCCCGCCGATCCCGGGCATCGAACCCTATGAGGGCAAGAGCGTCTTCTATTCGGTGCGCCGGATGGAGGATTTCCGCGGCCATGACCTTGTCATCGTCGGCGGTGGCGACTCGGCGCTCGACTGGACGCTGAACCTGCAGTCGATGGCAAAGAGCGTGACACTGGTTCACCGGCGGGCCGAGTTTCGCGCGGCGCCCGACAGCGTCAACAAGATGTACGCCATGCAGGAGATGAAGCAGCTGGAATTCAGGGTCGGTCAGGTGACCGGGCTCACCGGAGCCGATGGCCAGTTGTCATCGGCCACCATCAAGGGCGGCCCGGATGGCGACATCGAGGTGCCTTGCACCCGCATGCTGCCGTTCTTCGGACTGACCATGAAGCTCGGCCCGATCGCGGAATGGGGGCTCAATCTCCACGAGAACCTGATCCCGGTCGATACCGAGAAGTTCCAGACCTCGGTGCCCGGCATCTTCGCGGTGGGCGACATCAACTGGTACCCGGGCAAGCTGAAGCTGATCCTGTCGGGCTTTCACGAGGTGGCGCTGATGGCGCAGGCCGCCAAGCGCATCGTCAGCCCCGGCGAGCGTATCGTGTTCCAGTACACGACCTCGTCCACCAGCCTGCAAAAGAAGCTCGGCGTTTCCGGCTAGTTATTCCGCCAGGATCGGCGCCGGATCATCGACGTGGCCCCGAAGTTCTTTCTCGGGCATCAGCGTCAGCGTGACGAGGCCCAATCCCAGAGTGCCGGCCGCGACGAGAAAGATCATCACGAAGGGTTGGGCCGATACGACATGTCCAGCCACCTGAACGCCTTCGCCGGCCAGCGGCAACCCAGAGCCAAGGGCGACCGCGCCGAGCATCGCCACCCCCAATGCACTGCCCAGCGAACGCAGAAAGGTAAGCACCCCCGTCGCTACGCCAAGATGCATGCGGTCGACGGCGTTCTGCACGGACACGGTGGTTACCGGAAATGTCGTGCCGGTTCCCAGCCCGATACAGATGGTCAGGGCTTCGACGACAAGCAGCGATGCATGGCCGGCGACAAAAGCCAGCAGGCCCGTGCACAGGATGGCGAAGACGACGCCGACCATGGCGATGCGCTTGTAGTGGGTGAAGCGTGGTATCAGGCGGCCGCTGGAAGCGGCGCCGCCCACGGTTCCAAGCAGAAGACCAAGCATTGCAATGCCCGACTCGCTGGCCGTGAGGCCGAGTATCGACTGCAGATAGACCGGCAGATACACGGCAAGGCCGACGCTGGAGGCCTGGAGCAGGAACATCGACAGGGTGCCGGCCAGGACGATCGGGTTGCCCAGCACCTCGAGCGAGATGAGCGGTTCGGCCGCCCGCATCAGCCGCAAGGCAAAGGCGCCCCAGAACAGCGCGGAGCACGCCAGGACGCCGATGACTTCCGGCGATAACCAGAGATAGGCACTGCCGCCCCAGTTCAGTGCCAGCAGCAACAGCGCCGTCGCCACGATCAGCAGCAATGCGCCGAGGCCATCGATGCTGTGGTTCTTGGCCGCGATGGGCAGCTTCTTGAGCGGCTTGTTGATGATCGCCATGGCAAGAAAGCCCAGCGGGATATTGATCCAGAAAATGAGAGACCAGTGCAGATGCTCAGCGAAGGTGCCGCCCAGCAGCGGCCCGGCGACGCTGGCAACGGCCCAGGTGCCGGAAAACCACGCCGCATAGCGCGCCCGCTCGCGCGGCGGGACGAGGTCTCCGACCACGGTCTGCGTCAGCGCGAAAAGACCACCGCCGCCGGCCCCCTGGATCGCGCGACCCAGGATGAGGACGAACATGTTGGGGGCCAGTGCGCTGACCAGCGATCCAGCAAGGAAGATGAGGATTGCCGCGTAGACGGTTGGCCGACGCCCATAGACGTCGGAAATCTTGCCGTAGAGCGGTGCCACGGCGGTTGCGGTCAAGAGGTAGCCGGTGACGATCCATGGCAGGTATTCGGCACGGCCGAGCAAGCGCCCGATGGTCGGCATGGCGGGCGCGACGATGGTCTGGTCGAGGGCTGCCAGCAGCATCGACAGGAGAACGCCGCCAATAATGGCGTTCTTTTCGCTTTCGCTCAGCGGCGCGCTCACGGCCGCCACGGCCTGCTTGTCGACAGCCTGGTCCATAAATCTTCTCGTCCATGCGCTTTGCGCTGCCGCATCACCATTGGGCTTGTGTGGTGCATCCGCGGCGTGATCGATCGTGATGCCCGTGCTTCTGGATTGTGCCCTTGGCAACCCTGGATATGTCGTTCCGTATAGGCCGATTTCGACGGTTCCTCGAAAAAAATTCCAAGCTGGCACTACGCTTCCGCCCGGCTGGCTTGCATCCAGGCGAACGGAGGCGGCGAGGAGATTCAGGCCGGCGGCCGCAACTGGCCGCTCTCGATGCGCTCCATCCGGTAACGCAGCAGCCGCAGGATGCGGCTTTCGAAATTGGCGCCTTCGACACGGTCGAACCGCACCTGGTCCCTGTCGTGTTTGGCAAGCTCGGCCGCCGTGATCGCAGCGGCCTTGGCCTTTGCGGCGTCGCAATCCTTCTGCGGATAAGCTGCCTTCAGGGCGTCTTCCAGCGCGCGGCCGTGGTTCTGGGCTATCTCGACATGGCGGTCTTCATGGCGCTTGATGTCGGCGGACAAGGTATCCCAGAACAGCCGCACATCGGCGTCGGCTTTGCGCGGGCGGCGCCATTCGGGAAGGATCACCTTGACCTTGACGGTGACGACCGCGTCGGCGATCCGGCAGGAGCCCGGCTGGCTGGCGTAGCTGATGCGTGTCGTGAAAGCCATCTGGGTGGCGCCAGGGTGGCGCGACCCCGTGCTTTTGACCTGGGGCCCGTGTTTGGCAAGTTGCTGCTCGATATCCTCCAGCGTTCTGCCGCCAATGGCGAAATAGCTGTATGTCTTCACCAGATTGGCCGCATTCGCCGGAACGGCGGCGGTAAGCAGCAGTGCGCAGAGCAGGGATCGTATCATCATGTTGCCTCTTCAATCACCTTGCTTTACGGCCTTCGCCGGCGCAACGGAATTGATCCAATGCGGATCACACATCGTTGATGACATCTTGGTTGATGAGCCCATGGTTGAAGCGCTATGACGGCGGGGCGATGGCAATTGGCGCATGGACGCCATCTCGAGCTTGGCGGCAAGGCCGTGGTCGTCGGCATCCTCAATGTCACACCCGACAGCTTCTCCGATGGCGGCTTGTTTGATGCTCCTGAACCCGCGCTCGTCCAGGCGCGCCGCATGATCGGGGAAGGAGCTGCCGTCATCGATGTCGGCGGAGAATCGACTCGCCCGGGCGCCGCCGCGATATCGGCCAGCGAGGAGCAGGCCCGTATCCTGCCCGTGATCGAGGCGTTGGCGCAGGTCGGCGACGTGCTGATTTCGGTCGACACCTATCGTGCCGACACCGCCCGGCTCGCCGTCAAGGCCGGTGCGCATATCGTCAACGATGTCTGGGGTCTGCAGCGTGAGCCCGACATTGCGCGGGTGGCGGCCGAAACCGGCGCCGGGCTTGTCATCATGCATACTGGACGGGATCGCGACAAGCTGCCCGATGTGATCGCCGACCAGCTGGCGTTCCTGGGAAAATCGCTTGAGATCGGGCGCGGGCAAGGTGTCGCCGACGGCCATATCGTGCTCGATCCCGGCTTCGGCTTCGCCAAGGAGACGGCGGAGGAAAACCTCGATCTGATGGCACGGTTTGCCGAGCTTGGCGCGCTCGGCTTCCCGCTGATGGCCGGTACCTCGCGAAAGCGTTTCATCGGCACCGTCACCGGCCGTGACGCCGCCGACCGGGCGGCCGGCACGGCGGCGACCAGCGTCATTCTCCGGCTCAAGGGCGCGCATCTGTTTCGCGTCCATGATGTCGCAATCAACGTGGACGCGCTGGCGGTGGCGGATGCTATGCTGGCGCGGGAAACCGGATCGGAACGCTGAGCCATGTATGTCATCCGCATGAAGAATTGCGCCTTCTTTGCCCGGCATGGCGTGCTGGACGAGGAAGAAGCGCTGGGGCAGCGCTTCTATGTCGATGCCTCGCTCACCGTCGAGCCGGGACGCGCGCTCGTCGATGACGCCATCGGGGAAACGGTGAATTACGGCGTCGCCTTCACCGTCATCGAGGAGATCATCACCGGACACCGGCGCTTCCTGATCGAGGCGCTGGCCCTGGAAGTCGCGAAGGCTCTCACCGGGCGCTTTCCCCAGATTCGGAAAGCCGAGGTCACCGTTCGCAAGCCCAATGCGCCGGTGCCTGGCGTGCTCGATTACGTCGAGGTGACCGTTGTCTGGCCCGAATAACACCGTCTATCTGAGCCTCGGCGGCAATCTGGGCGATCCGGCGGCGTCGATGGGAGCCGCGTTGCGCCTGCTCGACGCCGATCCCGATACTGACATGGCCGCCGTCTCCTCGCTCTACCGGACGCCGCCCTGGGGCAAGCTCGACCAGCCGGATTTCCTCAACGCGGCCGCCGAATTATCGACGCGGCTGTCGCCGCGGGCATTGCTCGACCTCTGCCTCGATGCCGAGCGAAAGCTCAAACGCGTGCGTGAGGAGAGGTGGGGGCCGCGCCTCATCGACATCGACATCCTGGTGTTCGGCGACCGCATCATCCATGAAACGGGCCTGGAAGTGCCGCACCCGCGCATGCTGGAGCGCGCCTTCGTGCTGGCGCCGCTGGCCGAAATCGCGCCGGATCTTGCCATAGGCGGCAAACGCGTGGCCGATCGCCTGAGCGCGGTCGATGCGGCCGGCATCGAGCGGCTGCCATCAGGCCGCGACTGGTGGCGGCGCTAAATCGAGGATCAGCCGGAGAAACCACCGTCATCGAGGAATGCTTTTTCCTCAGCCGTGGTCTCGCGGCCAAGCATCCGGTTGCGGTGCGGAAAGCGGCCGAAGCGCTGGATGATGTCGCGGTGCTCCAGCGCGTATTTCAGATTGAACTCGGCCCTGGCGGTATGAAGTTCGACCGACCGCTCCTGGTCCGCAAGGTTTTCCGAATGTTCGAACGGCAAATAGAGGAACACACGCACTTCCGGTTCCAATGCCAGATCGTGGCCGGCATCGACCGCTTTTTGCGCAAAATGCTTTGCCAGTGGGTCGGTCGCAAACATGTGGCCGGTGCCGCGAAAGCAATTGCGCGGGAACTGGTCGAGCAGGATCATCAGCGCCAGCGAGCCCTCGGCATGGCTTGACCAGACATCGCATTCACGGCGCGCTGCGGCGTAGTGGAGATCGAGGAAGCGGTCGCGGAAATCGGCATCGAAAGCGTCGTTCTTCTCGAACCAAGCATCCTCGCCGGCGTCGCGCCAGAACTTGGTGATCGACAGGGCTCTTCTGTCCAATTCCATGCCTAACTCCCTCAATCCGCCGATTCGGATTTATGCAGGACGCCGGCCGTTTCCTCGTTGAGCGCCTGGCCAGGACGGCGGGGCGTGGAGAGTGGGGTCGGGATCGGCGTACCGATATTGCCTTTCAGGAAACGCTGTCCCGAGCGGATGCCTTCGGCGAGCTGGGTCTCGAACCGGGCCGTGTCGCGGCGCCTGACGTCCTCGATCGTTTCGGCGACGTCCTCGGGATCGACGCCCAGCGCCTCGAGGGTCGAGCCACCAAAGACGAGCGCCGATTCGAAGGTTTCGCGCAGCTGATAATCGACGCCGGCGCGGATGAGCTGCAGCGCCGTGCCGCGGTCGAACGCACGGGCCAGCACCGTAAGCAAGGGGAACTCAGCCTTGACGAGTTCGGCGATGCGGATGGCGGCGTCGGGCTTGTCGACACAAATGAGCACGGCCCGCGCCCGGCCGGCCCCGGCCGCGTGCAGGATGTCCAGCCGCGTGCCGTCGCCATAATAGACCTTGAAGCCGAAATCGGCGGCCGCCTGGATCATCTCGACATCGTTGTCGATGATCGAGACGTCGATGCCGCGCAAGAGCAGGGGTTGGCTGGCGATCTGGCCGAAGCGGCCAAAGCCGATGATCAGCACGCTGCCGGACAGGCCGTCGGCGACTTCGACGCCGTCCAGCGACTGCTCGTCCCGTGGCGTGAAATAGCGCAAGGCGATGATCGCCAGCGGCGTCAGCACCATGGAGATGATGACTATCGCGGTCAGCGTTGCGTTTGCCTGGCCGTCGATGATGCCGACGGCGGCGGCCGCGGAATAGAGCACAAAGGCGAATTCACCGCCTTGCGCCATGAAGACCGCGCGCTCCAATGCCTCGCGGTGGCCTGATTTCAGGATGCGGGCGACAATGTAGATGCCGAAAGCCTTCATCACCATGTAGGCCACGACGTAGACGGCGATCAGCTTCCAGTTCGCGGCCACCACATGCAGATCGAGCGACATGCCGACCGCCAGGAAGAACAGGCCGAGCAGGATGCCGCGGAACGGCTCGATGTCGGCTTCAAGCTGATGGCGGAAGGTCGATTCCGAGAGCAGCACGCCGGCCAGGAACGCGCCCATCGCCATTGACAGGCCGCTGAGCTGCATGGCAAGCGCCGATCCGAGCACGACCAGCAGAGCCGCGGCCGTCATCACTTCGCGCGCACGGGCATCCGCCAGGATGCGGAAGAAGGGGTTGAGGAGGTAGCGTCCCGCTACCACCAGGCCGATGATCGCGGCGAGGCCGATGCCGACCTCGGTCAGCCGCTCCGACAGGCTGGTACCGGCACCGCCCGGCGCCAGGAAGGCGATCAAGGCGAGCAGCGGCACGATAGCCAGGTCCTCCAGCAGCAGGATGGAGACGATGCGCTGGCCCTTGGGCGCGGCGATTTCGCCGCGCTCCTCCAGAAGCTGCATGACGATGGCCGTCGAGGTCAGCACGAAACCGGCGCCGGCGACGAAGGATTGCGCGATCGGAAACCCTCCGGCCATGCCGACACCAGTCAAGAGCACCGCGCAGACGCCGACTTGAAGCGCGCCCAGCCCAAAGATCTCGCGGCGCAGGCCCCAAAGCCGCGACGGCTGCATTTCCAGGCCGATGATGAACAGGAACATGACCACGCCGAGTTCGGCGACATGGAGGATGGCTCCCGATTCGGAAAAGACGCCGAGGCCGAACGGACCGATCACCACGCCGGCGGCCAGGTAACCGAGAATCGAACCGAGACCCATGCGCTTGAAGATCGGGACGGCCACCACGCCCGCCGCCAGCAATGCCACCACCTGAATGAGATCGCTGCCCGCTGCCTCTGCCGCCATGATCCGTCCCTTTGTCGTATAGCACTCCTTGCATGCAGTGGGAGCGGGAGGCAAGGGCGGGAAGCCTGCCAGGAAAGGTAGGGTGCTGTCGGTGCGAATCCCCCGGTGGAACAACGGTCTCCGCTTGTCTGCGGGACGTTCGGCATCTATATCAGCTGCATGCTTGACCGTTCGTCCCAGCCGTCTTCGCCGCCTCATATTCCGATGGATGCGCTCAGCGAGGTCCTGCAAGATTTTCGCCTGAGTGGCGTCAACTATGGCCGCTGCGAGCTCCGACATCCATGGAGCATAGAATTTCCGCGACAATCGCTGCTTCGTTTTCACTTTGTCGGCCAGGGTCCGTGCTGGATTCACACCGAAGCGCAGGGCTGGCAAGAGTTGCGCGATGGCGATCTGGTGCTGCTGCCGCAGGGCATCGCCCATCGGCTGGCGAGTGCGCCGGACGTGGTGGGCGACTCGCTCGAGGGCTGCCAGGTGATCAAGTTAGGGGGCAATGTCTGCGAAGTGGTGCGGGAAGGAACGGGCGCGACAAGCACCCTTTTCTGCGGCTCCATGGCCTTGGACTCCTGTGCGCTCAATCCATTGATCACGTTGATGCCGCCTGTCATCAAGGGTTGCGACGTGGCCGGCAATGACCCGGTCGTTGGTCCTTTGCTGGCGGCCATGACGACGGAGGCCGCGCAACCGCAGATGGGCAGCGCCACCATCTTGTCGCGTATGGCGGATTTGCTGACAGCCCGGCTCATCCGCTGTTGGGTCAATTGCAACGGAGCCTCGACCACAGGTTGGCTCGCAGCCATCCGCGATCCCCATATCGGCCGCGCCCTGGCAGCCATGCATCGAGACCCCGGCCACGACTGGACGCTGGGAAGCCTTGCAAGCGTGGCAGGCCAATCGCGATCGATTTTCGCCGCGCGTTTCAGCGCTGTATTGGGCGAGGGTGCCGCGCGCTATCTCGCCCGCCTGCGCATGCAGCTTGCCCGCGAGTTGTTGGGGCAGAGCGGCTTGTCGGTTGCCGAGGTCGCTACCCGTTTGGGCTATGATTCCGAGGCATCCTTCGCTCGCGCGTTCAAGCGCATCACCAATGTCTCGCCGGGAATTGTGCGTCGCACAAATCCCGGACGAATAGACATGAATTTCGGATTTTAAGATACATATCATCCGACAGAACTCGTCTATCAAGATCTCCAAACTTGGAGATCTTTCCGTGACAGACACAACATTACAGCTTGAAGACACCTCGATTGGCCTTGATGCCGACACGCCGGCCGCGTGGAGTGCAGCCACCTGGTTTGCGGTCATTTCACTGGCGGCCACCAGCTTTGCCCTGGTGTCGGCCGAATTCCTGCCGGCAGGCCTGCTGACGCCAATGGCGCGCGATCTCGGTATCAGTGAGGGAACGGCCGGACAGGTCGTCACCGCCACCGCTTCCGTCGGCGCCGTGACGGCCATGTTGAGCAATGTTCTCATCGGCCGATTGAACCGCAAGACGGTGCTGGTCGGTCTCATGGCTTTGGCGGTGGCTTCCAATATCCTTGCGGCGCTGGCACCCAATTTCTGGCTGTTGTTGTTGGGCCGGGCCGGGCTGGGGATCGCTCTCAGTGCTTTCTGGGCACTTTCGGTTGCCGTCGTGGCGAGGCTGGTCGGCGCCAATGCGACAGGCCGGGGCATGGCTATCGTTACCCTCGGCGTCTCGCTCGCCACCATTGCCGCGCCGTCCTTGGGGGCGTTGATCAGCGACTGGCTGGGATGGCGCAGCGCCATGGCCATGACAGCGGGGCTGGCCGTATTGGCCATGTTGGCGCAGTTGCTCAGCCTGCCGACCTTGCCGGCGACAACAAGCAACAGTCTTGCAGACGTGTTTCGGCTTACACGGCGGCGCGGCATTCAAATCGGCATGCTGGCCATTGTCTTGCTGATGACGGGGCATTTTGCTGGTTCTGTCTATGTGCGCCCCTTCCTCGAACACGTCACGCTGCTTGCAACCGGTCCAATCGCCCTGGCTCTGCTTGGGTTTGGCATCGCCGCTGTGATCGGCAACATTGCCGGCGGCCGCATGGCCGATGCCAATATTCACATGGCTCTCGTGGCCACTGCGGCGTTAATGGCGGTTGCGGCGCTGGCCTTGGTGCTTTGGGGCGTGCACATTGGCGTTGCCTTCGGATTCGTCACGCTTTGGGGCTTCGCCTTCGGCATGGGGCCGGTGGTGCTGCCAACCAATCTCTCGCGTGCGGCACCTGACGCGCTGGAAGCAGCGGGCAGCCTGATGGTCGTCTCTTTCCAGGTTGCCATCACGATCGGCGCGGTTGTCGGTGGCTATGTCGTGGACACCTATGGTGCCACGGCGCCGTTGACCGTTACGGCCATCCTTGCTGCATCGACAGCTGTGCTCGCTCTGCTGCAGCCTCGCGGCTGAACTTTGCTCCAGCTGACATCGAACTCGAACCGCCGCAATGTTGGAGGCTCTTTACACAAGTTTACGCCATGGGCTCGTTGCTTGTTGCCGCAATCGAAGGCTAAGCACGCTCGGCTTCGGCCGTTGGGGGTGAGCGGCGATCAAGTCGCACCCTTTTGAGGAGATGACTGACATGAAGAAGTTTTTGCTCGTTGCCGCCGGGCTGGCGGTGCTTGCCGGCTCGGCCTGTTCGAAGGCGCCGGAATGCACGACCGAGATCGCGACCAAGGAGGCGCAGGACATGGCCGCCGCGCTGCAGGAGGCGATCACCAAGGATCCGTCCAAGGCGGCTGACCTGACCGCCAAGGTTCAGGCGGTGACGACCAAGTATCAGGGTTCCACGACCCTGGCCGATGCCTGCAAGGCGTATGACGAGCTGACCAAGGCGATCAAGGGCTGACGCCTGGTTCGTCCGTTTCCAAGGAGGCGGTGGCGATGGGCCGCCGCCTCTTTGTTTTGTGGGGTTCGAAAATCCCAGGAAAAGTGTTTTTCCGTCCGGAATAGCGTAAAGAAATAGAGGCGAGGGTACGCTCAGTTCGGCGCGATGGAACCGACTTCGACGGCATCGACGCGCTTCAGGCTCATGCCGATGACGGGCACCAACTGGTCCTGAACGCGCACGGCAACCGTTACGGTCATGGAATTGTCGTCGGGAATGCGGGCCTGCATCACACCGCGCAATTGGTTGCGGTTGATGGTGAAGACCACCTTGTGGGCGTCGACGACGTTGCCGCCGATGATGTCGAGGCCGGCGCCGGCAGCGCCACCCATGAAGGAACCCTTGTAGTCGCGGCCCTTGCGCTCGATCTTGGCCGACATGGGCTGGGTGAACATGCCGACCCGGCAACCGCCGTCCAGTGTCATGCCCATCTTGCCGTCCGGCGTGGAGCCGGTGAAGCTGCAGTTGAATTTCGTGCCCTTGTATTTGCCGGCGACGATTTCGCCCGGGCCAACCCATTTGCCTTCGGCCGACTGGAAAAACTGCTTGTCCGGTTCCGTGGCAGAGGCCGCCGAGGCAATGCCGACGACAGCTGTGATCACCGCCGCCAGGGGCAGGACGCTGGACAGAATTACGCTTTTCATCGACGACACCCGGCAACAACGAGGCTGTTTGAAACCGGTTCGACCATGAAGAAGATTGGTTAATGCTTCGTCACTGCGGGCCCTCGAAACAGCTGTCCGATCATCGTCCCGAAGAGCTGGACGCTATTTGCCGGAGCCGGCTGTTTCGGCGTCTTTCTTGGCTGCGAACGAAGTCAATGCTGCGAGGAAATCCCCCAGTCCCGGGCGCCTGGCCGCGCTGAAGGGCAGGGGGCGCGCCGTCTCCATCGCGGCGATGCCGATGCGCGCCGTCATCATGCCGTTGACGACGCCTTCGCCCAGCTTTGCCGAGAGGCGGGCCGCCAGGCCGTGGCCGACGATCTGCTGGACGAAACTGTCGCCGATGGCGATCGAACCGGTGACCGCCAGATGCGCCAGTACGCTGCGCGCCAGGCGGAAAAAACCCAGCGTTCCGGGCCGTCCGCCATAGAGTTCCGACAGCCGGCGGATGAGGCGCCCGGCCTCGAACACGACATAAGCGACATCGACCAGCGCGCGCGGGCTCACGGCCGTCACCAGCGAGACCCGCTTGGCGGCCTCGAGAATCATCACCTTGGCCCTGACATCAAGGGGGCCGAGGATTTCCGCCTCCGCCAGGCGCACCAGATTGGCGCCGTCGATAATCTCGCCGCGCAATTCAGCCAGCGCGCGCCGGCCGGCAGCGGTCTCGGGTTTGGCCGCGACAAAGGCCGACAACTCGTCGACCACCGCGCGTGCCGCCTTCGGATCGTCGCGCGCGATGGCATCGAGCGCGCGCTTCTGCAGCTTTTCGACCTCGGCGAGGCGGGCGATGGCCAGGAACTCGCGAATCAGGATTACCAGCAGCGCCAGCAGCGCAATCGCCGCCATCCCGGCGGCCAGCCAGCCCAGCCATTCGGCGCGGGCAAAGAGATCGCGTATCAACTGGTCGGTCCACAGGCCGACAGCCAGCGAAACCAGCACGCCGAAGGCGCCGAAGAAGATGCTGCCGAGAACCGAGCGCCTTCTGGGGGCGACCGATGGCGGCGGCTCGGCGGCAATAACGTCCGGTTCGTCGAAAACGTCGACCTCCGCCGGGATGACCAGCGCCACATCGGCCTTCATGGAGCGCGGTCTGCGCGACGGTTCGGTCTGGCGTGCTTGTGGCGCGTCTTGTTTCGGCGCGGCTTCCGGCTCGATGCGGAATGCCGCCGGTTTGCGGGGCGCGGTCATGCCAGATAGTCTCCGATCAGGAACTGCAAGGCGCGGTCTAGCCTGATATGGGGCAGCGACAGCGTGACACCTTCGGCCGTGCGTTCGAGTTTCGGCGGACGGAACCGGACGAAGCGGATTGCCGGGTCCGTGGAGTCCTGTCTGTGATCCGGCCCCGAAAGGTCGAAAACAGCATCAATGTTCTCCGGCAAATCACCAGGAAATATAGCTGTTTCCGTCTTTCCGTCGAATGTTTCACCATCGATCTTCTCGCCGGCGATCGGCGTGCCGATGATAACAGGCAATGTCTCGCGGCCCTGTTTGACGGTGCCTTCGCGGGTGGCGCGCACCGCCGCCATGGCGACGACGTCGACATCGGCGCCGGTGAAATTCGCCCGCGCCACGGCGCGGTCGGCAAGGCGCCGCACGATCGCCTGCAACCGGTCATGGCTTTCGTGGTGCAGATGATCGGCCTTGGTCGCCGCGACCAGGATGCGGTCGATACGCCGGGAGAAAAGGTCGGTTATGAAGCTGCCCCGGCCGGGGCGAAAACAGCTGAGGATCTCGGTGACGGCGCGCTCCAGGTCGGCCATGGCACCAGGCCCGGCGTTCAGCGCCTGCATGGCGTCGATGAGCACGATCTGGCGGTCCAGGCGCGTGATGTGCTCGCGGAAGAATGGTTTGACGACATGCGTCTTGTAGGCCTCGTAGCGCCGTTCCATCATGGCGTGCAACGAGCCGTTGCGCGCGCGCCTGTCGCCCAGGCCGGCCAGCGGCGCGAAAGTCAGCGCGGGCGAGCCTTCGAGATCGCCGGGCATCAGGAAACGGCCGGGCGGCAAGGTCGAAAGCGCCCGTTCGTCGAGCTTGCATGCCTTGAGATAGGCGGCGAAGCTTTCAGCCAGCCGGCGCGCCGTCATTTCCTCGGCGTCGGCATTCGGGTCGATTTCCGCCGAGATCGCTCGCCAGGCCAGCGAAAGATCCTCGCGCACCGGCAGCGTGGCCATTTCGAGGGCTTCGCGCGAAAAATCAGCGAAGGATTTGCCGAGCAGCGGCAGGTCGAGCAGCCATTCGCCGGGGTAGTCAACGATGTCGACCGACAGCTTGCCCGACGAGAACATGCGGTTCCAGCCGGAAGCCGATTCATATTCGATCGTCAGCCGCAGTTCCGAAATGGCGCGGGTCGAGTCCGGCCAGACGCGATCGTTGACCAAAGCGGCGATGTGGTCCTCGTATTGAAAACGCGGCACGGCGTCGTCGGGCTGCTGTTCGAGGAAGGCGCGCGCGATACGCCCCGATTTCTGCGCCTCGAACAGCGGCAGACGTCCACCGTGGATCAGATTGTGGACGAAGGCCGAGATGAAGACGGTCTTGCCGGCGCGGGAGAGACCCGTGACACCCAGACGCAGCGATGGAGAAAAAAGTCCGGTGGCACGTCCCGACAATGTGTCGAGGGCAATTCTTGCCTCGTCGGTGAAGGTGGTCAGCGATGATGCCAAAATATGATCTCTCGGGCTTGCGTCCGCCCGATATAGGCGCTGGAACCCGGCTTTGAAATGGCGCTGGAAATCGGCATCAGGGATCGGCCGGTGTCAGGAACGCTTCGAGATAGCCCGCTCCCTGGGTCGCTTTCGCCAGATCGCCGGGGAAACGGACGACCGCAAGGCCCGAGGTTGGAAAGCCGTGATTGAGCATTGCCCGCTCCGCCTCGCCGCCATCGCCCGAAACCGCCATGGCGAGATCCTCCGTCATCGGGTTGTGCCCTATGACCAGCAATGAACCGGGCCCGCCATGATCCCGGACGAGGCGGAGATAGCAGGCCGCGTCCTCGCTGTAGAGCGCATCGAAAAACAGCACCTTGCCTGTGTCGGTCTGGCCGGCCAGACCCTCGAGCGTTTCCCTGGCGCGTTTGGCGTTGGAGCACAGCGTCAGGTCCGGCACATAGGAGCGGGAACGCATCGCGGTCCCCATTTTTTCGGCATCGGCGCGGCCGGATGCGTCCAACGGACGATCGAAATCACGCATGCCCGGCAAGGCCCAACCGGCCTTGGCGTGTCGCAACAGATAAAGCCTGCTCACCCAACCTCCAACGGTGCCCGAGAGCTGAAGTCCTGCCGCGATTAGCCACGAGAAAAGCCGCACGCACAATGGTACGCGTGCTTCAGCGCGGCGAATTACTTGCAGGGCGATGGGCGAGGATAGTCGTACTTTCGCCATCAAAAGAGATTTATGCCGCTCCGGAGAAGGCTGGAGACGCACTTTAACAATTGCGTGAGTCGGTGGCTGATTGCGCTTGTGCAGGCGTCTGGTGGCGAATATATAGGCGCCAAATTTGGGGCTGTTGGGTGAGTCGAATGAACGACATCGTTACCGCCGATTACGTACCCTCCGAAGACGAGCCGTTCATGAACGAACGGCAGAAATCGTACTTCCGCCAGAAGCTCGTCACCTGGAAAAATGACATCTTGCGCGAGGCGCGCGAAACCCTGGAAATCCTGCAGCAGGAAAACGCCAACCATCCCGACCTCGCCGACCGCGCCTCTTCGGAAACTGACCGCGCCATCGAGCTCAGGGCCCGCGACCGTCAGCGGAAACTCATCTCAAAGATCGATTCGGCGCTGCAGCGCATCGATGAAGGCACTTACGGCTATTGCGAAGAAACCGGTGAGCCGATCGCCTTGAAGCGGCTCGACGCGCGCCCGATCGCCACCTTGTCGATCGAAGCGCAAGAACGGCATGAGCGCCGTGAAAAAGTCTATCGCGACGACTGATAGACCGCCTTTGCATTGATTTCCAAATGGCCGGTTATCCGGCCATTTTTGTTCGATGCGTGCCACCTTCAATAGATTTGAACACGCTTGAACGCCGGCCAGCCTAGTCACTGGCAGGCGACAGTTCATCTCTTGACCTAGGCGCAGTTCATCTCTTTTGGCTTGAAAGTTCGCCCAACAGCCTGGTCATTTCATCGTCGAGCGAGGGCGGCGCCTTGGCTGCCGGTTTGCCCACCGGGCCGCCGGAGCGGGGCTGGTCGAGCGAAACCTCGAGTTCTTTCATCAGCGTGTCGTCGATGCTGTCCTGCGTCGGCGGTGGCGGCGTGTGCCTGGCGGCATTGACGTTGGCGGAGCCATAGGCAGGCAGCGGCGTGACATTGGTCGATTGATAGGTTTGCGCCGCTGGTTTCGGTGCGGGCGCCGGAGCCGGTGGTGGCGCCGCCGGACGCTGGCGGGCAGGCTGTGCCATGGCCACCGGCTGCGGAGCGGGTGCTTGTCTCGGAGGCACGGGAGCGGGCTGCGGCGACCGAGGCTTCGCAGCCGGGGCGGCGGCCGCCGGGACAGGCTGCAGGCCGCCATCTCCAGTCAACGCCGGACGGCGCGGCGCGGCGAGGCGGATGTCGCGTTCGACAACGACGTCGGTCGGGCCGCCGATCAGAAGCAGATGTTCGATGTCGTCGCGTCGCACCAGCACCAGTCGGCGATGGCTGTCGACGGCGGTTGCGTCCATGACGGCGAGCCGCGTCTTGCGGTTGCGGCCGCCGGCGACAAACGTGCCGAAGGTCAGGTTGCGCACGAGCCTGACGATGACGAGAACGATGACCAGCAGGATCAGCGCCGCGAAGGTCCACAGGAGTGCCGCCGCATAACCGGGACCCGCCACGCTATCCAGCCACTGCATTGGTTTCCCCCGAACGGTTTGGAAAGTGACGCGACACTAGACCGTTGCGACTGGCTACCGCAAGTTGCCTTTCACGCATCGTGAACAGCTTGAAACACAGGGAAGGCCAGCCGACAGCATTTTTATCCGACATTTGCCGCCCGGGCCTTTTCCAGACCAGGAGAATGTGATTCAACCGGCTAAAGCGCGTCGCGCTGAAACGGATTCATGCGGCGCGTTTCAGGTCCGTGTTTTTCATGCATGTCGTTTTCCCAAAACCGAAGTCATTTTTGGGCGACATGCATTGGGGGCGGGTGTCGGAACATCGGATTTCATGAGCAGGGGGCATATGGCCAAGGAAGCGCGCGGCGATTTCTATCCGGCACCGATCGTCGACCAGAATACGCGACCGGGCGCGGTCACCCGGCTTATCATCTTCATCGTCGTCCTGACGGGCGCCGCAATCGTCTTCGGCCTTTTCCGCGAGCGCCTCGGCGATCCGTTCCTGCTCGGCATGCTCGGCGTACTGGCGATGATCGGTGTCGGCTTCCTGTTCGCGACCGCGATCGGCTTCGTGCAGATCACACCGCGCTCCACGGGCGACGAACTGTCCAAGGCCTTCGTCGATTCGATGTCGCAGGGCCTGCTGGTCACGGACACCAAGGGTCGCGTCGTCTACGCCAACCGCGCCTATGCCGATATGACCGGCGCCTCATCGGCCGCTGACCTGAAGACGGTCGAAGGATTGCTCTCCGATGTCCCCGAAGCCTCGGTGACCATTTACCGGCTGGCGTCCGGCTTGCGTGACGGGCAGCCGGGCGACGGCGAGTTCCGGCTCGCGCAATCGATCCGGCCCGGCGCCGAACCGGGCGCGCGCTGGTACCGGGCACGCGCCCGCGCGTTCAGCGTCCCGGGCCAGCGGCTGCCGATGCTGGCCTGGCAGCTCGCCGACATTTCGCAAGAGCGGGCCGAGCAGGAGCGTTTCTTCCTCGATCTGCAGAAGGCAATCGACCACCTCGACCACGCGCCGGCCGGCTTCTTTTCGGCCGACCAGGACGGCCGCGTCACCTACATCAACGCCACGCTCGCCGGATGGCTGGGCATCGATCTCGCCAGCTTCACCCCCGGTGCCGTCGCCTTGCCCGATATTGTTGCCGGCGACGGCATGGCGCTGGTGCGCTCCGTCAAGGCGGACCCCGGGACGACGCGCAATGCGGTCATCGATCTCGACTTGACGACGATGACCGGCGAGGCGCTGCCGGTGCGCTTCATGCATCGCGTTTCGGCCAGCCGTGAGGGCGTCGGCGGGCCAACCCGCACCATCGTGCTCAACCGCACACAGGGCGAGGATGCCTCGGCCGACCTGCGCGCCTCGGAAGTGCGCTTCACCCGCTTCTTCAATTCGACGCCGATGGCGATTGCCGGTGTCGATGCCAGCGGGCGCATCCTGCGCACCAACGCACCGTTCCTGTCGCTGTTTTCCTCGGTCGTCGACCGCGATGCCGTGGATCGCCGCGTGCGGCTCGACACGGTGATCCATGACCGCGACCGGCCGGCCTTTGCCGCGGCTTTCGAGAAAGCCCGACAGCGGCAGGCCGACATTGATCCGATTGAGACCGTGCTGCCCGGCAATGATGAGCGGCATATCCGTTTCTACGTCAACGCCGTGGCCGATGGCACCGGCGGCGAAGGAGCCGAGGAAGCGGCCATCGTCTACGCCGTCGAGACGACCGAGCAGAAGGCGCTCGAAGGGCAGATGGCGCAAAGCCAGAAGATGCAGGCCGTCGGCCAGCTCGCCGGTGGCATCGCGCACGACTTCAACAATGTGCTGACCGCCATCATCATGGCGTCCGACCTGCTTTTGACCAATCACCGGCCGTCGGATCCGTCCTTCCCCGACATCATGAACATCAAGCAGAACGCCAATCGCGCGGCCTCCCTGGTCAGGCAGTTGCTGGCCTTCTCGCGCAAGCAGACGCTGCGGCCGGAAGTGCTGAACCTCACCGACGTGCTCGCCGATCTCAGGATGCTGCTTGCCCGGCTGGTCGGCAACGACATCAAGCTCAAGGTCGACCACGGCCGCGACCTGTGGCCGGTCAAGGTCGATATCGGGCAGTTCGAGCAAGTGGTGGTCAACCTGGCGGTCAACGCGCGCGACGCGATGCCGGCGGGCGGCGATCTCACCGTGCGCACCCGCAACGTGACCGCCGAGGAATGCAAGACCTTTCCCTATCGCGAACTCGCGGCCGCCGACTATGTGGTGGTCGAAGTCGAGGATACGGGTTCAGGCATCGCGCCCGACGTGCTGAAGAAGATCTTCGAGCCGTTCTTCACCACCAAGGAGGTCGGCAAGGGCACGGGCCTTGGCCTGTCCATGGTCTACGGCATCATCAAGCAGACCGGCGGTTTCATTTTCTGCGATTCCGAAGTCGGCAAGGGGTCCACCTTCCGCATCTTCCTGCCGCGTCACATCGTGGAAGCGAAAACGGCAGCCGAAGCCGGTGAAGCGCCGGCGGCAGCGGCAGTCAAACCGGTCGATAGCACCAAGGATCTGTCCGGGTCGGCGACGGTCCTGCTGGTCGAGGATGAGGATGCCGTGCGCATGGGCGGCATGCGGGCACTGACTTCGCGCGGCTATACCGTTCACGAGGCGTCCTCGGGCGTCGAGGCGCTGGAAGTGTTCGAAGCGCTGGGCGGCAAGGTCGACATCGTCGTTTCCGACGTGGTGATGCCGGAAATGGACGGGCCGACCCTGCTCGGAGAGTTGCGCAAACGCCAGCCGGACATCAAGTTCGTTTTCGTCTCCGGCTATGCCGAGGACGCTTTCGCCAGGAACCTGCCGGCGGAGGCGCATTTCGGCTTCCTGCCAAAGCCGTTCTCGCTCAAGCAACTGGCCACGATCGTCAAGGATGTCCTTGAATCCTAGGTGCTTCCAATGCCGCGCTCTTGCACAACGCCGTAACAACGCCATGATTGTTGAAAATACAGCAGGCGGGCTTGGGGGAGCGGCTGTTGACGCCACACATCGAGGCAGGCAAGGGCGATTACGCCGACACGGTTTTGTTGCCGGGCGACCCGCAGCGCGCGGAGTGGATGGCGCAGACATTCCTGGACGCGCCGCGCTGCGTCAATCGCCGACGCGGCGCTCTCGGCTTTACCGGCTTGTTTCGCGGCAAGCCCGTCAGCATTCAGGCGACGGGCATCGGCGTTTCATCCTTCCTGATCTACGCCCATGAACTGCTTGACTTTTATGGCGTCCGAACACTGATCCGCACCGGTACCTGCGGCAGCCTGAGCGCCGAGGCAAAGCTGCGCAGCCTTGTGATCTCGCAATCGGCACGGCCTGAAAATACCGAGAGCGGTCGAGTTTTTGGCCTTTACGTAGCCGATGTTGGCCCGGATCCGGCGCTGCTGGCTAGCGCATTGAGCAAGGCAGCCGCACTTGGCATCCACCACCACGCCGGCCTGACAGCCTGCACCGATATATTCTACCATCCTGAAGCGCGTGCCCGTTATGCCGACGCAAGGGCGCTCGGGGCGCTGGCGGTAGACATGGAAACCAGCGCTCTCTATCGCATATCGGCCCATTTCGGCGCGAGGGCGTTGTCGCTGCTGACCGTCGTCGACAATCTGCTTACCGGCGAACAGACCGACTATTCCGAACGCCAGGCGCTTTTCACCGACATGAGCCGGCTCGCGCTCGAAGTCGCCACGGAAGGGCGCTAGGCGGCCTCTCGCTTCAACACCTCCTCCATGGATGGTCGGTGGCCGCGTAGATAGAGTGCGCAAGTGGTGCGCAGCATCGACGCGAAATTAGGGATCTCGCCGTTGATCTCGATGGCCTCGTCGTAGAGCTTCGAGATGAATTTCGGCGTCGTCAGGTTCTGGCTTTCGGCGATTTCGTCGAGCAAGGCCCAGAACGTGACCTCGAGCTGGATGCTCGTCGAATGTCCGTCAATGCGGATCGACCGGTTGATCTGACGATAGCCTTCCGGATCCTGTGCGGCAAAGACTCTGCACATCGTTACCTCCCGTTTTTGTTGGTCTTGGGCGCCGACGGGGCGGTCGGTGCCTTTTGAACACTGCCTGCGGTTTCATCATCGACCGGAAGGTCGTCAACGGCAATCAGACTTTCGTCCTTGGCAGACTTTCGTCCTTGGGGTGGCATATCCGTTTTTCCAATCCCATGCGTGGTAGTCGGCTGCCACCACCTTTCTTCGCCGGCGCGCATAATCATCTTCGAAAGCACGAAGCTGCGGAGTCTGATTTGGCGAAGGCAATCCACACCATGATCCGGGTTCTCGACGAAGCCCGCTCCATCGATTTCTACACCAAGGCATTCGGCCTTGAGGTCGCCCAACGACTGGACTTCGAGACCTTCACGCTGGTCTACCTCAGCAATGCCGATGCGCCTTTCGAGGTTGAGTTGACCGTCAACAAGGGGCGCGCGGAGCCCTATGCGCTGGGCGACGGCTATGGTCACCTCGCGGTCTCGGTCGCCGATCTCGACAGCGAACATGATCGGCTCGGCGCACTCGGCCTCAATCCGAAGAAGATCGTCGAATTCAGCCGCGACGGTTCGCTCATCGCCCGCTTCTTCTTCATCGAGGATCCCGACGGTTACAAGGTCGAGGTCCTGCAGCGCGGAGGGCGCTTCCAATAGGGACAACCGGCCGCGCGGACCGGCGCGGCGCCAGCAACGGCACTCTTCGAGTGCGAACAGCAAGCAGGGAGGAAACATGGTCACGATCCACGAGGGGAAGCCCGGGCTTTCACGGCGCGAACTTCTCAAACGCGGCGGCGTCGGCGCGCTGCTCGTCATTTCCGGCAGCGCCGTCATCAGTCCGCAACATGCCTGGGGGCTGGAAACCTCGGCTCTGAAGCCCGAGACAATGGCGACGCTGATCCAGCTGGCGCGCGATATCTACCCACATGACCAGGTCCCTGACAAATATTACGCCGTCGCGGTCAAGGGCCATGACGAGATGGCCGCCAAGGACAAGGCTCACAAGGAGCTTATCGAAAACGGGATCGCCGATCTCGACAAGAGAGCCGGCGAGGGCGGTTATCGCGGGCTCGGCTGGGAGGAGCAGCGGGTCGCGCTGCTCAGAGACATTGAGGGTACGGCCTTCTTCCAGGCGGTTCGCGGCGGTCTTGTCGTCAGCCTCTACAACCAGAAGGAGGTCTGGCCGATCTTCGGCTACGAGGGCGAATCCTATTCCAAGGGCGGCTACATCGCGCGGGGATTCAGCGACATCGAGTGGCTCTGACCCGCTTCGCCCAAACCGCATTCAATTGATTTCATGGGAGGAAACCATGGCAGCAGCATTTGATCTGAAAAACGAGGGCGTGGTCGTCATCATCGGCTCCGGCGCCGGCGGCGGCACGCTCGGCAACGAACTGGCGCAGAAGGGCATCGATGTCGTCATCCTCGAGGCCGGTGCCCGCCACGAATATGAGGACTTCATCAACGACGAGTGGGATTCGTTCGCTCAGCTCGCCTGGACGGACAAGCGCACCACATCCGGCGATTGGCGCGTGGCCAAGGATTTTCCCAACCTTCCGGCCTGGATCGTCAAGTCGGTCGGCGGCTCGACCACGCACTGGGCAGGCGCATCGCTGCGCTTCCAGGAGCATGAGTTCAAGACGCTGTCGACCTACGGCAAGCTGGAAGGCGCCAACCTTTTGGATTGGCCGGTGACGCTGGCCGAGATGGAGCCCTATTACGCCAAGGCGGAAGCCAAGATGGGCGTCACCGGCACCAATGGCTGGCCGCGCCTGCCGGGCAACAACAATTTCAAGGTGCTGAAGGCCGGCGCCGACAAGCTCGGCTACAAGGAATGCCATACCGGCAACATGGCGATCAACTCGGTGGAGCGCGACGACCGCAATTCCTGCCAGCAGACCGGCTTCTGCTTCCAGGGCTGCAAATGGGGCGCCAAATGGTCGACGCTCTATACCGAAATCCCGAAGGGCGAGGCGACGGGCCACCTCGAGGTCCGGCCGAACGCCATGGCGATCAAGATCAACCATGACGCCTCTGGAAAGGTCACCGGCGTCGTCTATGCCGACAAGGACGGCAAGCTGCAGGAGCAGAAGGCCCGCATCGTGGCGGTCGCCGGCAATTCGATCGAGAGCCCGCGCCTGCTGCTCAATTCCGAATCAGCCAAGTTCCCGCACGGCCTTGCCAACTCGTCGGGGCAGGTGGGCAAGAACTACATGCGGCATACCACGGGATCGGTCTATGCCATCTTCGACAAGCCAGTGCACATGTATCGCGGCACCACCATGGCCGGCATCATCCGTGATGAGGCGCGCCATGATCCGTCACGCGGTTTTGTCGGCGGTTACGAGTTCGAGACGCTGTCGCTCGGCCTGCCCTTCATGGCTGCCTTCCTGAACCCTGGCGGCTGGGGGCGTTCCTTCACCACCGCGCTCGACCACTACGACCACATGGCCGGCCTGTGGATCGTCGGTGAGGATATGCCGCGCGAGGAGAACCGCATCACGCTGCATGGCGACGAGAAGGACGAGCACGGCATGCCGATCGCCGATGTGCATTTCGACGACCATGCCAATGACACGGCGATGCGCAATCATGCCTACAAGCAGGCCACCGCGCTTTACGATGCGGTCGGCGCCACACGCACCTTCCCGACGCCACCCTATCCCTCGACGCACAATCTCGGCACCAACCGGATGAGCGAGAAGGCCGCCGACGGCGTCGTCAACAAGCATGGCCAGGCACACGACATCAAGAACCTGTTCGTGTCGGACGGCAGCCAGTTCACGACGGGTGCGGCCGAAAACCCGACCCTGACCATCGTGTCGCTGGCGATCCGCCAGGCCGACTATATCGCCGCGCAGATGTCGGCGAAAACCATCTGACCTCCCGACTGCCTGCTGGCGCGGAACTTGACCAGTTCCGCGCCTTTTTTTCATGGCCTCAGGCGCCGACCGGCTGGCGGTCCTTCGGCAACATCCAGATGAGATGAGAAGACGGGCAGGGTTGCAGACCGAGGCGGTGTCATTGCCAGGGAAGATCTATTGATTGCTTCCCCTGGTGCAGGTCGTGGCGGTGAAGGCGCCGTCGGGCTGCTTCATGATGATGTCGAAGGAGGGCGGACTCTGGCCGTCCAGCGTTGCCTGGGTGAGCGAGAGCGAGTTGCCGCCGGTGGTGTAACCGCCAACTGGTCCCAGCCAGGAGATCACGCCGTTTGCATCCATCTGGTAGTTGTAGCCCTGCTGCGCGGTCCCGAACGTGACCGGGCCGCTATAGACGTTTCCCTTGATGGTGATGTCGCCGAGGTTGAGGAACATGCCGAGCAGGTAGGCCTCGCAGTGATAGATGCCGTCGGGCATCCTGCCGTCGCTGAAGTCGGCTCGGGCCGCTCCGGTTGCCGCCGCCAGAGCCACTATGCCGATGAATATGCGTGAAATGGCTGATGTCATGATGCCGTCCGCTTGAACGACCAAGCTTGCCCTATTTTTGCGCCGCGCCGCAACATTTGCCGTCGGCGATCTGCCTCTAAGATCAAAATATAGGCATCTGGAGAATATGGGCAAAACTTAGGCATATGCCTTGTGCATTGCGCAAATTTCCCTCAATCAATTTTTAACCGGCTCTCTTTGTTTCGTTCAATCTAATGTAGCAACGCACTGATAACATGTATCTATTTTGCGCTTTTCCGCATGCCTTCAGCGGTTGGCACGGGGGTTGCATTGCATAGTCGCGGTGCAATCAACCAGCTTGGGAGTCTTCCGCATGAGGGGTAATTTCTCGACAATAGCAAAAATGTTCTCGGCGAGCGTAGTTGCCGCCTGCCTGGTGATGTCTGCTCCGGCCAGGGCCGCCGATGATACGATCAAGGTCGGCATTCTTCATTCGCTGTCGGGCACGATGGCGATTTCGGAGACGACGCTGAAGGACGCCATGCTGATGCTCATCGACGAGCAGAACGCCAAGGGCGGCCTGCTCGGCAGGAAGCTCGAGGCGGTCGTCGTCGATCCGGCTTCCAACTGGCCGCTGTTCGCCGAAAAGGCGCGTGAGCTGATCTCGAAGGACAAGGTCGCCGCGGTGTTCGGCTGCTGGACCTCGGTGTCGCGCAAGTCGGTGCTGCCGGTGTTTTCCGAACTCGACAATATCCTGTTCTATCCGGTCCAGTATGAGGGCGAGGAAAGCGAGCGCAATGTCTTCTACACGGGTGCCGCGCCGAACCAGCAGGCCATTCCGGCCGTCGATTACCTGATGAGCGAGGACGGCGGTTCGGTGAAGCGCTGGGTGCTCGAAGGCACCGACTACGTCTATCCGCGCACCACCAACAAGATCCTTGAAGCCTATCTGAAGGCCAAGGGCGTCGCGGCCGAAGACATCATGGTCAACTATACGCCGTTCGGCTTCTCCGACTGGCAGACCGAAGTCTCGGCGATCAAGAAATTCGGCTCGGCCGGCAAGAAGACCGCCGTCGTCTCGACCGTCAATGGCGATGCCAACGTGCCGTTCTACAAGGAACTCGGCAACCAGGGCATCAAGGCCGAGGACATCCCGGTCATGGCCTTCTCGGTCGGCGAGGAAGAGCTGGCCGGTCTCGACACCGCGCCGCTGGTCGGCCATCTCGCCGCCTGGAACTATTTCGAGAGCGTCGATACGCCCGAGAACAAGAAGTTCATCGCCGACTGGCACAAGTTCATCAAGAGCGACAAGCGCACCACCAACGACCCGATGGAAGCCCATTATATCGGCTTCAACATGTGGGTGAAGGCGGTCGAGAAGGCCGGCACCACCGATCCGGACAAGGTCATCGACGCCATGATCGGCGTTTCTGTGCCAAACCTGACCGGCGGCTACTCGACGATGATGCCGAACCATCACATCACCAAGCCGGTGCTGATCGGCGAAATCCAGGCCGACGGCCAGTTCGAAACGGTTTCGCGCACGCCGGGCCTAGTGATGGGCGACGAATGGTCCGACTACCTGCCGGACTCCAAGGATTTGATCTCCGATTGGCGCAAGCCGCTGTCGTGCGGCAACTTCAACGTTGCCACCGGCAAGTGCGGCGGCAAGGGCACAAACTGATCCTCCCCGGGCTGGGCCTTCATGCCAAGCCCAAGACCGCACGCGTCCGGACGGTTTCCTCCACTGTCCGGACGCGCCCATTTCAAACCTTCAAGGGTTAACTCAAGCCGATGACCTTGATCCGCACGATTGGCCTGACGCTGTTGTTCCTGCTGGCGACACTGTCGTCGTCGGGCGCAGGCGAAGCCGATCTGCGCGCCATCATCGCCAAGTTCGCGAGCGCCAAGGGCTTTTCCGAGACCGGAGCCGTCGTGCATGACCTCGCCGCCACCGGCGATCCTTTGGTCGAACACCCGCTTTCGGCACTCGCCGATGGCAATCTCTATATCCGCAAGGCCGATTCCCTGGTCTTCGTCGGCAAGGAAACCGGCGAAAGCGTCCAGCTTTTCGATCCGCTCAGCAGCGAAGCATCCGGCGAGGCGGCCAAGGACGACGTCGTCAAGATCAAGGTCAACAACACGCTGCGCCGCGTCATCCGCGATGCGCTCGGCACGCTGACGCTTGGCGCCAAGGATCCGGCGGTGCGGCTGGCCGCCGCCGGCACCATGTTCAAGACGCCCGACGCAGCCAACATCGAGCCACTCGACACGGCTGTCGCCAGCGAGACCGTGGCCAGCGTCAAGGCTCTGCTCGAACAGGCCCGCGCGGCCTCGGTGCTTGTTTCCGATAGGCCCGAGGCCGACAAACTCGCCGCGGTCGCCCTGATCGGCGCGCGTGGCGACCGCGACGCGGTTTCGCTGCTCACTTCGGTCGAGGCCAGTGCCTCCGGCGCGGTCAAGGATGCGGCGACGGCAGCGATCGCCAACATCAATTCGACGCTGGCCTTGTGGGATGCCGGACAGAACATCTGGTACGGGATTTCGCTGGGTTCGGTGCTGCTGCTGGCAGCGATCGGGCTTGCCATCACCTTCGGCGTCATGGGCGTCATCAACATGGCGCATGGCGAGATGGTGATGCTTGGCGCCTATACGACCTTCGTCGTCCAGCAGGTGATCCGGACGTCCTTTCCCGGCTTGTTCGACTGGTCGCTGGTGATCGCGCTGCCGCTCGCCTTCCTGGTCGCGGCATTCGTCGGTCTCATCATCGAGCGCGGCGTGATCCGGTTCCTCTACGGCCGGCCGCTGGAGACGCTGCTGGCAACCTGGGGCGTCTCGCTCATCCTGCAGCAGGCGGTGCGCTCGATCTTCGGACCGACCAACCAGGAGGTCGGCAATCCGTCCTGGATGTCCGGCTCCTTCGACGTCGGACAACTGGCCATCACCTGGAACCGGCTGTGGATTCTGGTGTTCGCGCTCACGGTATTCGGCATGTTGCTCTATGTGATGAAGCGCACGCCTTGGGGGCTGCAGATGCGCGCCGTCACCGCCAACCGGCGCATGGCCGCCTCGATGGGCATCAGGACGCCCTGGGTCGACGCGCTGACCTTCGCGCTGGGATCCGGCATTGCCGGTATCGCCGGCGTCGCGCTCAGCCAGATCGACAATGTCTCGCCCAATCTTGGTCGCGGCTACATCATCGACAGCTTCATGGTGGTCGTCTTCGGCGGTGTCGGCAATCTCTGGGGTACATTGGTCGGCGCCTTTTCGCTCGGCATCGTCAACAAGGTTCTCGAGCCCTATGCCGGCGCGGTGCTCGGCAAGATCGTCGTGCTGGTGCTGATCATCCTGTTCATCCAGAAGCGCCCGCGAGGCCTGTTCGCGCTCAAGGGCAGGGCGGTGGAAGCATGATATCGGGACGCTTCTTTGCCGCCGGCGCGGATCGCCGCATCGCCATCACCATCTTCATCCTGCTGGCGGTGGCTATAATCGTGCCGGTGCTTAACCTGGCCGTCTCGCCGACAAGCGCCTTCTACATTCCGTCCTACATCGTGGCGCTGACCGGCAAATATCTCTGCTATGCACTGCTGGCGCTCTCGCTCGATCTGGTCTGGGGCTATTGCGGTATCCTCTCGCTCGGCCACGGCGCCTTCTTCGCGCTCGGCGGCTATGCGATAGGGATGTATCTGATGCGCCAGATCGGCTCGCGCGGCGTCTACGGCAACCCGATCCTGCCCGATTTCATGGTTTTCCTGAACTACAAGGAATTGCCCTGGTTCTGGACCGGTTTCGACCATTTCTGGTTCGCCGCCATCATGGTGCTGGCGGTGCCCGGCCTGCTTGCCTTCATCTTCGGCTGGTTCGCCTTCCGCAGCCGCGTCACCGGTGTCTACCTCTCCATCATCACCCAGGCGATGACCTATGCGCTGCTGCTTGCCTTCTTCCGCAACGACATGGGTTTCGGAGGCAATAACGGCCTGACCGATTTCAAGGATATTCTGGGCTTCAACGTCCAGGCCGATACGACCCGCTCGGCACTGTTCGCGGCCAGCGCGGTGATGCTGGCACTCGCCGTTTTCATCACCTGGGCGATCGTCGGCTCCAAATACGGCAAGCTGCTGATGGCCGTGCGCGACGCCGAGAGCCGCACGCGCTTCCTCGGCTGGCGGGCGGAGAACGTAAAGCTGTTCGCTTTTACCGTTTCGGCCGTCATGGCAGGCATTGCCGGCGCGCTCTACGTGCCGCAGGTCGGCATCATCAATCCAGGCGAATTCGAGCCGGCCAATTCGATCGAGGTGGTGATCTGGGCGGCGGTCGGCGGCCGCGGCACCATTGTCGGGCCGATCATCGGCGCGTTGCTGGTCAATGCCGGCAAATCCTGGTTCACCGGCGTGCTGCCGGAATTCTGGCTGTTCGCGCTCGGCGGCCTGTTCGTCGCCGTCACCTTGCTCCTGCCCAAGGGCATCATCGGCATGTGGGACAGCTGGCGCGGCAATGCCAGGGCGCTGCGCGTGGCGTCCCTGGCTGAAGAAGCCGGCGCCGAGGTTGGCATCGCGTCCGCGACCTCGAAGCCCGCTCGCTCGCCGGCGAGAAACCCAGGCGAATGGTCCTGGTCCGACCCCGAACCGCAGGCGGCGGAGTAAGCGACCATGAGCAAATCCAACACTATCCTCTATCTCGACGGCGTCTCGGTGTCCTTCGACGGCTTTCGCGCCATCAACAATCTGTCCCTGGTGCTCGACAAGGGCGAGATGCGCGCCATCATCGGCCCCAACGGCGCCGGCAAGACGACGATGATGGACATCGTCACCGGCAAGACGAGGCCGGATGAAGGCGAAGTGTTCTTCGACGGCCAGGTGGACCTGACCAGGCATGACGAAGCCGAGATCGCCATGATGGGCATCGGCCGCAAATTCCAGAAGCCGACCGTTTTCGAAAGCCACACGATCGAAGAAAACCTGATGCTGGCGCTGAAGGGACCGCGTTCGATCTTCCCGGCGCTGTTCCATCGCCAATCGCCCGCCGAGGCGCGGCAGATCGATGACATCCTTGGCATCATCCGGTTGGGCGACAAGCGCCGCGAACTCGCCGCCAATCTCAGCCACGGCCAGAAACAATGGCTCGAGATCGGCATGCTGCTGGCGCAGGACCCGAAGCTGCTTCTGGTCGACGAGCCGGTGGCCGGCATGACCGATGCCGAGACCGAGGAAACCGCGCGGCTGCTCAGGGATATCGCCCGTGACCACTCGGTCATTGTCGTCGAACACGACATGCATTTCGTCCGCGAACTCGGCGTCAAGGTTACCTGCCTGCATGAAGGCTCGGTGCTGTCGGAAGGCACGCTCGATTTCGTGTCGGCCGACGAGCGCGTCGTCGAAGTCTATCTGGGGAGATGAGCATGGTCTGGCGGGTGCAATTCCATCACTTCGACATGTCGTTTCTTCGGTTCTGGAGAAGGCGCTGACATGCTCGAGGTTTCCAATGCCACGCTGCACTACGGCGCCGC
Organism: Mesorhizobium sp. B2-3-15; assembly: GCF_006442875.1. Classification (NCBI taxonomy): domain Bacteria; kingdom Pseudomonadati; phylum Pseudomonadota; class Alphaproteobacteria; order Hyphomicrobiales; family Phyllobacteriaceae; genus Mesorhizobium; species Mesorhizobium sp. B2-3-15. The sequence continues at coordinate 133,212 of NZ_VFVO01000014.1, read as the reverse complement.
CCAGGCGTTGCGCGGGGTGTCGCTGAAGGCGGGTGCGGGCAAAATCACCTGCGTGCTCGGCCGCAACGGCGTCGGCAAGACCAGTTTGATGAGATCGATCGTCGGCCATAACCGGCTGACGAGCGGAAGCGTTGCCTTCGAGGGGAAGGCGCTCGACCGGAGCGCGGCGTATGACCGCGCCCGGTCGGGCATCGCATTCGTGCCGCAGGGCAGGGAGATCTTTCCGCTGCTCAGCGTGCGGGAAAATCTCGAGTCCGGCTTCGCGCCCTTGAAGCGCGCCGACCGCAACGTGCCTGCGCACGTCTTCGAGCTGTTTCCGGTGCTGAAGCAGATGCTTGGCCGCCGTGGCGGCGATCTTTCCGGCGGCCAGCAACAGCAGCTCGCCATCGGCAGGGCACTCGTGATGCGGCCGAAGCTGCTGGTGCTCGACGAGCCGACCGAAGGCATCCAGCCCTCTGTCATCAAGGATATCGGCCGCGCCATACGCTATCTGCGCGACCAGGCCGGCATTGCGGTGCTGCTGGTCGAACAGTATCTCGATTTCTGCCGCGAACTCGCCGACGAGGTCAACATCATGGATCGCGGCCAGATCGTCCACACCGGCCCAGCGGAAGATTTAGACCGGGCTGATGTCCGCAAATTCCTCACAGTCTAGAATCGGCGCCGGACTTCATTGAAGATTTGAAGTTATTGGCAAGACCAATATTTCTTACATCCATCATCTGCGTCTCTGGCACATGCAATATCGCATGCTAGTGTTTCCGTGGCTTTGTGAGTCGGCCGTTTCCGTATCAGTCTGGTTATCGCAGATCGCGGCGCGGCAAAGGCCCTGCAAGTTCCACGCAAGCAAGGCTTCCTACCTTCCCGATCTGATTGTCGTTCAAACGCGTTTGGGCACACAGGCTAAGGGACAGCCATGGAACGTTACGTCGAGGACTACCAGAAGCGGCGGCTTACCGAACGCGTCGACATCATCGCCGCCATCAACATTCTGAGGTCACAGGGCTGTGACTACGACGACCTGATCGAGGAGATCACCAAGGTCTTCTATGTCGATCTCGATACCTTCAATGAAATCGTCATGGCGGCCTAATGCATGTCGCCCGGCGGGCTTGGCATGATACGCGCGTTTAGCTCGCGCGTCGGAATGGCGAGGCGGTGACGCGGTTGCGACCTCCCCGCTTGGCGTCATAGAGCGCCTTGTCGGCGGCGCTGAGTACCTTGTCCAGGCTGATCCCCTCTTTGCTGCCAAACGCAAATCCGGCGCTGACCGTACAGGTGAGGGAACCGGTTTCGGTTTCTATCAGTCGCGCCGCGAAAGCCGCCCGGATACGCTCGGCTGCTTCCTCGACCGCCTCCGGCAGCGTGCGCTTCAGTACCAGCGCGAATTCCTCGCCGCCCATGCGCGCGGCGACGTCGGCCGGTCGAAGGTTGGCTACCAACTCGTTGGCGAACACCCTCAGCACTTCATCGCCCGCCGCATGGCCGAATTCGTCGTTGATGGTTTTGAAGTTGTCGAGGTCGAAGACGACCACCGCGGTAAAGGCGCCGACCGGGACATGGCCATGCATGTCGAACAGCGCGCGCCGGTTGAGCAGGCCGGTCAGGGAATCCGTCTGGGCGTTGCGATGGTGGTGCCTCGCCAGACGCCCCTGATTGAGGGCAAGCGAGAGCGCGCCAATACCTGTCATGCTGGCGATAACCACGACGAGGCTGAGCTCCTCGGCCCAGTTGCTTGGTGCATGTCCGAGCACCAGTTTTCCTTCCCAGGCGAGAACCATGGCGCAGAGCCCGAAGGAGGTGGCCGTGGCCGAATAGAGCGCGGTGATGCCGATCGTCAGGGCGGGTGCCTCATCACGGCCCTTCCAGTATTCGAAAGCCGTGGCGAACAGGAGCACGGCGGCAAACATGTTCTCCGCCACGAAGCCGAGGCCATCGTAGCCCAGAGCCATGGGGGGCAACGCTATCGCCAGGGAATAGCAACCCCACAGGGTCCGCGGCAGTGGCGAGCCGCCGGTTCGGAACTGATAGGCCGCACCCAGCATGGCCGAAAAGCCGATCAGCAGAAACGCGGAGGTGGCGATGCCGAGCAGGCGTCCCGGCATCTCGATATAGGCGTCGTAGATAAAAATATCGCCGACCACGAACACCAGGCTGATCGCCCATGTCAGCAGGAATTTTTCCGAGCGGGCGGTCAGCCACATGCCGAACAATGTCAGGCTGAGGCAAGCGGCCGAGAAACCGACGGCCAGCAGAAGTGAAGTGTAGTCGAGCGACATGCCCTCTTTCCCTGCCGGCGGCGGTCCCAGCTCTGCGGCTTGGCGTCGGCGCATTCATGCGGCAAGGAAGTGTCGATAAGGTTACGATCGTGGCGAAGATGCCCAGGAACAGGCGCTTTGCTACGCTAATACGCACAGGCTATGCGCCTATTGTGTGTAGCTGGAAACCGACTGATGCCTTTTCAGTCGGCTACGCGCCTCATCAATGCCATCGCCCCGAACGGCGCCCGCACCTTGCCCTCGGTGATGAAGTAGACGAACACGTCGCGCGGTTGGACCGGCGCGTCGCTGGCAGGGTCGGCGCGCCGCAGATCCGCCGGCTGCTTGCCTTGCGCCCAGATCTTGGCCCGCGCCGCCCATTCGTCGAGGCCCTTTGGCGTGTAGCAGTCCGGATTGTCATCCGAGCCGGTCTGCAGCCGGGCGTAGATGAAATCGCCAGTGATGTCGGCGATGTCAGGATATTTGGCATGATCGGCATAGACGATCGCCGCCTTGTATTTGCGGGCGAGCGCTGGGAATTCCGGCACGATGAAACTGTCGTTGCGCACTTCCAGCGCGTGGCGCAGCGCGACACCATCCTGCTTTTCCGGCAGCAGCTTCAGAAACGCCTCGAAATCGTCCGGATCGAACTTCTTGGTCGGAGCGAACTGCCACAGGATCGGTCCCAGCTTGTCGCCGAGCGCGGCAACGCCGGAACCCAGGAAACGCATCATCGATTCACCGGCCTCGCCCAGCACGCGCCGGTTGGTAACGAAGCGGTTGCCTTTCAGCGAATAGACGAAATTGTCAGGTGCTTCGTTGGCCCATTTGACGAAGGTCGGCTCCTTGAAGCTCGAATAATAAGTGCCGTTGACCTCGATGCTCGGCACCTGCCGGGTAGCGTATTGCAGTTGCTTGGCCTTCGACAGTTTCTCGGGGTAGAAGGACGTGTCCCAGGGTTCGAAGGTCCAGCCGCCCATGCCGGCGCGGATTGTTCCCGATTTGCTCATTGTCGTCCTCCCAGATTTCTAGTGGCGATCAGGCCGTGGTGGACCTGTTGTCGACGGGTTTGGCCATGTCGACGAGTATCCACCCTGGCCGGTAGGGATTGGGCCGGCGACCCGTTTCGCGATAGCCGTAAGCGAGATAGAGCGCGATGTTTCGTTCCATTTTCGCATTGGTGTAGAGCCGTATCTCCGGCAGGCCCCACTGCCGCGCCTGCTCGTCAGCGTGCTTCAGCAATGCAATACCGAACCCCTTGCCCTGGAAGGCAGGCGACACCGCGACGGAGAAGATCATCGCGTGATCTTCATGCCGCTCCAGCGTGATCACTCCGGCAAGTTCATCGCCGCTCTCCAGCAGCCAGACCTGGCCCTGGGCAATACGCGGCGCGTAGTCCTCGGTAACCGGGATCGGCGGTGCATCGAGTATGGCATTGTAGGGAGCGTAGGCGGCTTGCGTCAGCGCGACGATCGCGGCGAGATCTTCAGGGCCGGCAAGCCTCATGCCAAAGCTGCTCTGGACCGTGATGAGATCATCCTTACCCCTCACTCCGCCGCTTCGCGTTTGCCTCCGGGGCGTCGCTCCAGCAGTTCCTTCAGGAACTGGCCGGTGTAGCTGCGCTTTTCGCGCACGATCGCTTCCGGCGTGCCCGAGGCGACCAGTTCGCCGCCGCCATCACCGCCCTCGGGGCCGAGGTCGAGCACCCAGTCTGCGGTTTTTATCACTTCGAGATTATGCTCGATGACCACCACCGTATTGCCTTGGTCGACCAGTTCGTGCAGCACTTCCAATAGCTTGGCGACGTCATGGAAATGGAGACCGGTGGTCGGTTCGTCGAGGATGTAGAGCGTCTTGCCGGTCGCCTTGCGCGACAGTTCCTTGGCGAGCTTGATGCGCTGCGCTTCACCGCCGGACAGCGTCGTCGCCTGCTGGCCGATATGGATGTAACCAAGGCCGACCTGCTTCAGCGTCTCCAGCTTGTCGCGTACGCCGGGTACGGCGGCGAAGAAATCGACGCCTTCCTCGACGGTCATGTCGAGCACGTCGGCGATCGACTTGCCCTTGAACAGCACGTCGAGCGTCTCCCTGTTGTAGCGCTTGCCGTGACAGACGTCGCAGGTGACGTAGACGTCGGGCAAAAAGTGCATCTCGATCTTGATGACGCCGTCGCCTTGGCAGGCCTCGCAGCGGCCGCCCTTGACGTTGAAGGAGAAACGGCCGGGCTGATAGCCGCGCGCCTTCGCTTCCGGTAGCCCGGCGAACCAGTCGCGGATCGGCGTGAAGGCGCCGGTATAGGTGGCGGGGTTCGAACGCGGCGTGCGGCCGATCGGCGACTGGTCGATGTCGATGACCTTGTCGAGGAACTCCAATCCCTCGATGCGGTCATGCTCGGCCGGATGTTCGCGCGAGCCCATGATGCGGCGCGAGGCCGCCTTGAACAGCGTCTCGATCAGGAAGGTCGACTTGCCGCCGCCCGATACGCCGGTGACGGCGGTGAAGGTGCCGAGCGGGATTTCGGCGGTGACGTTCTTCAGATTGTTGCCGCGCGCGCCGACGATCTTCAGCCGCCGGTTTTTCTTCGCCTCGCGGCGCACGCCGGGCGTTGCCACTTCGAGCGCGCCCGACAGATATTTGCCGGTGATCGAATTGGGATTGGCCATCACCTGCTGCGGCGTGCCCTGGGCGATGATCTCGCCGCCATGGATGCCGGCGGCCGGACCCATATCGACGACATAGTCGGCATGCAGGATGGCGTCCTCGTCATGCTCGACGACGATCACGGTGTTGCCGATGTCGCGCAGGTGCTTGAGCGTGTCGAGCAGGCGGGTATTGTCGCGCTGGTGCAGGCCGATCGACGGCTCGTCCAGCACGTAGAGCACGCCGGTCAGGCCTGAGCCGATCTGCGAGGCCAGCCGGATGCGCTGGCTTTCGCCACCCGACAGCGTGCCGGAATTGCGCGACAAGGTGAGATAGTCGAGCCCGACATCGTTGAGGAAGCGCAGACGCTCGCGGATTTCTTTCAGGACGCGGACAGCGATCTCGTTCTGCTTGTCGTTGAGCTGCGCCGGCAGGTCGGTGAACCATTTGTCGGCGTTGCGGATCGACTGTTCCGTCACTTCGCCAATGTGCTTGCCGGCGATCTTCACCGCCAGCGCCTCCGGCTTCAGCCGGTAGCCCTTGCAGACCGGGCAGGGCGTTGCCGACATGAAACGCTCGATCTCCTCGCGCATCCAGGCGGATTCGGTCTCCTTCCAGCGCCGTTCGAGATTGGGGATGACGCCTTCGAAGGTCTTGGTCGTCTTGTAGGAGCGCAGGCCGTCATCATACTGGAAGGTGATCTCGCGCTCGCCGGTGCCGCGCAGGATCGCTTCCTGGGCTTGCGCTGAAAGATCCTTGAACTTGTCGCCGAGCTTGAAGTCGTACGCCTTGCCCAATGCCTCGAGCGTCTGCGAGTAATAGGGCGAGGTCGATTTCGCCCATGGGCTGACGGCGCCGTCGCGCAGCGACACGTTCTCGTCCGGCACCACGAGGTTGGGGTCGATGGCGCGCTGGCTGCCGAGACCGTCGCAGGTCGGGCAGGCGCCAAACGGGTTGTTGAAGGAGAACAGCCTGGGCTCGATTTCCGGAATGGTGAAGCCGGAAACCGGGCAGGCGAACTTTTCCGAGAACAGGATGCGCTCATGCGTCTCGTTCTTCGACTTGTTGACCGAATCCTCGCCAGTCTGGCTGGCATCGAGCGGCCTGTCGGCGAACTCGGCCACTGCCAGCCCCTCGGCCAGCTTCAGCGCCGTCTCGATGGAGTCGGCAAGCCTTGTGGCAAGGTCGCCGCGAACGACGATGCGGTCGACGACGACGTCGATGTCGTGCTTGTATTTCTTGTCCAGCGCCGGCACATCGGCGATTTCATAGAAGACGCCGTCGACCTTGACGCGCTGAAAGCCCTTCTTCTGCAACTCCAGCAGTTCCTTGCGATATTCGCCCTTGCGGCCGCGCACGATGGGCGCCAGCAGGAACAGGCGCGTGCCTTCCTCGACGGCCAGCACCCGGTCGACCATCTGGCTGACCGTCTGGCTCTCGATCGGCAGGCCGGTGGCCGGCGAATAGGGCACGCCGACGCGGGCAAACAGAAGGCGCATATAGTCGTAGATCTCGGTGACGGTACCGACCGTCGAACGCGGGTTCTTCGACGTGGTCTTCTGCTCGATCGAGATGGCCGGCGACAGGCCGTCGATCTGGTCGACGTCCGGCTTCTGCATCATTTCGAGGAATTGCCGGGCATAGGCCGAGAGGCTCTCGACATAGCGGCGCTGGCCTTCTGCATAGATGGTGTCGAAAGCAAGCGACGATTTGCCGGAGCCCGACAGGCCGGTCATGACGATCAGGCTGTCACGCGGCAGGTCGAGATCGACATTCTTCAGATTGTGTTCGCGCGCCCCGCGAATGGAAAGATATTTATGGTCGGCCATGTCAGGTCGCCGCCTCAGATCTGGAATTTGTGGGATCGGCGGGTTTCCCCGGCCATTCCCTATGTAGTTATTTTTGCCGCCACGTCGAGAGACGCCACAATTCTCGACAGAAGTCGTTTAACCGCCTTTCGCGCGAGGGGGCAAGCGGAAAGAACAAAGGCCGAACACGCTCCTGACAAAGCTGTGCGGAAGCTGACCCGAACGTAAGCTCCCGGCGATCACATTTTTCCGTAACCGGCTGTTGATGGTTGACGCGGCCAACTCACGGGAGCAGTCTTGCGAAGTCAGCGAAGCCGGCCGTCTATCGATGGCCTCGCCGCCCCAAGGCGGCCTGCGAGACGCCGCAGGCATTTGCGATTTGCGCTTCACGATGACAATGTCGCAACGGACAAGAGGAGCGGAGCATGACGCCACCGGATAGTCCCCCAGGGCTTCAGTTGTTACTGGAGCCGCGGCAGGCATAAGTGCCAAGGGCAGGCGTTTGCGCCACCCGACAAACCGTGACCTGCCGTATCCCTGAAAATCAGAGACTGCTAGTCGGATCGTCGGCTGAATGCCGCGAAGCATCCGAAATCAAACGCCGGCAGTACACTCCCGGCAAAAATGGATTTGAGATCCAGAAAAGCCCCGTCCGTTTGCCCAAGGCACGGCGGGGCTGTTCTTTTGGCGGGCTCCAGTTGGAAGGCCCGATCTTTGCCTATCTGGGTGGCTTGGTCCCGCCAACTCCGACATCGACGGTGATGCTGCCGGAAATCCTGACATCGGTATTGCCGATCTTGAACTGCCCGTTGCCGCTGCTGGGGAACGCGTCGTCGGGTTCGGGCACCGGGGCGGGCTTTGCGATGCGATAGTCGCCGGTTACGCCGGGCAGGGCGCCTTTCCGAACCGACGACGAGGCCTCGTCGGCAAGTGCCGACCTGGACACAAGGCCGACGATGGCAAGCACCATGGCGGCCGTGACACGGTGCGATGTTCTTGATCGATGAGTGTCGGTCATCCCTTGTTATAGGGGCCTGCCGCCACCGGAGCCAGAGCGGGATCGTCAAATCTTCGACAAGCAGCAGGATTTGACCTCACTCTGGTCTTACGCAGCCTTTTTGCGGGTGTCGAACACATGGTCGACGATGCCCCAGGCCTGGGCCTCGCGGGCGGTCATGAAATGGTCGCGGTCGAGCGTGCGCTCGACGTCTTCATAGCTGCGGCCGCAATGCTGGGCGTAGAGTTCGGTCATGTGGCGTTTGGTCTGGCCGATGCGTTCGGCGTGCCGCTGGATGTCGGAAGCCTGGCCCTGGAAGCCGCCCAGCGGCTGATGTAGCAGGATGGTGGCGTTGGGTAGTGCGATGCGGCGCCCGGCGGTGCCCGCCATCAGCAGGAACGATCCCATCGACGCGGCAAAGCCCATGCATACGGTCGACACCGGGCAGCTGATATACTGCATGGTGTCGTAGATGGCGAAGCCGCTGGTCACCATGCCGCCGGGCGAGTTGATGTAGAGCGAGATCTCCTTCTCGGGATTGTCCGACTCCAGCGACAAAAGCTGCGCGCAGACCAGCGCCGAGACGTCATCGTTAATCTCCCCGTTGACGAAGACGATGCGCTCGCGCAGCAGCCGCGAAAAAATGTCGAATGCGCGTTCGCCGCGGCTCGATTGCTCGATTACCATCGGCACAAGACTGGCAACACCGCCCATTTTTCTGTCTCCAATTTTCCGTGTTCAAGCCGCGTGCAGCAGCAGAAGGCGTGGGGTGTTCGCGGCTAGAGGCGTGCCGGTCCCGTGCAGCGAAAGCCGGCAGCCTGCCCCCGCCATGGCCACGGCCGGCATCGCCTTGCGAGCAAAGCCGTCATGGACGATGCGCAGATGCGTGCCGCCGGAAATGGTTCGGGCGAGTGTGAAGGTGACGGTGCTGTCGAGTGGGTGCGCGGCATCGTCCGACCGCTCGCGCCAGGAATAGCGCAGCAGGCGTTCGGGCTCGGCATCGAGAATCTCGCATTCGATCGCCGCGTCTTGACCGGCGAAGGCAAAGCGGCTGCCGGTCTGCGGTCTGATGTCGTTGGGCATCATCCAGGCGGCGAGCAGTTCCGGCACGGTCAGCGCCCGCCAAACCTTTTCCGGCGGCTCGGCAAGATCGCATTCGAACTCAATCGCATCGGGAGAGACTTCGCTTTGGCTGTTCATTGATCCATGTCCTTCAAAACCGTCTTCAGCCTTTCGATGCGCTCCGGCCAGAAGGTACGGTAGCGTTCGATCCATGAGAGCAGCGGGGCAAGCCCCTGCGGATCCGCACGATAATAGGCGTTGCGGCCGGCCCGCCGCTCGACCACGAGGCCGGCGCCCCGCAGCACCGCCAGATGCTGCGACACCGCCGGTTGCGACACCGTCAGGCCGCTGCGCAATTCCGACACGCTCATCTCGCTTGTGGCGAGACGCTCAAAGACGGCGCGGCGTGTCGGGTCGGCCAAGGCGCGGAAAATCTCTGCTTCGATCATGACAAAAGCATAAGTCGATACTTATCGATTTGGCAAGCGCTGTTTTGAGACCCATATGCGGCGTTCCGGCATTGCTGCCATTCCTTGACAATTGGCCGCAGTGCATATAGGAACGAAAAGGGAACAAAAACCTTGTGGGAAAAGCCAGCCTTGGCAAGCGGCTGACGTGCGTAGCCTGTAAGGTGCTGCGACAAAAATTTGTTTCGGATAGCGCGGAGAAATATCATGGCGGGTAGCGTCAACAAGGTCATTCTGGTCGGCAATCTCGGCGCTGACCCTGAAATCCGCCGCCTGAACTCGGGCGAGCCGGTCGTCAACATTCGCATCGCGACGTCGGAAAGCTGGCGCGACAAGAATTCCGGCGAGCGCAAGGAAAAGACCGAGTGGCATAACGTCGTCATCTTCAATGAGGGCATCGCCAAGGTGGCGGAGCAGTATCTGAAGAAGGGCATGAAGGTTTATGTCGAGGGCCAGCTGCAGACGCGCAAATGGCAGGACCAGACCGGTGCCGACAAATACACGACCGAAGTCGTGCTGCAGAAATTCCGTGGCGAGTTGCAGATGCTCGACGCTCGTGGCCAGGGTGAGGGCGGTCAGGTTGGCGGCTACAGCGGTGGCGGCAGCAGCCGTGGTTCCGATTTCGGCCAGTCGAGCCCGAACGAAGGGTTCAACCGCGGTGGCGGCAACGCTCCCAGGGGCGGCGGTGGCGGTGGTTCGTCGCGCGAACTGGACGACGAAATTCCGTTCTGATCGAAAGCCGCACCAAATAGCGAATGCCTTTACTTGATATGCCCCGAGGGTCCGCATGGACTTTCGGGGTTTTGCATGGTGGTTTGAGCTGACGTTGGCGCGATCAGAGACGTAAGAGGACTGGCGATGAAGGCACGGGTAAAATGGGTCGAGGAGCGCACCTTCGTCGGCGAGTCCGGCAGCGGCCACAAGGTCGTGCTGGGCACGGCGTCAGGCCCGGAAGGCAAGACGCCGGGACCGAGCCCGATGGAGCTGGTGCTGATCGGCACCGGCGGCTGCTCGGCCTATGATGTCGTCCATATCCTCGAAAAGGGGCGCGAGGCCGTCGAGGATTGCGTGGTCGAGCTCGATTCCGACCGCTCCGAAACCGATCCCAAAGTGTTTACCCGCATCCATATGCATTTCATCGTCAAGGGCCGGGCGCTGTCCAGCGACAAGGTCAAGCGGGCAATCGACCTTTCAATCGAAAAATACTGCTCGGCCTCCGCCATGATGGCCAAGACCGCGACGATTACCCACGACTTTGAAGTCATCGATACGACCGCAAAATAAGCGGCCTACGAGGCCATCAGCGCCTTGATGCCATCTGCCACGAACTGCACGGCCAGTGCCGCCAGGATAACCCCGAGCAGGCGGGTCAGGATCGAGCGGCCGGTCTGGCCGAGGATGCGGTCGATGCGTTCCGACAGCACGAACACCAGATAGGTTATGACGAGGCAGACAAGGATGATGCCGACCAGGGCCGCCTGCGCCGCAAAACCCTGAAACGAGCCGGAGAGCAGCACCGTCGCTGAAATCGCGCCGGGGCCGGCGATCAGCGGGATCGCCAGGGGGAAGGCGGCGATGTTGTGGATCATGTCCTTGGTGATGGCGACGTCGCCGATCTTTTCCTTGCGGTCCTGTCGGCGCTCGAACACCATTTCAAAGGCGATGAAGAACAGCAGGAATCCGCCGGCGACACGGAACGCCGGCAAGGTGATGCCGAACACCGACAGGATCGATGCGCCGGCCACCGCAAACAGCGCCATCACCAGAAAACCGATGACCGAGGCGCGCACGGAAACCTGGCTGCGCTCCTCGCGGTTCATGCCGCGCGTCACGGCGAGGAACAGAGGCGCCAGCCCAGGCGGATCGATGGTCACGAGAATGGTGACGAAGGCATTGAACAGGCTGTCGAAACTCGGCATCGCTGACCCTCCCGCCGGGCCAAGCCCGTACCCACATTGGTAGAGCAAAGCCCGGTCGGTGGGAACAGTCAGAACCGCAGGTTAGGCGGCAGCGCCGCAATAGGCCTCCAGGCGATAGCCGTCCGGATCGACAACGAAGGCCGCGTAATAGTTCTCGCCATAGTCGGCGCGCAGGCCCGGTCCGCCATTGTCGCTGCCGCCTTCGCGCAACGCCCCGGCATGAAAGGCACCGACGCTATCCCGTGTCGGCGCGGCGAAGCAGAAATGCAGGCCGGATCTTTCGTCCGCCGGCACCGGGCGCGCCGCCTCGTTGACCCACAGCGCGACAGCCTGGGGCGCGACAGCCTGGACACCATAGCCGAGCGAACCCGGCGATTGGCTGACGCAAGTGAAGCCGAGCGGCCTCAGCGCGGCATCGTAGAAACGTTTGGAGGCAGCGACGTCGCGAACGCCGATCGAGATATGATCGAACATGGTTTTCTCCATTGTCACAAAGGGTTGTGGTGTCATCTTTCAGATTGACGACGCGCCAGGAACTCGACTTCGAGGTGCCAGTCGGCGCCGTCATGCGAGCGCTCGCCGAGCCATCGGAAGGAATTCTCGGTGATGCGCGAAAAGCTCCAGCGTACCGAGGAACCAGTGCCGTCGGCGCCGACCTGCACGATCGTGTCGCCTTCGGCGCGGCCGAGCTGGCGGCTGAAATACTGGTTGCGCGGGTCGCTCCAGAAGATGTGCCAGGCATCGACTCCAGGGTCATAGACCCGCAGCGTCGTGCCGTAAAAGGTCCATTTGCCAAGCGATGGCGAGGGGCCGGCGTCACGCGCGGGCAGGATCCAGACGTCCTGGATGGCGCGGCCTTCCAGCGCCCAGCCGAAGTGCACCTCGCCGCGTCCGGTCAGCACCGTGCCGTCCTCGAGATGGCGCGCGGCGTCAAACGTCCACGCACCGACGAAGCGGCCGTAAAGGCTCAGTTTTTCGGCAAGCCCTTGGATCGGTCCGGGACTGTGCAAGGCTTCGGCAAATGTGGATTGGCCGGGCATGGCTGCGATCTCTTCTTGTCAGGAGACCGCGAGCAATAGGTGCCGGCGGGGTTTTGGGCTTGGGAAAAATTGCTATATTTCAGCCATGACGGCGACCGCGAACACCCTTGCATCCGGACCTGGCTGGCACGTAGCGGATGTGATCTGCACGGCCAGCGCCGGCGACCGACCGTTCGAGGAAGTCCATCGGGATTTTTGCGTCGCGGCGGTCACCAGTGGCACCTTCCGCTATCGCGCACAGCAAGGCACCGCAATGCTCGCGCCAGGCAGCCTCCTGCTTGGCAATTCCGGCACATGCTACGAATGCGGGCACGAGCATGGCAGCGGCGACCGTTGCCTCTCCTTCCATTTCGGGCCGGCCTATATGGACCGGATCGTCGCCGACGTACCGGGCGCTGGGAAGCTCACCTTCGAGACGCCCCGCCTGCCGCCGTTACCCGCCATCGCACCGCTGCTGGCCGAGGCGGAAGCCGCGCGCGACATGGCCGACGCAGGCGCCTTCGAGGAACTTGCCCTACGCATCGCCGGTGCCGCCGTGGCGACAATCTCAGGCGCAAGGCACGCCAGTCGCGATCCAAGCCGCCGCGACCAGAAAAGGGTTGCCGAGGCGGTGAGGCGGATCGAACTGGATGCCGACGGACCGGTCTCGCTTCCAGCGTTGGCGGATGAGACCGCGACCAGTCCCTATCATTTCCTGCGCACCTTCCGGCAGGTTGCCGGCATGACGCCCTATCAGTACCTGCTCAGGACCCGATTGCATCGCGCGGCGGTGCGATTGCGCACGTCCAACGATGCCATCTCGGCAATTGCTTTCGAAGCCGGCTTCAACGATCTGTCGACTTTCAACCGCCGGTTTCGGCGCGTCATGGGCGAAACGCCTGGCCGGTATCGGTCCGGGCGCGTTGGCAGCCGCTGAAAAGTTGCCAGGAGCTCCAATTGATCGCGCTCGGGGCGTTCGTCTGGGGAAAACGGTCCATTGCCGGCTTTTGCCTTGCTGGCGGCGAAAGGGTCGTGGCCATATCGTCGCAATCAGTGGTATCCACTTGAAATTACCGCTAAAATTGACACTGGAAAAGTGCCCCGGACATTGGAGTTTCGGCCTCGCTTCCTATATAAGCAGCGAGTGATTCCTGATTAGATTGTGATCCGATTTGACCGACCAGAAGACACCGCGCGGCACAGACGGCGGCCCTAGCGGCATCGAGCCGATATCCATCATCGAGGAGATGCAGCGCTCCTATCTCGATTACGCCATGAGCGTGATCGTCAGTCGTGCGCTGCCCGATGTGCGCGACGGCCTGAAGCCGGTGCACCGTCGCATCCTCTATGCCGCCCATGAGAGCGGCTATCACTGGAACCGCAAATATGTGAAATCGGCGCGCCCCGTCGCCGACGTGATGGGTAAATACCATCCGCATGGCGACGCCTCGATCTATGACGCCCTGGTGCGCATGGCGCAGGACTGGTCGTTGCGCGTGCCGCTGATCGACGGGCAGGGCAATTTCGGTTCGATCGACGGCGATCCGCCGGCGGCGATGCGCTACACCGAATCGCGCCTGACCAAGGTCGCGCACGAGCTGTTGGAGGACATCGACAAGGATACCGTCGATTTCCAGGACACTTATGATGCTTCGGACACCGAGCCTAAGGTTCTGCCGGCGCGCTTTCCCAATCTGCTGGTCAACGGTTCGGGCGGCATTGCCGTCGGCATGGCCACCAACATCCCGCCGCACAATCTCGGTGAAGTCTGCAACGCCGCTATTGCCGTCATCGACAATCCGGCGATCGACCTGCCGGCGCTGATGGAGATCATTCCGGGCCCCGATTTCCCGACCGGCGGCATCGTGCTTGGCCGTTCCGGCATCTACAGCGCCTATTCCACCGGCCGCGGCTCCATCGTCATGCGCGGCAAGGTCAACATAGAGCAGCGCGGCAATGACCGCGAATCGATCATCATCACCGAGGTTCCCTACCAGGTGAACAAGGCCTCGATGATCGAGAAGATGGCCGAACTGGTGCGCGACAAGCGCGTCGAGGGCATTTCCGATATCCGCGACGAAAGCGACCGCCAGGGTTATCGCGTCGTCATCGAGCTCAAGCGTGACGCCGTTGCCGACGTCGTCCTCAACCAGCTCTACCGGTTCACGCCGCTGCAGACCTCTTTCGGCGCCAATATGGTGGCTCTGAACGGCGGCAAGCCGGAACTGCTGAACCTGACCGACATGCTGAAGGCGTTCGTCACCTTCCGCGAGGAGGTGATCAGCCGGCGGACGAAGTTCCTGCTGCGCAAGGCGCGGGACCGCGCCCATGTGCTGGTTGGCCTGGCCATCGCCGTCGCCAACATCGACGAGGTCATCAAGCTGATCCGTACCGCGGCGGACCCGCAGACGGCGCGCGAGCAGTTGATGGAGCGGCGCTGGCCCTCGGGCGATGTTGAATCGCTGATCCTCCTGATCGACGATCCGCGCCATCGTATCAACGAGGACGGCACCTACAATCTGTCCGAGGAACAGGCGCGCGCTATCCTCGAACTGCGCCTGCAGCGCCTGACCGCGCTTGGCCGCGACGAAATCGCCGATGAGTTGAATACGATCGGCGACGAGATCAAGGACTACCTCGACATTCTGTCGTCGCGCGCGCGCATCCAGCAGATCGTCAAGGACGAGCTCGCCGCCGTGCGCGACGAATTCGGCACGCCACGCCGCACCGAGCTCACCGATGGCGGCGCGGACATGGAAGATGAGGATCTGATCCAGCGCGAGGACATGGTCGTGACGGTGAGCCATTCCGGCTACATCAAGCGCGTGCCGCTGTCGCTCTATCGGGCGCAGCGCCGCGGCGGCAAGGGCCGCTCCGGCATGTCGACCAAGGAAGAGGATTTCGTCACCCGGCTGTTCGTGGCCAACACCCACACGCCGGTGCTGTTCTTCTCCTCGCGCGGCATCGTCTACAAGGAAAAGGTCTGGCGGCTGCCGATCGGCAACCCGCAGTCACGCGGCAAGGCGCTGATCAACATGCTGCCGCTGGAGCAGGGCGAGCGCATCACCACCATCATGCCGCTGCCCGAGGACGAGACGAGCTGGGGCGATCTCGACGTGATGTTCGCCACGACGCGCGGCACCGTGCGCCGCAACAAATTGTCCGACTTCGTCCAGGTCAATCGCAACGGCAAGATCGCCATGAAGCTGGAGGAGGAGGGCGACGAAATTCTCGGCGTCGAGACCTGCACCGACAATGACGACGTGCTTCTGACGGCGAATTCGGGCCAGTGCATTCGCTTCTCCGTCGGCGACGTGCGCGTCTTCCAGAGCCGCAATTCCGTCGGCGTTCGCGGCATAACCATGGCTGAAACCGACCGCATCATCTCCATGTCGGTGATCGAGCATGTCAATGCTTCACCGGCGGAACGCGCCGCTTACCTCAAGCGGGCGGCGTCGGAGCGGCGGCTTGCCGCCGAGACAGCCGGAGAGGAAGAAGAGATCGCGCTCACCAATGAGGAGATCGGCGAGGAGACCGAGCTTCCAGACGACCGCTACGAATTCCTCAAGGCGCATGAGCAGTACGTGCTGACGGTGACCGAATATGGATACGGCAAGCGCTCGTCGTCCTACGACTTCCGCCTGACCGGCCGAGGCGGCAAGGGGATCCGTGCCACCGACGTGTCCAAGGCAGCCGAAATCGGCCAGCTGGTGGCAACCTTCCCGGTCGGCAATGACGATCAGATCATGCTGGTGTCGGATGGCGGCACCGTCATCCGGGTACCCGTTAACGGCATCCGTTTCGCTAGCCGCGCCACCAAGGGCGTGACCATCTTCAACACGGCTGAAGGTGAAAAGGTGGTTTCGGTCGAGCGGATTTCGGAGCCGCAATCGGACGAGGAAGTGGAAGAGGCCGTCGAGGGTGGCGCGGGGCCGGATTCGAATGACAGCGGTCCGGACAACGCCGAATAGTTCCTGGTACGTTTGACATAGCAACGCCGGCCTGTCGGCCGGCGCGGCAGCGTTGCGGACTGTCTTAGTAGTGGCGATACGGCTTGCGCAGGCCAAAGCCTTCGAAGCGCTTGGTGGTGGCCTTGACGCGGATGCGCTGTGCTTCCTGATGCAGCCCGAATACTGTGGCGATCAGCATGGCGACGGTCATTGCGGTGGCGAGCATGTAGATCAGCATGTGCGTGTTCTCCTGCGCCTTACAACGGATATATGGGACTTTGGTTTCATCTTATTAAGGGTGCAGCCTAGTGAACGCTGCGTGAAGGCTTCGTGATCAGCGTGTTCATCTGTCGTTCATGCGCCGGAAAAGGTTCATGGGCCGCCTGCCAATCGGATTTGCCTTTGTGATAGAGGCTCGCTAGAAGCTCCGCCATGACCGAACGCATCGCCCTTTATGCCGGCTCCTTCGACCCGCTGACCAACGGCCATCTCGATGTGCTGAAAGCGTCGCTGGCGGTTGCCGACATTGTTTATGCCGCGATCGGCATTCATCCGGGCAAGAAGCCGCTGTTTTCGTTCGAGGATCGGGTGCAGTTGATCGAAGCCGCCGCGAAGGCCGAATTCGGCCGCGATGGCGCCCGCATCAAGGTGGTTGCCTTCGATGGGCTGGTGATCGATGCGGCCAGGAGAGAAGGCGCCTCGATCATGATCCGCGGTCTGCGCGACGGCACCGACCTCGACTACGAAATGCAGATGGCCGGCATGAACGAAACCATGGCGCCTGAATTGCAGACGGTTTTCCTGCCCGCCAGCCCGTCGGTGCGCACCATTACCGCCACACTTGTGCGCCAGATAGCCTCGATGGGCGGCGACATCCGCCCCTTCGTGCCGGCGGCCGTGGCCGGCGCGCTCACCGCAAAATTCGCGAAATAAGCTCGGAGAACCCTCATGCAGCTCAAAAGGCTCGCCTCATTCCTTGTTGTGCTCGCCGGTCTCGTGACCGCATCGGTCTCGGCCTATGCCGCAGATCCGGAAAACACGATGATCATCACGCTGAAAGATGGCGACGTGACCATCGCGCTGCGCCCCGATCTGGCGCCCAAGCATGTCGCGCAGATCAAGAAGCTGGTGCGTGACCATGCCTACGACAATGTCGCATTCCACCGTGTCATCGACGGCTTCATGGCGCAGACCGGCGACGTCAAGTTCGGCAACATGAATAAGGGTTTCAATGCCCAGGCCGTCGGCACCGGCGGCTCCGACCTGCCCGACCTGCCTGCCGAGTTCTCGCAGGCCGAGCATTACAAGCGCGGCGTGGTCGGCATGGCCCGTTCGCAGGATCCGAACTCCGCCAATTCGCAGTTCTTCATCATGTTCGCACCGGCGCCGCCGCTCGATGGCCAGTATACGATTGTCGGCAATGTCGTCAGCGGCATGGACCTGGTGGACAAGATCAAGAAGGGCGACGAGGCGGACAATGGCACGGTCACCGATCCCGACCGGATGATCAAAGTGCGCGTCGCCGCCGACAAATAGTTCCAATTTTACAAAAGGATATCTGACATGGCTGAGATCAAGGACCGTGAGAACGCGCTCATCATGGAAACGACCAAGGGCAAGGTCGTCATCGAACTGTTTCCCGATTTGGCTCCTGGCCATGTCGCCCGCATCAAGGAATTGGCGCGTGAAGGCGCCTATGACGGCGTCGTCTTCCACCGCGTCATCGAAGGCTTCATGGCGCAGACCGGCGACGTGAAATTCGGCAATTCCAGCAAGCCCAGCTTCGCGCCGTCTCGCGCCGGCATGGGCGGCTCGGAAAAGCCTGACCTGAAGGCCGAGTTCTCCAACGCGAACCACGGCCGCGGCACCTGCTCGATGGCTCGTTCGCAGAACCCGAACTCGGCCAATTCGCAGTTCTTCATCTGCTTCGACGACGCCGCGTTCCTCAACCGCCAGTACACGGTCTGGGGCCAGGTCATCGAGGGCATGGACAATGTCGACAAGATCAAGCGCGGCGAGCCGGTGCAGGATCCCGACAAGATCGTGTCCCTAAAGGTCGCGGCCGACGTCAAGTAAGGACAAACGACAATGATGGGCGTCGTCTGGTCGCTTCTCGGCATCCTGTCCGGCGCCTTCATTGCCATCCAGGCGCCGATCAATTCGCAGCTTGCGCGCGGCTTGGGTCTCCCGGTCGCGGCGGCAGCGTTTTCGTTCCTGTCGGGCGCGATCGTGCTTGGCATCATCTCCGTCACGGTGGTGAAGCTGCAAGGCATCTCGCTCGACTGGAAGGCGCCCGCGCCCTGGTTGTTTGTCGCCGGCGGCATGCTTGGCGGCTTCTATGTCACGCTTTCGACGATCCTGACGCCGCGCATCGGCGCGGCCGCCCTGATGGCGTTCCTGGTGGCCGGCCAGCTGCTCGCGGGTATGCTCATCGACCGCGTCGGCTTCCTTGGGGTCGCCGTGCGTGAAATCTCGCTCGGCCGCGTCGCCGGCGCGGTGCTTCTGCTGGCCGGAGCGCTGCTCGTTCGGCTGTTTTGAGTCCCGATGCGCGTCGACCTCTTTGACTTCGACCTGCCGGAGGAGCGCATCGCGCTTCGCCCGGCAGAACCGCGCGACAGCGCCAAAATGCTGGTGGTCAAGCCAGGCAAGGGGCTGGAGGACAGGACGGTTGGCGACCTGCCATCCTTGCTCCGCGCCGGCGACGTGCTGGTTTTCAACGACACCAAGGTCATTCCGGCGCAGTTGAAAGGCATCAGGCGGCGCGGCGAAGCACAGTCGCAAGTCGAGGCCACGCTGCACATGCGCATGGCGCCGGACCGCTGGCTGGCCTTCATGCGGCCGGGCAAGCGCATTGCCGCCGGCGACCGCATCCATTTCGGCCATGACGGCAATTCCTGTTTCCTCGGCCAGCTCGACGCCACCGTGATCGAAAAAGGCGAGGGCGGCGAAGCGCTGCTCGGCTTTGATCTATCCGGTCCTTTCCTCGACGAAGCGCTGCACGCGGTCGGCCACATTCCACTACCGCCCTACATCGCCTCGAAGCGCGATGACGACGAGCGCGATCGTGCCGACTACCAGACCATCTATGCCCGGGAAGAAGGCGCGGTAGCGGCGCCCACCGCGGGCCTGCACTTCACGCCGGCGCTTTTCGCGGCGCTGGACGCCAAAGGGGTCGAACGCCGCTTCGTCACCTTGCATGTGGGCGCCGGTACGTTCCTGCCGGTCAAGGCGGACGATACCGCGGACCATAAGATGCATGCCGAGATCGGCTCGGTCAGCCAGGCGACCGCCGATGCGCTCAATGCGGCGAAGGCGAGGGGCGGGCGCGTCATTGCCGTCGGTACGACCTCGCTGCGCCTGCTCGAGAGTGCGGCGCGTGAAGACGGCACGCTGGCGCCGTGGTCCGGACCGACCGACATCTTCATCACGCCCGGCTACCGCTTTCGCACGGCCGACATGCTGATGACCAACTTCCATCTGCCGCGCTCGACGCTGTTCATGCTGGTCTCGGCTTTCAGTGGCCTCGACACGATGCGTGCCGCCTATGCGCATGCCATCGAGAGCGGTTACAGGTTCTATTCCTATGGAGACGCCAGTCTTTTGTTCAGGGAGGAGAACGATGGACGATGATCTGCAGACCTTCGACCGCGACAAGCTGATCGCGGAAGTGAAAAGGCTGCGCGCCGGCATTCGCGCGCACCGCGATACATCAGGTCATGACCTCTGCTGGCATCACCCCGATCTGTGGGACCTGCTGCCGGAAAAGACCGAGCCGTCAATCGCGGTGCCGCCCTGGCCAAAATTCATGCGCGGCTGCATCCAGTACCGTCAGTCGCTCGACGAGCAGGCGCCGGATGCGCCGGTATTCGACAAGGAATTCAATGGCTGAGAATTTCACCTTCAGGGTGTTGGCGACCGATGGCAAGGCGCGGCGCGGCCTGATCGAGATGCCGCGCGGCGAAATCCGCACGCCGGCCTTCATGCCGGTCGGCACCGGTGGCACGGTCAAAGCCATGTACATGGACCAGGTGCGCGGCGTTGGTGCCGACATCATCCTGGGCAACACCTATCACCTGATGTTGCGGCCCGGGGCCGAGCGCGTGGCGCGGCTCGGCGGTCTGCACGAATTCGCCCGCTGGCCGCACCCGATCCTGACCGACAGCGGCGGTTTTCAGGTGATGTCGCTGTCGAAGCTGAGGAAGCTGACGGAAAAGGGCGTCACCTTCCGCTCTCACATCGATGGCGCGGCTTATGAGATGTCGCCGGAACGCTCGATCGAAATTCAAGGTCTGCTCGATTCCGATATCCAGATGCAACTCGACGAATGCACCGCGCTGCCGGCCGAGGTCAAGGAGATCGAGCGCGCCATGGAACTGTCGCTGCGCTGGGCGGAGCGCTGCAAGACGGCGTTCGGCGACCAGCCGGGCAAAGCGATGTTCGGCATCGTGCAGGGTGGTGACAACGCGGCGCTCAGGGTTCGCTCGGCACAGGCGCTGAGCGCGATGGAGCTCAAGGGCTATGCTGTCGGCGGCTTGGCCGTCGGCGAGCCGCAGGCGGTGATGCTCGACATGCTCGACATCACCTGTCCCGAACTGCCAGACGACAAGCCACGCTATCTGATGGGCGTGGGAACCCCGGACGATATCCTCAAATCGGTTGCGCGCGGCATCGACATGTTCGATTGCGTAATGCCGACGCGGGCCGGCCGGCACGGCCTGGCCTATACCAGGCGCGGCAAGGTCAACCTGCGCAACGCCCGCCATGCCGACGATCCGCGCCCGCTCGATGAAGAGAGCGACTGCCCGGCAGCCAGGGATTATTCGCGTGCCTATCTGCACCATCTGGTGCGCTCGCAGGAGGCGCTCGGCGCGATGCTGCTGACCTGGAACAACCTGTCCTACTACCAGAAGCTGATGCAGGACATCCGCGCCGCGATCGAAACCGGCACCTTCAAGACGCGTGGGGCCGAGATTTCCGAGGGCTGGACGAGGGGCGATATCCCGGCGCCGTAAGCCCGTTCAGGTGCTGAGCGAGTTCGACGCCCGCAGGCTGCAGCCGGTGATCTGGAATGTGCCGTCAGGCTGCTGCTGCAGCGTGTAGACCGCCTCATAATCCTTGCCGTCCGGGCCGACGATCAGTACCTGCTGGACGATAGAACCGGGACCAGTCTGCTCGACCTTGCCGAAAGCGTAGGACTGGGGTTTGCGCACAGGCGGGTAGCCATTGGTCACCATATTCATGAAGGCATCGACGGTCGGGAATATCTGCTTCACGTTTGGGGCGGCAAAGCTGTACGCCTTGGCGCCGTCATCGGCGATGAGGGCCTTCAACTGACTGTCGATGACGGCCTGACCAGCCTTGATCTCGGCATCTCCGGCAGACGCCTGGAAAGCCAGCATGAGCGAAACGAACGCGAATGCGAAAAAGCCGCGGCGCATGGCTTGTCTCCACCGTCCTCGAACCGCCTCCAGAAGTTCCAGGAGACATCCTAACATACGTGCCAGGGCGCCTCACGGTTTCAGCGGCCGCCAATATTCGTCGCGCCTCGGTGCAGAAGCCATGCACGAACGATATTGCAGGGCATGCCCGCGCTGGTGATCGGCGGCAGGCTCTGCAAGCACGGCATGCCGGTTGCGGGGCCGCGCGAGGCGGTGGCCGGGACCCCGCGCCGGCTAAGCGCGCATTCCAGTGCTTGAAAGGCTGCCTCCAGTCTGCCAGAAGGGCCGCTTGGACCTGGAAGTTTAGCGGGACGAAGCCATGAAGGCGTTTTTCGTGCAGATCAAATGCGAGCTGGGCAAATCCTATGAGGTTGCCAGCGCGCTTGCCGACGCCGAGATCGCCTCGGAAATCTACTCCACCGCCGGCAACTACGATCTGCTCGCCAAATTCTATGTCGACGACGAAGAAGACGTCGGCCATTTCGTCAACGAGAAGGTGCAGATTCTCCCCGGCATCAAGGACACGTTCACCGTCGTCACCTTCCGCGCCTTCTAGCAGTGCGAGGCGGTTGCCCGGGCACGAGGCAAAGGCTGATCAAGCTCGTATTTGGGCTGCCTTAATTTTAGGCAGCCGCAACATACTGATCGTCCGCTTCCCCCAAATCACCGATTGCGCTTGATTTTCTCCCACGACGCCAGTGAAATGGCTTCACAGGGGAGTATGCGATTGGCAGCGTTCGATGAAATGCTTCCGGAAGTCTCCGGATTGAGAAGACCGTATTCGGCTTACGATCGCTGGCTGAAGGAGCAGGATCCAGCCAGGCTTACCGAGAAGATGCAGGACGCCGAACGCGTCTTTCGCAAGACTGGCATTACCTTCGCCGTCTACGGCGAACAGGAAGCCTCCGAACGGCTGATCCCGTTCGACATCGTCCCTCGCATCATTTCAGGCAATGAGTGGCGGCGCCTGACGCAGGGCATCGAGCAGCGCGTCCAGGCGCTGAACGCCTTCCTCGACGACATCTACCATCGCCAAGAAATCCTGCGCGCCGGCCGCGTCCCAAGGGATCTGATCGCCAGGAACGAAGCCTTCCTGCCGGAGATGATCGGCGTGCGGCCGCCGGCCGGCGTCTATACCCACATTATCGGCGTCGACATCGTTCGCATCAGCGAGGACGAGTTCTACGTTCTGGAAGACAATGCGCGCACGCCGTCCGGTGTCTCCTACATGCTGGAGAACCGCGAAACGATGATGCAGCTGTTCCCCGAGTTGTTCCAGAAGATCAAGGTGCGGCCAGTGGAGAACTACCCGCAGCTGCTGCGCCAGTCGCTGGCGGCCGTGCGGCCGCAGAACACCGAGGGTGCCCCGACCATCGCGGTGCTGACGCCGGGCAGTTTCAATTCCGCCTATTTCGAACACGCTTTCCTTGCCGACCAGATGGGTGTGCAGCTTGTGGAGGGCCAGGACCTGCGAGTCGTCGACGGCCATGTCGCGATGCGCACCACCGAAGGCTACAAGCAGATCGACGTGCTTTACCGCCGCGTCGATGATTCCTTCCTCGATCCGCTGACCTTCAGGCCGGATTCAGCGCTTGGCATACCCGGCATCATGGATGTCTATCGCGCCGGCAATATCACCATCGCCAATGCGCCTGGCACGGGTATCGCCGACGACAAGGCGATCTATTCCTATATGCCGGAGATCGTCGAATTCTACACCGGCCGCAAGGCGATCCTCGGCAACATCCCGACCTGGCGCTGTTCGGAGCCGGACAGCCTGAAATATGTGCTCGAGCACATCCACGAACTGGTGATCAAGGAAGTGCATGGTTCCGGCGGCTACGGCATGCTGGTCGGCCCAGCGGCGACCAAGAAGGAATGTCAGGATTTCGCCAAGAAGCTGCAGGCCAAACCGTCTAATTACATCGCCCAGCCGACGCTCGCGCTCTCGACCTGTCCGATCCTGACGGAAAAGGGGCTGGCGCCGCGCCACGTCGATCTCAGGCCCTACGTCCTGGTCTCGGATCGCATCCAGATCGTGCCCGGCGGGCTGACGCGGGTGGCGCTGAAGGAAGGCTCACTGGTGGTGAACTCCTCCCAGGGCGGCGGGACGAAAGATACCTGGGTGCTGGATGATTGAGCTGAGCCGGTAGGGATTAGCGATTAGTGAGTAGTGAGTAGTGAGTAGTCAGCTACAGAGGGAAAGCGCATGTCATATCTCATATGGATTCAACTATTTACTACTGACTATTCACTAATCCCTACTCACTAGCCCGAAGGGCCTTCCCATGCTTCTCGGCCGCACCGCCAACGGGCTCTACTGGATGAACCGCTATATCGAGCGGGCGGAAAACATGGCGCGGCTGGTCGACGCCGGGCTGCGCATGGCGCTCACTCGCACCCAGAGCGCGTCGGAGGAGTGGAATTCGGTGCTGCTCAGCGCCGGCTCAGACATCACCTTCAAGCAGAAATACCCGGACTATACCGCGGCCAATGTCTCTGATTTCCTCTTGCGCGACACGTCGAACCCATCGAGCACGATGTCGTCGATCGAGACCGCCCGCAACAATGCGCGCATGGTGCGCACCGCGCTGACGCGCGAGACATGGGAGAGCATCAACGAAGCCTGGATGGCGCTGAAACGGATGCTGGCGAGGCCGATCGACGAGCGCGACCTGCCCAACGTGCTCGACGCGATCAAGCGCGAGACCGCGCTGATCCGCGGCTCGTTTTACGGCACCATGCTGCGCAACGAGATCTTCGATTTCTCGCAGCTCGGCACCTATGTCGAGCGCGCCGACAACACCGCGCGCATCCTCGACGTGAAATACTACGTGCTGTTGCCGTCGATCTCCTGGGTCGGCTCGACGCTCGACAACTATCAGTGGGAATCGATCCTGCGCTCGGTGTCGGCGCATCGCTCGTATCGCTGGGTTTATGATGCCGACTATAAGCCGACCAACATCGCCGACTACCTGATTCTCAACGTCCGCATGCCGCGATCGCTGACCTTCTGCTATCGCTTCCTGGCAGAGCATCTGAAGTTCCTGGGCGACGACTATGGCGAGCGCCATGCCTGCCATGCGACGGCGCAAAACACGCAGGCAATGCTGCAAGCAGGATCGATCAAGGACATATTCGACGCCGGGCTGCACGAGTTCCTGGCCGGGTTCATTCGCGACAACACCAGGCTCGGCGACGAGATCGCGCAGGACTACAGGTTTTATTGAGCATGATGCCGGGAAGTGGATATCGGTTTTCGCTAGAGATCATGCACGCGAACGGAAGATGGCCATGCGGCTGAAAATCACGCACCGGACCGAATACCGCTACGACGCACCGGTGCAGTATTTGCTCCAGAGGCTGCGGCTGCTTCCCGTGAGCGGGCCGACTCAGACCGTGCTGTCCTGGGCGCTGAAGGTCGAGGGTGCGCGCGAGGAAGTGCGATTTACCGACCATTACGGCAACGACAACAGGCTGTTGAGCGTCGAGGGTGACCACGACTTCATTACAGTCGAAGCGCTGGGCGAGGTGGTGACGCGC
Organism: Mesorhizobium sp. B2-3-15; assembly: GCF_006442875.1. Taxonomy (NCBI): domain Bacteria; kingdom Pseudomonadati; phylum Pseudomonadota; class Alphaproteobacteria; order Hyphomicrobiales; family Phyllobacteriaceae; genus Mesorhizobium; species Mesorhizobium sp. B2-3-15. The sequence goes on along the minus strand of NZ_VFVO01000014.1, from coordinate 108,111 downwards.
GATACATCGGGTGTTTGCGGGCCTCATCAAGGCTTCGCGCCACTCTGGTTGTTCGCGCAGGAGACCGCTTTGACCATGATAGGCGGCGGCATCCGTGATCTTACCGAGGCGGTCGGCAAGGGCACCGACCTTGACAGGCTGCACCGGCTGATGGCCGCCATTGGTGAGCGCGTCGCCTACACGCCGGGGACAACCAATGCGACGACCTCGGCCGAGGAAGCTTTGGTACTGAAAACCGGAGTCTGCCAGGACCATAGCCACATCTTTGCCGCCGCGGCGCGCGCCATGGGATTTCCGGCCCGTTATGTCAGCGGCTATCTGATGATGGATGCAGTGGAGCAGGCAGCAAGCCACGCCTGGGCAGAAGCGCATGTCGCGGGCCTCGGCTGGGTTGCCTTCGATCCCGCCAACGGTATTTCTCCCGACGAACGCTATGTGAAGGTGGCCACCGGCCGCGACTACCGTGACGCTTCGCCTGTGTCGGGAATTCGACTGGGACAGGCGGAAGAACTGCTTGCGGTCACCGTCACGGTAGAGCAGTAATCCCCCAGGGATTACCGCCTTAAGAGATTCCATGACCTATTGCGTCGGCCTCAAGATCGATCGCGGGCTCGTGTTCATGTCGGACACGCGCACCAATGCCGGTATGGATTCGATCTCGACCTTCAAGAAGATGCATGTCTGGGAACAGCCGGGCGAGCGCGTCATCGTGCTGATGTCGGCTGGCAACCTGGCGACGACACAGGCCGTGGTCAGCCTGCTCGACGAGCGCACAAAGGCGGTGACCGACCGCCATGAGAAGCTGCTCGAGACGCCATCCATGTACCAGACGGTGCGGCTGCTCGGCGACACGGTGAAGGAAGTGATCGCGCAATCGTCGCCCGCCGGCGAGAAGGCCGATTCCTATTTCAATGCTTCCTTCATCCTGGGCGGGCAGATCAAGGGCAGCCCGCCACGCCTGTTCATGATCTACCCCGAAGGCAATTTCATTGAGTCGACCGAGGACACGCCGTTCTTCCAGATCGGAGAAACCAAGTACGGCAAGCCGATCATCATTCGCGCCTACGAAAAGACGATGAGCCTGGCCGAGACGGTGAAACTGCTTCTGGTGTCGTTCGATTCGACGCTGAAGTCGAACCTGTCGGTCGGCCTGCCGCTCGACCTGCTTTTCCTGGAGCAGGACGCCTTTCAGGTCGGCCTTAAGAAGCGGATCGGCCAGGACGAACAGTATTATCGCACGATCTCCGATGGATGGTCGAATGCGCTGAAGACGGCCTTCGCCAGCCTGCCGGATTTTCCTGGCTAGTCCGCATATCTCGCGCCCGTCGGCGGCTTCAAATATTTCACATGGCGACTAATATCCGATTTTGAGGAGCCGGCGGCTACCACCGGCAGCGAATGACCTGTCGGGAGGACAAGATGAACAATGATGATTTCCGGCAATGGTCGCAACGCGCCGCCGATTGGGGCGCCGACTATCGCAACAATTTGCGTGAGCGGCCGGTGCGGCCGCTGATCGAGCCGGGCGACATTTTCAGGAGCATCGAGGCGTCGCCGCCCGAAGACGCGGAGTCGATGGACAGGATTTTCGCCGATTTCCAAGAGAAGATCGTGCCGGGGATGACGCATTGGCAGCACCCGCGCTTCTTCGCCTATTTCCCGGCCAACGCGGCGCCGGTCTCGGTGGTGGCTGAATATCTGGTGTCGGCGATGGCCGCGCAATGCATGCTCTGGCAGACCTCGCCGGCGGCGACCGAGCTTGAAATGCGGACCGTCGACTGGATGCGCCAGGCGCTCGGCCTGCCGGAAGGATTCTCCGGCGTTATCCAGGATTCGGCCTCGTCGGCGACACTCAACGCGGTGTTGACGATGCGCGAGCGGGCGCTGGACTGGCAAGGCAACAAAAAAGGATTGGCCGGGCAGGGCCGGTTGCGCATCTATTCCTCCGACCAGGTGCACACTTCGATCGATCGGGCGATCTGGGTGTCAGGCATAGGCGAGGACAATCTCGTGCGCATTCCGGTCGCCGGCCGTTTTCGCGCCATGGACGCAGCCGCACTCGACGCGGCAATCGTCGCCGACCGCGCGGCCGGCATGTTGCCCGCCGGCATCATCGCCAGCGTCGGCGGCACCAGCACCGGGGGCACGGACGATATTGCAGCAATTGCGGCGGTCGCCGGTCGGCATGGGCTCTACCTGCATGTCGATGCCGCCTGGGCCGGGTCGGCGATGATCTGCCCGGAGTACCGGCATTTCTGGGCCGGCGCCGAGCTGGCGGATTCCATCGTCTTCAACCCCCACAAATGGCTGGGCGCGCAATTCGACTGCTCGATGCAGTTCATTCGCCAGCCCGAGGACCTCGTTCGCACGCTGGCCATCAAGCCCGAATTCCTTAAGACACATGGCCGCGACGGCATCATCAACTATTCCGAATGGTCGGTGCCGCTTGGTCGGCGCTTCCGGGCGCTGAAGCTTTGGTTTCTGCTGCGCGCGCATGGACTGGAAAACCTGCGAACCATGATCCGCAATCATGTCGCCTGGAGCGAGGGCCTTGCCGCTCGGCTGGCAAGGGAGGTGGATTTCGAGATCGTCACCGAGCCGATGCTGTCGCTGTTTTCGTTCCGGCACAAGGCTACCTCGGGCGCCGATGCCGACGAGCACAATCTGCGGCTCGTCAATGCGATCAACGACGATGGCCGCATCTACCTGACGCAAACGAAGGTCGATGGAAAGGTGGCGATCCGCTTCCAGGTCGGCCAGTTCGACGCGACGGCGGGAGACGTCGATGCCGCTTTCACCGCCATTACTGAAATTGCGCGTGCCACGGCCTGAAAAGGCTGGATGAAGGTGGCACCGAGGTTCACCCGTACAATCATCAGATTTCGTTAGCCGGCTTGCACCTTTTCATCGGTTTCGTTTTCTATTATAAGCAAAAAAAACGAAAACGGGAGCTTGCCTTATGTATCTGTCGCCGCGCCATGCCGAGATCATCCAGATGGCCAAGGACAACGGCCGCGTGCTGGTCGATGACCTGGCCACGCATTTCAACGTGACGCCACAGACCATACGCAAGGACCTCAACGATTTGTGCGACCAGCGGCTGCTTTCGCGTGTCCATGGCGGCGCCTTGTTCCCGTCCGGTATCGAGAACATGGAGTATGAAGCCAGGCGCAAGATCGCGGCCGACGAGAAGGAAGCGATAGGCCGCGCGGCGGCCAGGCTGATCCCCGACAACGCCTCGCTGTTCATCAACATCGGCACCACGACAGAGGCGGTCAGCAAGGCGCTACTCGATCACGACGGCCTGATGGTCATCACCAATAACATCAATGTTGCCAATAGGATGCGCATCTATCCCTCGATCGAGGTGGTGATTGCGGGCGGCGTGGTGCGCGGCTCCGACGGGGGTGTTGTCGGCGAGGCGGCGGTCGATTTCATCAGGCAGTTCAAGGTCGACTACGCTGTCATCGGCGCCTCGGCTATCGATCATGATGGCGCGCTGCTCGATTTTGATTTCCGCGAGGTGAAGGTGGCGCAAGCGATCATCGCCAACGCCAGGCACGTCATCCTGGTTTCCGACCAGACCAAGTTCGAACGCACGGCGCCTGTGCGTATCGGCCATCTGTCGCAGGTCAACACCTTCATCACCGATCGCTGCGACATCCCGTCCGTGCGCAAGATCTGCCAGGAGGCCGAGGTTCAGCTCATCGAGACGTCGCTTGGCTGACGCAATTCACGGTCTTCTCACAGGCGTGTGATATTTCGTTTGACATTCGTTATGAGTTCGAAATAATTCCGCCACGGTTTCGCAAAAGAGCAAAAATGGTGCAATGCGAAATCGTGGAGGAGCTAGGTGGACACATCTTCAGTCCGGGACATTTTCGTCATAGGTGGCGGCATCAACGGCTGCGGCATCGCCCGCGATGCCGTGGGACGCGGGTTCTCGGTCTTTCTCGCCGAAATGAACGATCTCGCCAGCGGAACCTCGTCCGGTTCGACCAAGCTGATCCATGGCGGGCTGCGCTATCTCGAATTCTATGAATTCCGCCTGGTGCGCGAGGCGCTGATGGAGCGCGAGGTTCTGTGGAAGAACGCTCCGCACATCATCTGGCCGATGCGCTTCGTGCTGCCCTATGCCAAGGGCCTGCGCCCGGCCTGGCTGATCCGGCTCGGCCTTTTCCTTTACGACCACATCGGCGGGCGCAAGTTGCTGCCGGCGACCAGAACGCTCGACATGGCAAGCGACCCGGCGGGCAAGCCTTTGAAGCCGCTGTTCAAAAAGGCTTTCGAATATTCGGATGGCTGGGTCAACGACGCGCGGCTGGTGGCGCTGAATGCTCGTGACGCCGCTGACCGGGGCGCAACGATCCGGACTCGCACCAAAGTGGTTGGAGCGCGCCGCGAGGGCGGAATCTGGGCGATAAAGATCGAGGACCTGCGGACCGGCGAGACCGACGAGGTCAAGGCACGGTTGCTGGTCAATGCGGCGGGTCCTTGGGTCGACCACGTGCTGTCCGGCGTCGTCGGCCTCAACGACGTGCACAATGTCCGCCTCGTGCAGGGCAGCCACATCGTCATCGCCAAGAAGTTCGACGACCCGCGCGCCTATTTCTTCCAGAACAGGGACGGCCGCATCATCTTCGCCATCCCCTACGAGGACGAGTTCACGCTGATCGGCACCACCGACCAGGATTATCCCGGCGACCCACATGATGTGAGGATCAGCGACACCGAGATCGACTATCTCTGTGCCGCGGCGAGCGAGTATTTCGCGGTTCCCGTCAAGCGTTCCGACATCGTCTGGACCTATTCGGCCGTGCGTCCGCTCTACGATGACGGCGCCTCCAAGGCGCAGGAAGCGACACGTGACTATGTGCTGAAGGCGGATGGCGGCGACGGCGCCGCGCCGCTGGTCAACGCGTTTGGCGGCAAGATCACCACCTACCGCCGGCTGTCGGAATCGATGCTGGAGAAGATCGAAGGTTTTCTCGGCAAGCGCGGCAAGCCGTGGACATCAGATGCGCCGCTGCCGGGCGGCGATTTTCCGGCCACGGGTTTCGATGCGCAGGTGGCGAAGCTGAAAAGCGCCTATCCTTTCCTCGACCAGCGCTTGGCGCGCCGGCTGACGAGGCTCTATGGAACGCGTGTACAGGTGCTGCTCGGCTTGGCCAAGTCGATCGCCGATCTCGGCCGCAATTTCGGTGGCGATCTCCACGAAGCCGAGGTGCGCTATCTCGTCGAAAACGAATGGGCTGTCACGGCGGAAGACGTGCTGTGGCGGCGGACCAAGCGCGGCCTGCATCTTAACCGCGAGCAGGTCGCGGCACTCGATGAATTCATGCGCGGCATAAGCCGGCAGCACGTCGCGGCCGCCGAATGAAGAGGGGTTTTGAGCTGATGCGGAAAGCCTGGGAGGAGGCGTCATGCTGGAACTGAGGAACGTCACCAAGACGGTCGGTGCGGTCGAGCACATCCGCGACGTGTCGCTGACGCTTCAGCACGGCTCGCTCAACGTTTTGCTCGGGCCCACGCTTTCAGGCAAGACCAGCCTGATGCGGCTGATGGCCGGCCTCGATGTGCCGACCTCCGGCTCGGTCTGGTTCGATGGCCGGAATGTCACTGGCACGCCTGTGCAGAAGCGCAAGATCGCCATGGTCTACCAGCAGTTCATCAATTATCCGGCGATGACCGTCTATGACAATATCGCCTCACCCCTCAAGGTGGCCGGCGTCGAGCAGGGCAAGATCGACAGCCAGGTGCGCGAAGCGGCGGCACTCCTCAAACTGACCCCCTATCTCGACCGCACGCCCCTCAGTCTGTCGGGCGGGCAGCAGCAGCGCACCGCGCTGGCGCGCGCCATCGTCAAGAATGCCAGCCTTGTGCTGCTCGACGAACCGCTCGCCAATCTCGACTACAAATTGCGGGAGGAATTGCGAGCCGAACTGCCGAGGATATTCGCGGCCGCCGGTACCATCTTCGTCTATGCCACCACCGAGCCACATGAGGCCCTGCTGCTCGGCGGCAATACGGCAACGCTGTCGGAAGGCCGCATCACCCAGTTCGGGCCGACCATCGACGTATTCCGCAAGCCGGTCGACCTGGTGACGGCGAGGACCTTCGCCGATCCGCCGCTCAACACCATCGTGCTGGCCAAGAAGGGGGCGGATTTTCTGCTGGAGGGCGGCGTCAAGCTGCCGGTACCCGCTGATCTCGTCGGCATCGCCGATGCGAACTATACGGTCGGCTTCCAGCCGCACCATCTTTCGCTCGACCGGCCCAATGCCTCCGCGGTGCCGGTGCGGGCGAAGGTCACCATCACGGAAATCACCGGGTCCGAAAGCTTCATCCATCTCGACTTTGCCGATGTGCGCTGGGTGATGTTGACCCATGGCATCAGGGATTTCGAGACAGACGCGGTGGTCGAAGTGTTCATCGATCCACGTCACATCATGGTCTTCGACGAGCACGGCCGGGCCGTGACCGCGCCGAAGCTGGCGGCTTGAGGAGGACGATATGGCGCGCATCGACGTCAACCATGTCAGGCATTCCTATCTACCGAACCCGCGCAAGGATGCCGATTTCGCGCTGCGCGAAGTGCATCACACTTTCGAGGATGGTGGTGCCTATGCGCTGCTCGGACCGTCCGGCTGCGGCAAGACCACGCTGCTCAACATCATATCGGGGCTGCTGCATCCCTCGCATGGCCAGTTGCTGTTCAACGGCAGGGACGTGACCAATCTGTCGACGCAGGAGCGCAATATCGCGCAGGTGTTCCAGTTCCCGGTCATCTACGACACCATGACGGTCTATGACAATCTGGCGTTCCCGCTACGCAATCGCGGCGTACCGGAGGCAGATGTCGACCGCAAGGTGCGCGAGACGCTGGAGATGATCGACCTGGCGTCCTGGGCGAAGAAGAAGGCCAGGGGCCTGACCGCCGACCAGAAGCAGAAGATCTCGCTCGGCCGCGGCCTGGTGCGCTCGGACGTCAACGCCATCCTGTTCGACGAGCCGCTGACCGTCATCGACCCGCATATGAAGTGGGTGCTGCGCTCGCAATTGAAACAGCTTCATCGCCGCTTCGGCTACACGATGGTGTATGTCACCCACGACCAGACCGAGGCGCTGACCTTCGCTGACCAGGTCGTCGTCATGTATGATGGCGGCATCGTGCAGATCGGCACGCCGGCCGAACTGTTCGAGCGGCCGCGCCATACCTTTGTCGGTTATTTCATCGGTTCGCCGGGCATGAACGTCATGCCTGTGGCGATCGACGGCAAGACGGCGACGCTCGGCTCGCAGCGTATCGAACTGCCGGGCGCGCCCAAAGCCGCCGGCGGCGCCGTCGAACTCGGCATTCGCCCCGAATATGTGCGGCTCGGCCGGGACGGCATGGCCGTCTCGATCACCAAGGTCGAGGATGTCGGCCGCCACAAGGTGGTTCGCGCCAAGCTGGAAGGCAGGGACATCGCTGCCGTCATCGGTGAGGACGAGACCGTGCCAGCCGAACCGAAGGTGCGGTTCGATCCGGCCGGCATCAACATCTATGCCGATTCCTGGCGTGTCGAGATGGGGGCATAGATGGACAAGACCTGGAACAACAAGGCCTGGTTCCTCGTGCTCCCGGTGCTGGTGCTGGTGGCCTTCACCGCCGTCATCCCGCTGATGACGGTGGTCAACTATTCGGTGCAGGACACGTTCGGCAACAATGTCTTTACCTGGGCCGGCACCGAATGGTTCGAGGAACTGCTTTCATCCAGCCGCTTCTGGGAAGCGATGGTTCGCAACCTGATCTTTTCCTTTATCATCCTGGCGATCGAGGTGCCGCTCGGCATCTTCATCGCGCTCAACATGCCGAAGAAGGGCTGGGGCGTGCCGGTCTGCCTGGTGCTGATGTCGCTGCCACTGCTGATCCCGTGGAATGTCGTCGGCACCATCTGGCAGGTGTTCGGACGCAACGACATCGGACTGTTGGGCTATTACCTTAACGCGATCGGCATCGACTACAATTACGTGCAGGATCCGTTCGATGCCTGGGTGACGATCATCGTCATGGATGTCTGGCACTGGACCAGCCTTGTCGTGCTGCTCTGCTACGCCGGGCTGGTCTCGATCCCCGATGCCTTCTACCAGGCGGCAAAGATCGACGGGGCCTCGCGCTGGGCGGTATTCCGCTACATCCAGCTGCCGAAGATGCAGCGCGTGCTTTTGATCGCCGTGCTGCTGCGCTTCATGGACAGTTTCATGATCTACACCGAACCGTTCGTCGTCACCGGCGGCGGGCCGGGCAACTCGACGACCTTCCTGTCGATCGACCTCGTCAAGACGGCGCTCGGCCAGTTCGACCTTGGCCCGGCGGCCGCCATGTCGCTGGTCTACTTCCTCATCATCCTGTTGTTGTCATGGGTGTTCTACACCGTGATGACCAATTACGACGCGGAGCGCTGAAATGGCTGGCGCCAATGAACGAACCGAGCGCAATGCGATGAACGGGACCGCCTCGGAAAGTCTCGCCGGTACACTGTCGCAGAGCGATCTCGACAGGCGCATGCGCCGGCGCGGCGAGGAATCGCGCTGGTGGTGGATCGTGCCGACGCTCTACATCATCGTACTTCTGCTGCCGATTTACTGGCTCATCAATATGAGCTTCAAGACCAATGCCGAGATCGTCAACTCGATGACGCTCTACCCGCACACGCCGACAATCGCCAACTACGTCACCATCTTCACGCAGAGGGCTTGGTATTCCGGCTACATCAACTCGATCACCTATGTCGTCATGAACATGTTGATTTCGGTGTCGGTGGCGCTGCCTGCGGCTTACGCTTTCTCGCGCTATCGTTTCCTCGGCGATAAGCATCTATTCTTCTGGCTGCTGACCAACCGCATGGCGCCGCCGGCCGTGTTCGCACTGCCGTTCTTCCAGCTCTATTCGGCCTTCGGCCTCATCGACACGCACATTGCGGTGGCGCTGGCGCACTGCCTGTTCAACGTGCCGCTGGCGGTGTGGATCCTCGAAGGCTTCATGTCGGGCGTGCCGAAGGAGATCGATGAAACCGCCTATATCGACGGCTATTCGTTCCCGCGCTTCTTTGTCAGGATATTCATGCCGCTGATCGCCAGCGGCATCGGCGTCGCCTGCTTCTTCTGCTTCATGTTCTCATGGGTGGAACTGTTGATCGCGCGCACACTGACCACCACCGACGCCAAGCCGATCGCCGCCACCATGACGCGCACCGTATCGGCCGCCGGCATGGACTGGGGCCTCCTTGCCGCAGCCGGCGTGCTGACGCTGATCCCTGGTGCGCTGGTCATCTGGTTTGTCCGCAACTATATCGCCAAGGGCTTCGCCCTGGGGAGGGTATGATCATGAATCTCGACCTCTCCTGGATGGCGTGGACGTGGCCGACGGCCGCTTTCTTCGCCACCATTTTTCTGTTGCTGTGCGGCATGGCCGCTTGGGAATACGCCTCGCCAGGCGGCAATCCGCGCGTCGGCATGCTGCGCTTCGAGACGACACGCGGCGATCGCCTGTTTCTGTCGCTGCTTGGCAGTGCCTTTATTCATCTCGCTTGGCTGGGTCTCGTCGGATCCAACCTTTGGTGGGCTCTCGCTCTCTCCGTGGTCTACGCCGTCGGCGTGTTCCGCTACGTATAGAGGGGGAAACTGTTGGAGCGGCCGCGTGCCGGCGACTGCTCCAGATCGCACTTGAAACTTAAAACTGTGGAGGAAACTAATGCGACGGCAATTTTTAACGTCAACGACCGCCCTTGTCCTGTTGCTGGGGGCAGGCAATGCCTATGCCGGAATGGACGAAGCCAAGTCCTTCCTGGACAAGGAAATCGGCCCCCTGTCGACGCTTTCGCGCGCCGATCAGGAAGCCGAAATGCAATGGTTCATCGACGCCGCCAAGCCGTTCGCCGGCATGGACATCAAGGTCGTCTCTGAAACCATCGCCACCCACCAGTATGAATCGCAGGTGCTGGCGCCGGCCTTTACCGCCATCACCGGCATCAAGATCACACATGACGTTATCCAGGAAGGCGACGTCGTTGAGAAGATCCAGACGCAGATGCAGACCGGCCAGAACCTCTACGACGGCTGGGTCAACGATTCCGACCTGATCGGCACCCACTGGCGCTACCAGCAGGTGCGCAATCTGACCGACTGGATGGCGGGTGAGGGCAAGGACGTCACCAATCCGAACCTGGACCTGAAGGACTTCATCGGCACCTCGTTCACGACGGCTCCCGACAAGAAGCTCTACCAACTGCCCGATCAGCAGTTCGCCAACCTCTACTGGTTCCGTTACGACTGGTTCAACGACGAGAAGAACAAGGCCGACTTCAAGGCGAAATACGGCTACGACCTCGGCGTTCCGGTCAATTGGTCGGCGTATGAGGACATCGCCGAATTCTTCACCGGTCGCGAGATAGACGGCAAGAAGGTCTATGGCCACATGGACTACGGCAAGAAGGACCCGTCGCTGGGCTGGCGGTTCACCGACGCCTGGCTGTCGATGGCCGGCAATGGCGACAAGGGCCTGCCGAATGGCTTGCCGGTCGACGAGTGGGGCATCAAGGTCGACGAGAATTCACGCCCTGTCGGCTCCTGCACCGCCCGCGGCGGCGATACCAATGGTCCTGCGGCGGTCTATTCGATCCAGAAGTATCTCGACTGGTTGAAAGCCTACGCGCCTGCCGAAGCGCAAGGCATGACCTTCTCTGAATCCGGCCCGGTGCCGGCGCAAGGGGCGGTTGCCCAGCAGATCTTCTGGTACACCGCCTTCACCGCTTCGATGGTCGACGCCGGCGCCAAGGCGGTGCTGAACGACGATGGCACGCCGAAGTGGCGCATGGCGCCGTCGCCGCACGGCGTCTACTGGAAGGACGGCATGAAGCTCGGCTACCAGGACGTGGGTTCCTGGACGCTGATGAAGTCGACGCCGACCGATCGCGCCAAGGCCGCCTGGCTTTACGCGCAATTCGTCACCTCGAAGACCGTGGACGTGAAGAAGAGCCATGTCGGCCTGACTTTCATCCGCGAGAGTACTATCCACGACAAGAGCTTCACCGAACGTGCGCCGAAGCTCGGCGGCCTGATCGAGTTCTACCGCTCACCCGCCCGTGTGCAGTGGTCCCCGACCGGCACCAACGTGCCTGACTATCCGAAGCTGGCTCAGCTCTGGTGGCAGGCAATCGGCGATGCGTCGTCCGGAGCCAAGACGGCGCAGGAAGCGATGGACTCGCTCTGCGGCGAGCAGGAGAAGGTCATGAGCCGCATCGAGAAATCGGGTGTCCAGGGCGATATCGGCCCGAAGATGGCCGAAGAGCATGATCTCGCCTACTGGAACGCCGACGCGGTCAAGAAGGGCAATCTCGCGCCTCAGCTCAAGATCGAGAACGAGAAGGAAAAGCCGGTCACCATCAACTACGACGAACTGGTCAAGAGCTGGCAAAAGTAAGACGATCTATGCGGGCGTTCGCGCCCGTGTGAAATTGAGGGAGGCGGCGCGTTGCCGTCTCCCTTCTTTTTGTTAAGGCGGAGGATGCAGAATGAGCGGTTTGGTGCTTGCGATCGACCAGGGAACGACATCGACACGGGCGATCCTGTTCGACGGCACGATGAATGTCGCAGGCAGCGGGCAGAAGGAATTCGCCCAGCACTATCCGGCCTCAGGCTGGGTCGAACACGACCCGGAGGAGATCTGGTCGAGCGTCATTGAGACGGTGAGGGCCGCGCTGAAGAATGCCGGCCGCGACGCTTCGGATGTGGCTGCGATCGGCATCACCAACCAGCGCGAGACGGTCGTCATCTGGGACAAAGCGACCGGCAAACCGATTCACAACGCCATTGTCTGGCAGGACCGGCGCACCGCTCCGCTATGCCAGAAGCTCAGGAAGCAGGGGCTTGAGAAGAAATTCACCCGCAAGACCGGCCTGCTGCTCGACCCCTATTTCTCCGGCACCAAGATCGCCTGGATGCTGGACAAGGTGAAGGGCGCGAGGAAGCGTGCCGAGAAGGGCGAGCTGCTCGCCGGCACCATCGACAGCTTTTTGATCTGGCGGCTGACCGGCGGCAAGGTTCACGCCACGGATGCCACCAACGCGTCGCGCACGCTGGTCTACAACATTGCGGAGAATGCCTGGGACGAAGAGCTGCTGGCCATCCTGCGCATCCCCGCCGCGATGCTGCCCGAAGTCAAGGATTGCGCCGATGATTATGGAATAACAGAGAAAAACCTGTTTGGCGCCGAAATCAGAATCCTCGGCGTTGCCGGCGACCAGCATGCCGCGACGATTGGCCAGGCCTGCTTCGAGCCGGGCATGATGAAATCCACCTATGGCACCGGCTGTTTTGCGTTGCTCAACACCGGCAGCGACCTGGTGCGGTCGAAGAACCGACTCTTGACCACCATTGCCTATCGGCTGAACGGCAAGACCACCTATGCGCTGGAAGGCTCGATCTTCATCGCTGGGGCTGCCGTGCAATGGCTGCGCGACGGCATCAAGGTGATCGGCAAGGCAGAACAGAGCGGCAAACTCGCGGCGGAAGCCGATCCGACGCAGAACGTCTATCTGGTGCCGGCCTTTGTCGGGCTCGGTGCGCCGCACTGGGATGCCGAGGCGCGGGGCGCGATTTTCGGATTGACCCGCAACACCGGACCGGCGGAGTTTGCCCGCGCGGCACTGGAATCCGTCGCCTACCAGACCCGCGACCTGCTCAACGCCATGCACAAGGATTGGAAGGGCGCCAAGGCAAAGACAGTGCTCAGGGTCGATGGCGGGATGGTGGCGTCGGACTGGACCATGCAGCGCCTGGCCGACATTCTCGACGCGCCGGTCGATCGGCCGACAATTCTGGAGACGACCGCGCTGGGGGCGGCGTGGCTTGCCGGTTCGAAGGCCGGCGTATGGCCGAAGGCGCGGGAATTCGCGAAGACCTGGGCCCTGGAGCGGCGGTTCGTGCCCGACATGGAATCCGCTACCCGGTCCGTCAAATTGGCGGGCTGGCGCGACGCTGTGCGCCGGACATTGAGCGTGCCATAATCGCCTTGAGGTGAGGGTCTGGCGAGGGGGAAAATGACGCCAGAATGGTATCGCAACTGGTGCGCGGAGGCATTCGAACAGCTTACCGCGAAGAACGCCCGTCTGGAGAAGGATTTCCACTTGGGGCACTGGCCGCGCTATGACTACGACCTGACAGCGGGGAAGCTGCTGTTTTCACAGGAAGGAAAGGTCGCGGTCGTCGCCGAAATCCAGATCGCGGGTTCCACGAGCACAATGGCTGGCAACTGGCTGTGGGCCTGGGCGAACTCCAACCTGCCCGACGAACTCCTTGCGGACGCAAAGCAGGTCCGATCCTTCGGGGAACAGAACGGCATCGACGAGCTGGCGCAGGCTTACGTGGTCGATACCGACGACGACCTCGAAGCACTCGGATGGGAACTCAGCGGGGCTATGGTACGGATTTGCGACGCTGTTGGAGCGTACCGCTCTCCCCGCGGCAAAGTCGGCGGTCTTTACCTGGTTATCAAGAGCCTGAGCTGGGCCAGCTGACAAACGCGACCACTGCCAACCATGTTAGGATAGACGCGACAAGGCCCGCGTCTTCTATACACGGGCCTTTACTCACCATTATCAGCTACTGATACTCAACAGGGATCAGTAAGGGGAGCGGCACTCCCGACGAGGACCATTGTTCGGCTGGAAGGTGTTGTCGGAAGCGCGATAGCTCCGATAATGATCGTAGCACCACTGAACGTGCGAGTTGCCTTCATAGACGCGGTTGTTCTCGTTGTTGACAATCGCGCCGGTGATCAGCGCGCCAGTCGCGAAGGCGGCCAGCGGGAACCAGTAGTCGCCATGACGGCGATAGCCGCGGCGATATTCACGATAGCCGCGATGCCCATTCCAATACATGTCACCGTTGCGGCTAAAGCTTCGATTGCGCGAGAAATTGCGGTCGAAGGAGCGGTTTCTCCTCCACTCCCGGTATTGCACCGTCTGTACATCCGGCGCTGCCGCCTGGGAGAGTGGCACGTAGTTGGGCTGGGCGTTGACCGGCACCACCTCCGCCGCGACGAATGTCGCCGAAAGGGTGGCGGCAAGCAGGCCCGTTGTGATTCTATTCATTGGTATTCTCCTCGAGGGTTTGGCGAACGTCCCTTTGGCAAAAAACGACAGTGCGTCGGATTTGTTCCGCCGTGTAGGCAGCCGTTCCCGCACCGAAACCCAAACCGCCGGACTGCTCGCCAGAACCCGGGGGAACAAGCAAGAGGCGGCGAATTAGTCTAGGGCAAAGAGCAGGTTTGGAACCCATCTTTTCCGGTTGACCGGTCGCGGCACTCTCCCTATGTTCCGCGCAATTTCGAGGGCGGCCTTTTCGAGCCCGCGGGAGCGCGTAGCTCAGCCGGTAGAGCAACTGACTTTTAATCAGTAGGTCATGGGTTCGAATCCCATCGCGCTCACCATCGCCAAATGACATGTCAGCGCTTTTGGTTTGCCCATGTATCCTTGCGGCGCTCAACGACCGTTCAGACGCCTCCTGACAGGTGCACGTCCAGAACGGCGGCTTTCTTGGCGATCAGTCCTGTCAGATCCGCGTCGGATCGCTTGGTGCCGGTCCGTTCGCGCAGCAACGAGATGACCGCGCTCATCGAAAGCTGGGCAGTGCGATCGCTCAGGATAGCGTCCACCGCGCCGGCAACATCCGGGGTCTCCGTCGGTGCTCGCATGATCGGTTCCTTTCTGTTCAGGTCGGCCTCGGCGCCGTTGGCCGGTCCCCGCACGCCACGGTCGAAGATGACGGCCAGGCCGTTCTTCACGGCGAGGGCGGCGACCATGTCGTCGAGGTCGTGATCGGAAAGCGCTGGCTCCGAAGGATCGGGCTTCAGGGTTCTGCGGATCACTCGGGCAGCCTGATCAGTCGACACAAAGCCAAAATGCCGTTTTCTGGCCTCGACATATTGCTCGATGATCATGCTCAGGCGCCGCGCTGCGATATCCCTGGGTTGCTGCATCTGGGCCTCCTTCGGCTGCCGCAAGCGCAAGGTCGACAGCACCAGAAGGAAATAGGGCGGCGGATCTACTCAAACAGGGGACGGATCGATCATTCGACGCATCTTGCGCTGATATAGGAACGATCCGGGCCTTGATGCATTTTGGCTCTATGACCAGCTCATTGAGGGACGCCGGGACATGAAGATTGCCCATGTCGCACCACTCTACGAATCGGTGCCGCCACGACTTTACGGGGGTACCGAGCGTATCATCTCGTATCTTACCGAAGCTCTCATCGATCTCGGCCACGAGGTGACGTTGTTTGCCAGCGGCGACACGAAGAGCTCCGCCAAACTGGTGCCATGCCGCGAAAGGGCGCTTCGTCTCGATCCGCGTCCGCTGAAGTCCGAGATCGCGGCACATTTGTCGATGCTCGACGAAGTGCGCAAACGAGCCGACGACTTCGACGTCGTGCATTTCCATCTGAGCCATTTCCTGCATTTCCCGTTTTTCCGTGATATGCCGCAGCGCACAGTGACAACGCCGCATGGCAGGCTGGATTACGCGGACCTCGCGCAAGCCTATGACCGGTTCCCGCGGTTCCCCATGATTTCCATATCCCGCAGCCAGCGGGCGCGGTTCGCATCCGCGAACTGGCTGGCGACGATCCATCACGGGCTGCCGCTTGACCTTTATGAGGCCGATTTCGAGGCCGGTTCGGACGGTACCTACCTTGCTTTTCTCGGCAGAATGTCACGCGACAAGCGGCCGGACCGGGCAATCGAGATTGCCCGCCGAACCGGCCTGAAACTGAAGCTCGCCGCCAAGGTCGGCGATGGCGACCGCGCCTATTTCGAGGAAGTCGTGCAGCCGCTGATCGATGGCGACCGGGTCGAGTATGTCGGCGAGATTGGTGAGGACCAGAAGGCCCGGTTTCTGGGCAATGCGGCCGCCTTGCTGTTTCCCATCGACTGGCCTGAACCCTTCGGGCTTGCGGTGATCGAGGCCATGGCGTGCGGAACCCCGGTCATGGCTTGGAGTTGCGGCGCTATGCCCGAGATCATCGATCATGGGGTCACCGGCTTTGTCGTCGAAACCATCGAAGATGCCGTCGCCTCGATGCCGGCTCTCCTGCAACTCGACAGGCGACGAATAAGAACGGCCTTCGAAAGGCGGTTTTCGGCCGATAGAATGGCCAGGGATTATGTCGAGGCCTATTCGCGGCTGACCACCGGCCACGAAGAGAGCAGGGCCTCATAGATCTTCAACCCGTTCGGAAACCAGCACGGGACAATCTTCTTGACCATTACCCAACTCGACGAGCGCAAGCTCGATCCTGCGATAGCACTGGCTTCCCTGGACGAAACCGCGCCCAGGGAGCCGCATCGGCTTTACGCTCTCAAGCATGGCGATTGCTTTGCCGTCGCCGACGCCTATGGCGACATACGTGGCGCCGGCGACGGCTTCTTCCGCGACGACACGCGCGTGCTCTCCGAATTTCGCCTGACGGTTGGCGGACGATCGTTGTCGCTGCTGGGCGCATCGCTCAGCCAGGACAACGTCCTGTTCACCAGCAACCTGACCAATCTGCCGATCGAGAGCGCCGCGGGCCGCCAGATTCCGCAGGGCGCGATCCATATCGAGCGGGTCAGGCTTCTGTGGCAGGAAAGGCTATATGAACGCATCACGCTCTCGAACTATAGCCGGGAGCATTCGACGGTCTTGGTGTCACTGCGCTTCGGCGTTGATTTTCGCGACATGTTCGAAGTCCGGGGCTCGACCCGCTCCAAGCGCGGTACCGCGCACACGGCCGAGATCGACCAGAGTTCGGTCGTGCTCCGCTACGAAGGGCTGGACAAGGTCGTGCGGACCTCTGCCATTTCGTTTTCACAGCCCCCGGATCAACTGACCTCCGAGCGGGCGGATTTCTTCATTGCCGTCACCAAGCGCAGCCGCCAGACGCTGTATGTGGAGGTGGGGAGCAAGACAACGGCCCGCCCGCAAAGTGAACGTTTCCGGGCCGCGGCGGCGCGCGCCCGTTTCGGCATGCGCGCCAAGCGCCGGCATGGGGCAACGCTGCACAGTTCAGGCCGCGTCTTCAATGATTGGATGGAACGGGCGCGTGCCGATGTGGCATTGCTCACCACGGAACTGGCGACTGGGCCTTACCCATATGCCGGGATCCCGTGGTTCTCCACCGCCTTCGGCCGCGACGGCGTGATTTCAGCTCTGCAGATGCTTTGGCTCAATCCCGGCCTGGCTCGTGGCGTGCTTGCCTTTCTCGCCCAGCACCAGGCGACCGAAACCTCTCCCTTCAGCGATTCCGAGCCCGGCAAGATCATGCACGAGACCCGCAAGGGCGAGATGGCGGCGCTGAGCGAGTTGCCGTTCGGCCGCTACTATGGCGGCGTCGATACGACGCCCCTCTACATCCATCTCGCCTGCGCCTATGCGGACCGCACGGGAGACACGGCTTTCATCGATGGCCTTTGGCCATCGCTGTGCGCCGCCGCCGAGTGGATCGAGACAGCGAGCCGTTCGACAGGGTTTCTTACCTATCAGCGCGCCGCGGAATCCGGCCTTGCCAACCAGGGATGGAAGGACAGCTTCGATTCCGTCTTCCATGCCGACGGCCGCATTCCGAAAGGGCCGATCGCGCTGGTCGAGGTGCAGGGTTACGTCTTTGCAGCATTTCGGGGATTGGCAAAGCTGGCACGGCTGCGCGGCGAAGAGGAGCGGGCGGAGAATTGGGAGCTGCGCGCCGATGCCATTCGCCAACAAGTCGAACGCCACTTCTGGATCGAAGAGCTTGGCTACTATGCGCTGGCGATCGATGGCGATGGCCAACCCTGCAAGGTGCGCACGTCCAATGCGGGTCACCTGCTCTATGTCGGCCTTCCCAATCCGGATCGCGCACGCATGGTCGCCGACCAGCTGCTGTCGGCTTCGTTCCATTCCGGCTGGGGGCTGAGAACGCTGGCGGACGATGCGATCTTCTTCAATCCGATGTCCTATCATAACGGATCCATCTGGCCGCACGACACCGCGATCTGCGCCGCCGGGCTGGCGCGATACGGCATCCGCGACAGCGTGGTGCGGTTGATGAGCGGGACCTTCGAATCCGCGGTTCATTTCAACATGCGGCTACCCGAACTGTTCTGCGGGTTCACGCGCTCGGCCGGCGAAGCGCCGATTGCCTATCCGGTGGCTTGCCTGCCGCAGGCCTGGTCCGCGGGCTCCGCCTTCATGCTCATGCAGGCCTGCCTCGGCCTACAGATCGACGGTTGGACGAACGAAATTCACGTGACCCGGCCGCACTTGCCGATCGGCATCGACAATCTTGTCATTCGCCATCTCTCGGTGGGACATGTGGCGGTGGACCTGACGTTTCAGCGCGTGGGGGATCGTGTCGGTGCCTTCCTTGCGGATGCGCATGAAGGATTGGTGCCACTGGTGGTCAAGAGCTGAAAAATCGGAACCATCACGGGTGCGGAACGTTGGATCAGCACGCCAAGGATGCTGGAGTTCCTGTCGGTGGATCTGCCGCGTCCCATTGAAAGGTAATCAATTCGAAATGCCCGACAACAGTTCGTACCTGGTCGTACCCTCGGCCGCACTGTGGCTCTTCGTTCTCGTAATCGTCGGTATCTCATGCGTCGCGCTCGCGGTGGTGCTGTCACGGGCGCGCCGGGCCAGAAACATGAAGCTCGCCCGTCTCGAAGCAGGATCCGTTCGCAGCCCATTGCCGGAGTTCGAAAAGAACGGGCAATCCGCGGCCGCCGCCCTCGTCCAATGGTCGCCGGAAACGTTGCGTCACATTCTGGCGAAGGAACTTCCCGATGCACAGGTGATCGTGGTGTCAAATCGCGAACCCTACATCCATAACCGCAACGGCGACGGCATCCAGCTGGTCGTACCCGCCAGCGGGCTGGTCTCCGCCCTGGAGCCGATCACGCGCGCCTGTGCGGGCACATGGATCGCCTATGGCGGCGGTTCGGCCGATGCGCTGGTGGTCGACGAAAACGACCGCGTCGAAGTGCCGCCGGAAAACCCTTCCTATACGTTGCGCCGTGTCTGGCTGAGCGAGGAAGAACAGCAAGGCTATTATCTCGGCTTTGCCAATGAGGGGCTTTGGCCGCTGTGCCACATAGCCTTCACCCGACCGATATTCCGTGCGTCCGACTGGGAGGCCTACGAGGCGGTCAACCGCAAATTCGCCGACACCGTCGTCGCGGAGGCACGTAACGAGCGGCCCATCGTGCTGGTCCAGGACTACCATTTCGCCCTGTTGCCGCGGATGATCCGGGAGCGCCTGCCGGAAGCCATCATCATCACCTTCTGGCACATTCCATGGCCGAATTCCGAGGTGTTCAGCATCTGCCCATGGCGCGAGAAGATCCTAGAAGGATTGTTGGGCAGTTCGATCGTCGGCTTTCACACCCAGTTCCATTGCAACAACTTCATCGACAGCGTCGACCGCTTCCTGGAGAGCAGGATCGAGCGCGAGGATTCCGCCATCTCCTATGGCGGCCAGATCAGCCTGGTTCACGCGTATCCGATTTCAATCGAATGGGAGCCGGCTCGACAGGCCCAGCTGCCCGACGTGGCGCAATGCCGGCGGCATGTTCGTGAAAAATTCGGGCTGGCGGACGATGTCAGGCTGTGTGTCGGCGTCGAACGTCTCGACTACACGAAGGGCATCCTCGATCGCTTTACCGCACTCGATGAGCTGCTGAGGCTCCATCCGGAATGGATTGGCAAGGTCGCCTTCCTGCAGATCGCGGCACCCAGTCGCGGCACCTTGCCCGCATACCAACAGTTGCATGAAGAGTGTCTGCGTCAAGCCGAGGATCTCAACCGGCGCTATGGCCGCGACGGCTACACTCCCGTGCTGATGGTCACGGAACATCATTCGCAGGAACAGGTCTACGAAATCTACCGGGCCGCCGACGTTTGCTTGGTCACGAGCCTGCATGACGGCATGAACCTGGTGGCCAAGGAGTTCGTCGCGGCGCGCAATGACGAACAGGGGGTCCTGCTGCTCAGCATGTTCGCCGGCGCTTCCAAGGAATTGCTGGAAGCGCTGATCGTCAATCCCTACGACGCCACAATGATGGGCGACGCCTTGTTGCAGGCTTTGACGATGTCGTCGGAAGAGCAGCGGCAGCGCATGCAAAGGATGCGTGAGGTCGTTCGCGACAATAATGTCTACCGGTGGGCAGGCAGCATGCTTCTCGATGCCGCGCGCCTGCGCAAACGCGTTGCGGTCGATCGCGCCGTCGGCGCCGCCCCGACCTCATCGGGCAACGTGATCTCGCTGCTCGATCGCAGACGGGTGGCGGCGCTGTGATGTCGCTTCTGCCAAAGCTGCCCGCGCCTGAGCTCCCAACAGGGCCGTGGGCCTTGTTCCTGGACATTGACGGCACGCTTCTCGAACACGCCGCGCATCCCGATGCGGTGGTTGTCGGCGATGAATTGCGTACGCTGCTGGCGAGGCTCGAATTGCAATTGGATGGAGCTCTGGCGTTCATCACGGGACGATCGATCGCCGCGGTCGACCATCTTTTCCAGCCGCTCAGATTGCGCGCCGCCGGGCTGTATGGGCTTGAGCACAGGCTCATCCGCGACGGCCCGGTCGAGGCAGCGGGAGAGCCGGCCGACATTGCGGCACTTGCCGAGGAAATCGAAGCGGAGCTGGGCAGTTCGGACGTTTATATCGAGCGCAAGGGACCGATCCTGGCAGTCCACACGCGCGCGGCACCGCAACTGTTGCGGCGCGCGACGCAACTGGTCGAACAGGCGTTGGGCAGGTTGCCTACGGGATATCGGGTGCTGGCCGGCAATGCCGGCGTTGAATTGATGCCGCTGGAGGCAGCAAAGGGAGCCGCCATCAGGCGCTTTCTGGATCTGCCGGCTTTCGAGGGGCGGCGGCCGGTGTTTCTGGGCGACGACACATCCGACGAAAATGGTTTCGAGGCCGTGAACGAGATGGACGGCATGTCGATCCGCATCAAACCGCACGGACCGACAGCGGCGCGCCATGTGCTTGCCGACGTCGGGGAGGCTTTGGCTTGGCTGGGTGCGGTGAGCCAGCGTAATTTGGGTGGATCGACCGGCCTGGTCCATCCCTTCAATCGAAGGAGTCCGTGATGACCCAATTCACCAGTCTCATCTTGGAGATCATGCCTGCTTGGCTACGCCGGCGGTCGCTCCCGAATACGCACGAGACCCAGCCGAGTTTCGATCCGTCGCGCCCGCAGGACGCGGATGAGGTCTGGCGCCAGTTTGTTCAAAAGGATCTCTTTGACGCCAACATGCAGGATTACGACGAGACCGGAGATAGAAAGACCAGCCGCCACTGAGGGCGGTTAGCCTTCCCCGAAAACAAGCGAAACATTTCCACCGGCGTGACGCTCGAGGCGGCCGGCAAGGTCGAGTTCAAGCAGCACCATGAAGACCTGGGCGGGATGCAGGCCGGTGTGGCGGATGATCTCGTCGATCGGCACCGGTGTCGGCCCCAGCGCCTCGATCACCTTGGCCCGGTCGCTCTCGCCTGGTGGCGGTGTGGCCGAAAAGTCGGGCGGGTCCTCAAACGGCGGCAGATCAGGCGCCCGCATGCCGGTCAGCGGAAGGATCGCCCTGGAAATGTCCGAAGCTTCGGTGACCAGCGTGGCGCCGTCCTTGAGCAGACCGTTGGTACCGGCCGCGCGCGGATCGAGCGGGGAGCCGGGTACCGCAAAGACCAACCGGCCCATCTCGCCGGCAAGCCTGGCGCTGATCAGCGAGCCTGAGCGCTGTGCTGCCTCAACCACCACCAGCCCAAGAGCGGCGCCCGCGACAAGGCGGTTGCGGCGCGGGAAATCCTGGGCACGCGGCTGCCAGCCGAACGGCATTTCCGAGATGATGGCGCCACGCTCCGCAATGTCATCGCACAGACCGGCATTTTCGGGCGGGTAGGGCAGGTCGAGCCCACCGGCGAGCACGCCGACCGTACCGGTCAAGAGACTGCCCTGATGCGCCGCCGTGTCGATGCCACGTGCCAGGCCGGAGACGATGCCGTAGCCGTCTCGTCCGAGATCGGCAGCCAGCATGCGCGCCATCTTGATGCCGGCAAGCGATGCGTTGCGGGCGCCGACTATCGCGACACCCGGCAACCGGAACACCGCGGCATTGCCCCTGACCGCCAGCATCGGCGGCGGATTGTCCATGCTGCGCAACAGCGGCGGATAGTCCGCCTCCCCAATACCGACAAAGCGTGCTCCAACTCGCCGCGCGGCCTCCATCTCGGCCTCGGCCTCGGCAAGGGAAGGAATGCGCACGATTCGGTTGGCGCCGCCGGAAATCATCAGTTCCGGCAGCATTTCCAACGCGACTTCGGCCGAACCGAAACGGTTGATCAGGTCGCGAAAGGAGGCAGGGCCGACATTCTGGGTGCGGATCAGCCGCAGCCAGCTCAGCCGCTGGCGATCGGTGAGACGCGGCCCGGCGGCCGGTTCGCTCACCCCTTGGCTCCGATCTTGCCTTCGGAGCCGGCAATCAGTCGCGAAATGTTTTCTCGGTGCTTGATGAAGACAATGATGCTCATCACCACGAACAGAATGGCTATCTGCGGCGTGCTCAGGACATAAAGCGCGATCGGTACCACCACGGCAGCAGCCAGCGCCGCCAGCGATGAATAGCGGAAGAGGAAAGCCATCACCAACCATACGACAGCGAAGATCAATGCGACTTGCCAGGCAAGGCCGACCAGCACGCCGAGATAAGTGGCGACGCCCTTGCCACCCTTGAAGCCGAGCCATGCCGGGAACAGGTGGCCCAGAAAGGCGCCGAGACCAGCCCAGATCGCGGCTTCAGGCGCGAAATGGCCTGCTATCAGCACGGCGGCCGTGCCTTTCAGCGCATCGAGCAGCAAAGTCGCGGCGGCAAGCCCCTTGTTGCCGGTGCGCAGCACATTGGTGGCGCCGATATTGCCTGAACCGATCTTGCGCACATCGCCAAGGCCGGCCGCGCGGGTAAGCAGCAGGCCGAATGGAATCGAGCCCAGCAGATAGCCGAACACCAGCGCCAGGATTGGGCCGTAAGTCATTGTTCCCCCCGCGTTCCCCCAACCATGCCTGATGTCGCATGGCTACCGCCGGCTCAGGCAGAAAATATTGTGCGGCCCGCCACCAGCGTTTGCAAGACCTTGCCTTGCAGCCGTGCGCCTTCGAAGCAGGTGTTTTTCGAGCGCGAGCGGATACCGCTTTCGCTGACTATCCAGGGTTCATCGAGGTCGACAAGCGCGAGATCGGCGACGGCGCCTGGCTTCAGCGTGCCGCCGGCCAATCCAAACAGCCTCGCCGGCGCGGTGGACAAGGTTTCGATCAGCCTGAGCAGGGGCACGTCGCCATTGTGGTAGAGGCGCAAGGCCGCGCCCAGCAGGGTTTCGAGGCCAATGGCACCGGCCGCGGCGTCGGCGAAGGGCAGGCGCTTGGTATCGACGTCCTGCGGATCGTGCGAGGAGACGATGACATCGACCGTTCCGTCCTTGACCGCATCGATCATCGCCAACCGGTCCTCCTCGGCCCGCAGCGGCGGCGTCAGGCGGAAGAAGGTGCGGTACTCGCCAACGTCGTTTTCATTGAGAGACAGACTGTGGATCGACACGCCCGATGTCACTGCCGCGCCGTCGGCCTTCGCACGCGCCACGGCGCTTGCCGCCATTGCCGTCGAGATCTTCGCGGCGTGGTACGAACCTTGCGTCAGCTGCGCCAGCGCGAGGTCACGCTCGAGCGGGATGGATTCGGCTTCACGTGGAATGCCGGAGAGGCCGAGCCAACTGGCATACAGGCCTTCGTTCATGACGCCCGACGACCCAAGATCGGCATCCTGCGTTTCATGGACGATGGTGGCGCCGAAATCGCGCGCATAGGTTAGCGCGCGACGCATCACCAGCGCGCTCGATATGGTATGCCTGCCATCGGTGAAGGCGACCGCACCCGCCTCGCGCAGCAGGCCGAACTCCGTCATTTCGCGTCCGTGGAGGCCCTTGGTGATGGCGGCGGCCGGAAAGATATTGACGACGGCCGTGTCCTTGGCGGTGCGCAGCACGAATTCGACCAGCGCCACATTGTCGATCACCGGATCGGTGTCTGGCATCATCACGATGGACGTGACGCCGCCGGCCGCTGCGGCGACACTTGCCGAAGCGATGGTTTCGCGATGTTCGGCGCCGGGCTCGCCGATGAAGACCCGGCCGTCGATCAGGCCGGGGATGATCGCCTTGCCGCCGCAGTCGATCGCCGTAGCGCCGTCGGGGACGCCGTGGTTCAGCGCCGCCTTGCCCGCGGCAACGATTTTCCTGCCTTCGACTATGACGGAGCCAACTTCATCAAGGCCGCGTGACGGGTCGATGATGCGGGCGCGTTCAAAGACCGTGATGCTCATGCGCCGCGGCCTTCTTGATTACGGCCCTCTTGATTGCGGCGGGGATCGAGCAGCGCTTCCATCACCGCCATGCGCACGGCGACGCCCATTTCCACCTGCTCCTGGATGACGCTTTGCGGGCCGTCGGCGATTTCGGATGCGATCTCGACACCGCGGTTCATCGGGCCAGGATGCATGACAAGCGCGTCGTCCTTGGCGGCCTTCAGTTTCTCGGCGTCCAGACCAAAATAGCGGAAATATTCGCGCACCGATGGCACGAAGGCTCCTTCCATGCGCTCGCGCTGCAAGCGCAACATCATCACCACATCCGCGTCCTTCAGGCCCTCCGCCATCGAGCGGCAGACGATCACGCCCATTCTGTCGATGCCCGAGGGCAATAGCGTCGAGGGCGCCACCACCCGCACCTGTGCGCCGAGTGCGTTGAGCAGCATGATGTTGGAGCGCGCCACACGCGAATGCAGGATGTCGCCGCAGATCGCCACGATCAGCTTCGACAGCGCACCCTTGGCGCGGCGGATGGTGAGCGCGTCGAGCAGCGCCTGTGTCGGGTGTTCATGGGCGCCGTCGCCGGCATTGACCACCGAGCAGCCGACCTTCTGCGCCAGGAGGGCCGCCGCGCCCGCCGACTGATGGCGGATGATCAATATGTCGGGCCGCATGGCATTGAGTGTCATCGCGGTGTCGATGAGCGTTTCGCCCTTCTTTACCGAGGAACTCGCCACCGACATGTTCATGACATCGGCGCCAAGCCGCTTTCCGGCCAGCTCGAACGAGGATTGCGTGCGGGTCGAGGCTTCGTAGAAGAGATTGATCTGGGTGCGGCCGCGCAGCGTCGAGGTCTTTTTTTCGGACTGGCGCGAGATCGCGACCGCCCGATCCGCCCTGTCGAGCAAAAGCTCGATGTCGGCGGGCGAAAGGTCGCTGATGCCCAGAAGATGGCGGTGAGGGTAGAGTGGCAGGGACGAAGCGTCGGTCATCTCAAGGGGCTGCTATAGGGTGCGGATTTCGCGCCCGCAAGCACCCGCTTTGGATTGACGCCGTTCTCCTCAATTTTTTCGTGTAGATAGCCGATTAGATCGGCCGGTATTTTCGTCGCGCGCGCAGCAACGCTTGGCTATATCTAAGCCGACGGCCTCGGATTCGAGGCTTTCCGACAATAGGGCCTTTCTAGAAGGATCGGCTAGAAGGATTGGGCGTGACCGACGACGTAACGAACCAGCCGCCGCCGCTGACGGGCGGCAACGCCTGGCGAGGCGATCCGTTGCTGATCCAGCTTGCCGAGCGCTTTTCCGATCCGGTGCGCAAGGATCTCGACGGGCTCGGCCGTTTCGTGCTGACGCAAGAAGCCCAGGAACTGGCGCGCCTCGCCAATGTCGAGACGCCGAAACTCAGGACGCATGATCGCCAGGGACGGCGCATCGACCTGGTCGAATTCCATCCCGCCTACCACGCCTTGATGCGCCGCTCGGTGGCCAACGGCCTGCATTCCTCGGTCTGGGAAAATGGCGACGCCGAGATCGGCCGCCGCCATCAAGTGCGCGCCGCCCGTTTTTACCTGACGGCGGAACTCGAGACCGGGCATCTCTGCCCTATCACCATGACCAGCGCCTCGCTGGCGGCATTGATGGCCAGCCCAAAACTGTTTCGCGAATGGGCGCCGCGCGTGACGACGCGCAAATACGACCAGAGCCAGAAGCCGCCCGTCGAAAAGACCGGACTGACGCTCGGCATGGGCATGACCGAGAAACAGGGCGGCACCGATGTGCGTGCCAATGTGACCCGGGCGGAACGCGTCGGCAGCGGCTTCTACCGCCTGACGGGACATAAATGGTTCATGTCGGCGCCGATGTCGGACGCCTTCCTGGTGCTGGCACAGGCGCCGGAGGGACTGTCCTGCTTCCTGGTGCCGCGCGTGCTCGGCGACGGGTCTGGCAACGGCTTTCGCTTCCAGCGGCTGAAGGACAAGCTCGGCAATCGCTCGAACGCGTCTTCCGAGGTTGAATTCGTCAACGCCATCGGGGAGATGGTCGGCGAACCCGGCGCCGGCGTCAAGACGATCATGGACATGGTGACGCTGACCCGGCTCGACTGCGCGGTGGCGTCTTCGGCGATCATGCGGGCGGGGCTGGCCGAAGCGATCCATCATGCCCGCCATCGCCAGGTGTTCGGTTCGACCTTGATCGAGCAGCCGTTGATGCAGCGCGTGCTGGCCGACATGGCGCTCGATGTTGCCGCGGCGACCGCGCTGTCGTTCCGGCTGGCGCGTTCCTTCGACGAGGCGGCGAGCGATCGCGGCGAGGCGGCGTTCGCCCGCGCCATGACGCCGGTCGTCAAATACTGGGTCTGCAAGATCGCGCCGCCGCTGCTTTACGAGGCGATGGAGTGCCTTGGCGGCAATGGCTATGTCGAGGAAGCTCCGCTCGCCCGTTATTACCGCGAAGCGCCTGTCAACGCGATCTGGGAAGGATCGGGCAATGTCATGGCGCTCGACGTGCTACGCGTGCTTGGCCGCGCGCCGGGGCTTTTCGAAGAAGTATTGACCGGTATCGACCGCGACCTCGGCGCCGGCGGGCGCGGCACGATCGGCGTTCTGAAGGCGGCCATGCAGGTCGCTTCGACCGACGAGGGCTCGGCCCGGCTGCTGACGGAACAGCTTGCGCTCTCTGCGGCGGCCGCCGAGTTGCGTCGGCTCGGGGCAGGGCGGATCGCCGATGCCTTCGTCGAGACGCGGCTCGCGGGCCAGTGGCGCAATACCTACGGCATGCTCGATTCGCGCCACGACGCGCGCATGATCATCGATACGCTCTATCCGCCGGTGAATTGACGGAGATGCCTTTCATGTTCGAGCGGCGTTGCCGGAATCCCCACTGACCTCGCCGTCGCCGTTAACCTTAACAAATGGTTTCCGTTGCGGCGGCGAACCGCAAAGCCCACTGTCAATTCTGTCGAAGCAGGAATCACGATGCGACACGTACTGACCTCCTTTCTGTCCGTGCACTGGGCGATCGTTTTTGCCCTGCTTGCGGTGATCTGTATCGATGGAAATCGAGGTGTGACGGCGGCTCTCGGCGTACTCGGCGTGACCGTCGAGAGCGCCCAGTTTGTCAATCTGGAGAACATCGTCGTGGTCGCTCCGCTGGCGATCGCGTTGCTGGTCGTGGCGGTGCTGTTCTTCTGGGCCTTTGTCGATACGCTGATCAACGACGCGTCCAGCCCCGGCGCCGACAGCGTCGTTCGCATCGCCTTTATTTCCGCTTCCGGGGTGATGTCGATGATCCTGATCGGCGGTGCGGCCCAAGGCATCAACGGCCTGTTCATGGTGGTCGCAGTGCAACTGGCCGCACTTCTGGTCTCCTATGTCGCGATGCTTGCCGAACGGCGTTCGGTAGCTGCGCTGGATGAGGAGGATTTCCACGCCACGGCGCACAGCATGGCGAAAGCCGCGGCGCACAATTCGCTGCTCTCCATGATATCGGGACGGACCGGCCCGAACGGGAAGGGAGGCCGCTGATGCGCTACATCTTCGCGTTGTGGGCCGCGCCGATGGCGCTGTTTTGGGGCTGGTTCTACCTGTCGCTCAACGACATGAATTTCGGCTATGTGATGCTCAGCCGGCAGCTGCACGATTTCGTGTTCCAGCTCTACGGTCAGATGCTCGGCATCGATCCCGCAACCATCCCGGGCATGGTGGCAAAAGCCTGCGTGTTCGATGGCTTGCTGCTCGTTGCGATATGGGTGTTTCGCAGGCGTCGCGAGATATTGGGCTGGGTCAGGCGTCGCTGGACGGGTCCGGTCCCGTTCGATCGGCTGCATCGAGTGACTGAAGCCGGTCTAAAACTCCCTGCAGAATAAAGGCGGCCGCCGCCGAATCGATCTTGCCGGCGCGTTTGGCGCGCGAGAAATCCATCTCGATCAGCGTCCGTTCGGCCGCGACGGTCGACAGCCGCTCATCCCAGAATACGAAGGGCAGGTCGCTTAGCTGCGCCATGTTGCGCACGAAGGCGCGCGATTTCTGTGCGCGCGGACCTTCCGATCCATCCATGTTGATCGGCAATCCGATCGCCACCGCACCGACATTCTCTTTCGTCAGCAATGCCAGAAGGACGGCGGCGTCGAGCGAGAATTTCCGCCGGATGATGACTGGACGCGGATGAGCGAAGGAGAACCCCCGATCGGAAACCGCCACGCCGATCGTCTTGTCGCCGAGATCGAGCCCCGCCAAGGTCCTGCCGTTGGCGAGCCGTGCCGGCAATTGCTCAATCGTGATGACGGTCAACGGTTTTCCCTCGTTATTTTCGACAGCACGCGTCCTTTCGGATGCCCGGCGGACACTATACCCTTTGATCTCAAGGCTATCGGCGTTCTATCCTTTGGCTCGGGAAAAATCGAGGAAATGCATTCATGAAACTGACCTGGTATGGCCACTCGGCCTTCCGCATCGAAACCGGTGACGCGAAAATCCTCATCGATCCCTATCTGATCGGCAACCCGTCCTGGACGGGCGGGTGGGAAGGACCGGCCGAAGGGATCACGCATGTTCTTTTGACGCACGGGCACAGCGACCACATCAGCGGCGCGCTGGAAGTGCTCGGCAAGAGCGGCGCGCAACTGGTCGCCAATTTCGAGATCTGCATGTACCTTGTCGGCAGGGGCGTCAGCGACAAGAAGATCAATCCCGGCAACATTGGCGGCACGGTCGATTGCGGCGGTTTCACCTCCACTTTCGTTCAGGCGCTGCATTCATCCTCCTTTGGCGAAGAGGGCGGCAAGAACGTCTATCTCGGCAATCCGGGTGGGCTGGTCCTGCATTTCCCGGAAGACCAGACGCTCTACCACATGGGTGACACCGACATCTTTTCCGACATGGCGCTGATCAGTGAATTGCACGAGCCAAAGATTGGCATCGTTCCGATCGGCGATCGCTTCACCATGGGCGGTGCGGTGGCGGCCCTTGCCTGCCGCCGCTTCTTCAAATTCGAAACGGTCGTCCCTTGTCATTTCGGCACGTTTCCAATGATTGACCCGACGCCCGAGAAGTTTGAAGCCGGCCTGGAAGGATCTGGGGTCAAGCTTGCATTGCCGAAGATTGGTGAAACGATTACCATCTAGAAACAGCCAAAGCGGAACAAATCCATGGCATTAGGGCGATCTCTTTGCGTATCGATGTTTGTCGCGGCGTCGCCCGCGCTTGCCGCGGATGACTTCATCGAAGGTGTCTATCTCCAGTCGGAGGAACTCTGTACTCAGGCCAAAAAGGATACGCTGCAGACGCTGATCGATGCCGGCAACATCGTTCTTTCGAAGAACGGCCTGCAAGGCGTCGAATACAATTGCGAATTCGTTCAGGTCAGCAAGGCGACACGCTCGCCGAGCTGGGCTGTGACGGCGATCTGCCAGGAGCCGGGCTATGTCTTTCCTGACGTCCTGTCGGTGACGCAGATGAACCCGACGCAGGTCGATCTCGTGTCGGCCCGGCCGATCGACGATGAAAGCGAGGCGAGCGGCAACAGCGGCAGCTACTATCTGTGCGAGGGCATTGCCCTGCCATGAGGTTGTTGCCCGATTGTCGGGCGGCACATGTTGCGCGTCGCGCGCCGCGCCGCTATAGCCCGGACTGGTTTTCCCCGAGGCAAATACATGTCCGTTGATGTCAAGACAGTGAAGCGCGTGGCGCATCTCGCCCGCATCGCGGTGAGCGAGGAAGATGCCGAGCGTATGACCGGCGAGTTGAATGCCATACTGGGCTTCGTCGAGCAGTTGAACGAGGTCGATGTTTCCGGCGTCGAGCCAATGACGTCGGTGACGCCGATGGAAATGAAGAAGCGCGGCGATGTCGTCACCGACGGCAACAAGGCGGCCGACATCGTCGCCAACGCGCCCGCGACCGACGAGAATTTCTTCCTCGTGCCGAAGGTCGTGGAGTAAGGCACCGATGGCTATCGAGATCGCCATCGAAACGCCGCTGCAGGACGACGTGCGCGGCTTGGTCGCGGAACTCAACGCGACCTTGCTCGAACTGACGCCGCCGGAGCACTGCTACCACCTGACGGTCGAGCAGATGGCAGGCAAGGACACGACGGTTTTCATCGCTCGCGACAACGGCGTCGCCATTGGTTGTGGTGCACTCAAGCGCCATGATGATGCCATTGGCGAGGTCAAGCGTATGTACACGAGGCCTTCGCATCGTGGCCGCAAGATCGGCGCTGGAATCGTCCAACGGGTCGAGGCGCTGGCGCGCGATGAAGGGTTGAAGCGGCTGGTGCTGGAGACCGGCGATCGCCATCCCGCCGCCTGGACCGTCTATGAACGCGCCGGGTTCTCGCGCTGCGGCCCGGTGCTGGAATATCCCGATTCCGAGTGGTCGGTGTTTTACGAAAAGAGCCTTTGATGAGCGACCTGACCCATCTGATGATTTCGCAGGCCCGCGCCAAGCTGCGCGCCAAGGAAATCACCGCGACCGAGATCACCGAAGCCTATCTCTTGGCGATCGATCGCGCCAATCCGGCGCTCAATGCCTATGTGGCGGTGACGGGCGACAAGGCGCGCGACATGGCCAAGACGTCGGACGCCAGGCTGCTCAAGGGCGAGGGCGGTGCGCTGGAAGGCATTCCGCTCGGGATCAAGGACCTGTTCGGTACCGAAGGCGTCCACACCCAGGCCTGCAGCCACGTGCTCGACGGTTTCAAGCCGCGCTATGAATCAACGGTCACGTCCAACCTGTGGGCCGACGGCGCGGTCATGCTGGGCAAGCTCAATATGGACGAATTCGCCATGGGCTCGTCCAACGAGACCTCCTACTACGGCCCGGTCATCAACCCGTGGCGGCGTTCGCGCCTCGATACGGTGGTGATGCCGACGACGCATCAGGGTGATGGCGGCTTCGTCTCGGCAGGTGGCAAGAAAACCCAGCGTAGCCTCGACAATGCGCAGCTGGTGCCGGGTGGTTCTTCCGGTGGTTCGGCGACCGCCGTGTCGGCCTTCCTGTGTGCAGGCGCAACCGCCACCGACACCGGCGGTTCGATCCGCCAGCCAGCCGCGTTCACCGGGACCGTCGGCATCAAGCCGACCTATGGCCGCTGCTCGCGCTGGGGCATCGTCGCCTTCGCCTCGTCGCTCGATCAGGCCGGACCGATCGCCCGCGACGTGCGCGATGCCGCCATTCTCCTCAAATCCATGGCCTCGGTCGATCCCAAGGACACCACGTCCGTCGACCGGCCGGTGCCGGACTACGAGGCGGCGATCGGCAAGCCGATCAAGGGCATGAAAGTCGGCATTCCCAAGGAATACCGTGTCGACGGCATGCCGGAAGAGATCGAGGCGCTGTGGCAAAAGGGCATTGCCTGGCTCAAGGACGCGGGCGCCGAAATCGTCGACATCTCCCTGCCGCACACCAAATACGCGCTGCCGGCCTATTACATCGTGGCGCCCGCGGAAGCTTCTTCCAACCTCGCCCGCTATGACGGCGTCCGCTACGGCTTGCGCATGCCGGGCAAGGACATCGTCGAGATGTATGAGAAGACCCGCGCCGCCGGCTTCGGCCGCGAGGTGAAGCGCCGCATCATGATCGGCACCTATGTGCTGTCGGCCGGCTACTATGACGCCTACTACCTGCAGGCTCAGAAGGTGCGCAACCTGATCAAGCGCGACTTCGAAAATGTCTTCGCCGCCGGCGTCGATGTCATCCTGACACCTGCGACGCCGTCCGCTGCCTTCGGCATTGCCGACGAGGACATGGCCGCCGATCCGGTCAAGATGTACCTCAACGATATTTTCACGGTCACCGTGAACATGGCCGGCCTGCCCGGCATCGCAGTGCCCGCCGGCCTCGACCCCAAGGGGCTGCCGCTCGGCCTGCAATTGATCGGCAGGCCATTCGAGGAAGAGACGCTGTTCCAGACCGCCGCCGTCATCGAGCAGGCGGCCGGCACATTCCAGCCGGAGAAGTGGTGGTAAGGGTATCGCTCGCCTGACGCATGGTCCTGAAAATCGCGATCGATTTTGGTCAGCCTTGCGGGCTGTAATGAGTGAGCGATGTTCTACTATCTTTCCAAGATATTCTGGTTCTTCATCCAGCCGCTCAACCTGACGATCTTCCTGCTTTTGGCAGGGCTGCTCGCCGGGATGGCCGGCCGGCGGCGACTTGCCGTCAGCGGCGGCGTGCTGGCGTTTCTGATCCTCGCGCTGTCGGCCTGGACGTCACTTGGAGCGATAATGCTCAATCCGCTGGAGGAACGCTTTCCCAGGCCGCCGCTGCCGGAGAAGGTAGACGGCATCGTCGTGCTCGGCGGCGGCTTCGAGGGCGCTATCAACCTTGTGCGCGGCGGCTATGAATTGAACAGCAGCGGCGATCGCATGGTCGAGACCGCGATCCTCGCCCGGCGTTTCCCGCAGGCAAAGGTGGTGGTCTCCGGTGGAAACGGTTCACTGTTCTTCGACGGCGAAGGTGATGCCGACACCGCGCCGCGCCTGCTCGAGGCGCTGGATGTCCAGGCCGACCGGCTGCTCCTCGAAGACAAATCCCGCAACACTTACGAGAACGCGGTCTTCAGCCGCGAACTGGTCAAGCCCAAACCGGGCGAGACATGGCTTTTGGTGACATCAGCCTTTCACATGCCGCGCGCCAAGGCCCTGTTCGACAAGGCAGGCTTTCCAACTGTCCAATGGCCGGTCGACTATCGCACCTCGGGTCGGGAAGGCGTCGGCTTGTTTAGCGACAATGCAGCCGATTCGCTGCAGAACACGACCATCGCGGTTCGCGAATGGATCGGGCTTTTCGCCTATTGGCTTTCCGGGCGCATCGATCAGCCGTTTCCGACGCCCGGCGGCTGACCGATCACCGCGCGCCGCGCCGCGGAGAAGAACTGCCGCCGTACCAGGACGGCCAGCAGCAGAAGCGTCGACAGCACGAACACCAGGGGATCGACGAACCAGCCGAGATAGCCGATCGAGAAGAACACGCCGCGCAGGCCCGAGTTGAAATGCTTGCCAGCCAGCATGTTCATTTGCGTCGCGCGCCACACAGCCGTTTGCGTGAGGGGATTGCGGGAGGCTTCGCCATGCGGGATCGGCACGGCGCCGATCAGGATCGAACAGTAGTTGAACAGCCTGTAGGCCCAGCCGAATTTGAAGAAGGAAAAAGCCAGGATCAGCACCAGTCCCAGCACCTTGATCTGAAAGGCCGAGCGCGACGGCGCGCCGCCCAAGGGCAGGGTGCTCAGCACCTCAAGCACCCGGTCCGACGCGCCAAGCAGGGCGAAGCAGCCGCCGAGCGCGATCAGCGAACTGGAGGCGAAGAAGGCTGTTCCCTGCTGCAGGCCGCTCATGATGGCGGTGTCGACGATGCGGATCTCGCGCTCGGCCATGGTGCGCATCCAGGCCTCGCGTTGCGCATTCATGGCGGTGGTCAGCGACACGCGGCTGACCAGGTGGCCGTCCGAGGCGAGCGTGTGCAGCACCCATGCGAGGAGGAAAAAGCTCAGCGCCGCGAGATCGGCCGTCGAAAGATAGGAATCGCCCATGGCGCCGAATCTACCATATTCGGCCCGGTTGCTTCGATGACCTTGCACGGCGCGTTGCACTCGATGTCGCTGCCGGAGCAAACAAGGTCGGCAGGTGCTGCGCCGCGATTGTCAAAAGAGCGGAAACATCCCGGGAATTCCTATATGTAGTCCTCGACGTGACCCAGGAGACAGCGTGTTCCTTTCGGTTTTCGACCTGTTCAAGATCGGCATCGGCCCCTCGAGCTCGCACACGATGGGACCGATGACGGCTGCGCGCCGCTTCCTCGACGAGGTCGCGAGCGACGACTGGCCGCGTCCCGCCGGCGCCAAGGTCGATCGCATCGGCGCCAGCCTGCATGGCTCGCTCGCCTATACCGGCATCGGCCATGGCAGCGACCGTGCCGTCATTCTCGGCCTTGCCGGCCAGACGCCACAAACGGTCGACCCCGACCGAGCCGACGACATTGTCAGCCGCATCACCGCCGACAAGCTGGTTTCACCGCCCGGCCACCCCTCCTACCATTTCGATCCGGCCACCGATCTGGTTCTCGACCGCAAGACGCCGCTCACCGGCCATGCCAACGGCATGGCGTTCTACGCTTACGACGCCGGCGGCCGGTTGCTGCTCAAGCGCATCTACTATTCGATCGGCGGCGGCTTCGTGGTTTCGGAAGAAGAGCTGCAACGGATGAAGTCGAAGGGCTCGGTCACAACCGAGGGCAAGAAAGTGCCGTATCCCTTCAAGAATGCTGTCGAGATGCTGAAGATGGCGGCCAGGAGCGGCCTTTCCATTGCCGAAATGAAGCGCGTCAACGAGGAGACGCAGATGTCGCGCGAGGCGCTCGACACCGGCCTCGACGCGATATGGGACGCCATGAAGGGCTGCATCGACCGCGGCCTGTCGCAGGATGGCATCATGCCCGGCGGCCTGAAGGTGCGCCGCCGCGCCAGGCAGCTCCACGACAAGCTGCAAGAGCAGTGGCAACAGAACCGGCCGAACCCGCTACTCGCCAATGACTGGCTGTCGATCTATGCGATGGCGGTCAACGAGGAGAATGCGGCCGGCGGGCGTGTCGTCACCGCGCCGACCAATGGTGCCGCCGGCACGCTGCCGGCGGTGCTGCGTTATTGGCTGCATTTCCATCCCGAGGCCGACCAGCCGAGCATTCGCGACTTCCTGCTGACGGCAGCGGCCGTCGGCGGCATCATCAAGTCCAATGCGTCGATATCGGGCGCCGAGGTAGGATGCCAGGGCGAGGTCGGTTCCGCCTCGGCGATGGCTGCGGCCGGCCTGTGCGCGGTCATGGGCGGCACGCCCGAGCAGGTCGAGAATGCTGCCGAAATCGCCTTGGAACACCATCTCGGCATGACTTGCGACCCGGTCGGCGGGCTAGTCCAGGTGCCCTGCATCGAGCGCAACGCATTGGGTGCCGTCAAGGCGGTGACGGCCGCGTCACTGGCCATCAAAGGCGACGGCGTGCATTTCGTGCCGCTTGATGCGGCGATCGAGACGATGCGCCAGACCGGCCTCGACATGAACGAAAAGTACAAGGAAACCAGCCTTGGCGGCCTGGCGGTCAATGTCGTTGAGTGTTGAGGGCTGGCCCAAGCCGGCACTGTGGAGAAGTCCGTCAGGCCGTTGACGTCCCGGCGCTCCGGACTAACCTTGGGCGATGGCTCTCAATCTCCTAAAGCTTTGCGTCGGTTGCGACAGTGTCGAGGATCTCGAAGAGTGGATCGCCTTCCGCCTTGACGAGCGCCGCCGTGCCGGCGAACCAGCCGAACACTGGCACACCACCCGCATGATGCCGACACGTGGCGACGAGGTCACCGATGGCGGTTCGCTCTACTGGGTGATCAAGGGCAGCGTGCAGTGCCGCCAGTTGATCACGGAAATCCGGCCGTTCACCGATGACGACGGCATTGGCCGCTGCCATTTGATGCTCGATCCCAAGGTGGTGCGCACCGACTGGCAGCCGCGCCGCGCCTTCCAGGGCTGGCGTTACCTGAAGCCGGCGGACGCCCCGGCCGACCTCGGCAAGGGCAAGGCGGGATTGGTCGAGATGCCGCCGAAACTCAGGCGCGAGCTGGCCGACCTCGGCCTGCTCTAGGGCTTGAGCGAAGGATTGCCTACTGCCGCGCCCGCGTTTTCTGGCCCTCAATCTTGCCCCGCGCTGGACTTGCAAGCGATGCGACGACGCCACATCTTGAAATCCATGCGCGATGAAGAACTGTCGACACAGGCTGCTGTGCTTTGGAGGATCAGTTCGCATGATGGTCCTCCTTCCCGCCCGATTAAAGGCCATGATTCTGGCGCAGGAAAAGTGTTGAAGGACATCACGCGGCTGTCCGAGCGGACAGGACCCCTGCGGGGCGGTGCGAAATGTTAGGCGCAATTATCATCGTGGTCGCGTTGTTGCTGGTGCTGCTGGGGGTAGCCACCGCATTTCTCCGCGCGGATCCGGCGCAACTCGCAAGCGGAATGAGAAAATTGGGACCGATCCTGCTGGCGCTGGTGGGTGGCGCCGTGCTCCTGGTCGGGCGCCAAGGCATCGGCGGCATCATCCTGTTCGTGGCAATCGCCTGGTACGGCGCCATGCATACGGGCGGGCCAAAGGCCAGACCGGGTGCTGGAAAACGCTCAACGGTGCGGACGGCGGCACTCGAGATGGAACTCGATCACAATACTGGCGGCCTGGAAGGGCTGGTGCTGGCCGGCCGCCATGATGGCAAGATGCTTGGCTCGATGACCCTTGCGCAATTGCAGCATCTCTACCGTGAACTCTCCGGCGATCCGGAGAGCCGGCAGTTGCTAGAGACGTATCTTGACGGCAGATTTCCCGTCTGGCGCAAATACGCTGAGACGAACGGTGGCGAAGGGCTGGGTGTTGCGCCAGGTCCGGGCGCCATGACTAAGGAGGAGGCCTACAAGGTCCTTGGTCTTGAAGCGGGGGCCGCCGCGGCGGATGTCCGCAAGGCGCACCGCCGCCTGATGCAGCGCCTGCACCCCGATCTCGGCGGCACGTCTTTCCTGGCGGCGCGGATTAACGAAGCCAAGGACGTCTTGCTCTCCAATCACAACTAGTCTCCTTCGACGCAAAAATTTTCCGGGAGATATCTTCCACGCAGTCCTATTGCTGGACGGCGTAGCACTCGATTTTCTTCTTCTTCAAAGCGGTGCAGGCCTTCCAGGCGGCATCCTTGGACCCAAAGCCGCCGAAGCGAGCGCGGTAGTAGGTGGCGCCGTCCTTGTCGAAAGCGACGGTGAAGCCGGAAGCGTTGGCCAGCACCTTGGGAGCCTGCTTGGTGGTCTTGTCGAGGAAAGCCTGGGCTTCGGACTGCTTCGGCGAGGAGGCAACCTGGATGGCCCAGCCTGACGGAACCGACGCGGTGCTGACCGGATCAACGGCCGGGGTGGGCTCGGCATAGGCGGCCACGACCTGGGCGGTGGCGACCTTGGGAGCGGAGACGATGACCGTCTTTACCTTCTTTGCCGGGACAACCAGCTTGGGTGCCTCCGCCTCGGCTGTATCCTCGTCCTCGCTGTCGCCCTGGGCAACGGTCGCGTCGTCGGCGACGGCCGTATCGGCTTCCGCCACGGCCACCGGCTTTTCGTCCGGGGTCGGCGCGTCATGCTTGGGCAGGAGAACCTTTGCAAGTGCGCTGATGGGGTTGCTGTCCGCCTTGGCGACGAGGTCGCCGCCACCGCGGGTCGATGCCCTCGGCAAATAGGTGTTGATCAGGCCCGCCATCTGGTTGTCTCGGCTGCCGCCCGACGTGCCGCCCATGACAACGGCGACCAGGCGGCGGTTGCCGTCATTAACGGACGAGACGAGATTGAAGCCGGAGGCGCGGGTATAGCCGGTCTTGATGCCGTCGACGCCCTTGATGCGTCCGAGCAGACGGTTATGGCCATTGATGCGCTGGCGACCGTAGAGAAAGGATCGCTGCGCGAAATAGCCGTAGTACTGGGGAAAATGTTCCCTGAGCGCAATGCCGAGCGTGGCCATGTCGCGCGCGGTGGTGAACTGTCCCGGATCCGGCAGGCCGTTGGCGTTGCGGAAGACCGTGCCGTTCATGCC
Source organism: Mesorhizobium sp. B2-3-15 (assembly GCF_006442875.1). NCBI lineage: Bacteria > Pseudomonadati > Pseudomonadota > Alphaproteobacteria > Hyphomicrobiales > Phyllobacteriaceae > Mesorhizobium > Mesorhizobium sp. B2-3-15. The sequence continues at coordinate 70,101 of NZ_VFVO01000014.1, read as the reverse complement.
GAGCTGCCGCGCCTTGGCCGTCATCATGCGGGCGAAGTTGGTTTCGTTGCCGCCGAGCATTTCGCCGAGCGCGGTCGCCGAGTCGTTGGCCGACTTCGTCACGATCGACAGGATCGCGGTCTCGACCGCCACCGATCCACCAGGCTTCACGCCGAGCTTGGTCGGCGCCTCGGCTGACGCATGTGCCGAAAACACGACTGGCGAGTTTCTGCTGATCTTGCCCTTCGCCATCGCTTCGAAGGTCAGATAGAGCGTCATCATCTTGGTCAGCGAAGCGGGATAGCGCCGGCCATCGGCATTAGCCGAGTAAAGCACCTTGCCGGTTTTGGCATCGACGACGATGGCCGCGGATTTCGCCGCGAGCGACGAAGCGACGTCCGCGACGACGAATGTCATCGCCATGGCGAGGATCATGATCGTTTTAAGAGGGAACGCGGATTTGAAAACGAAGCCCGACAACGCCTGACGCACTGGTAGTTCCTTTGAATTTCTCGTTGCGCTGGAGGCGGCAAAGGGATCCTGCCTCACTTCCGGCCAAGCTAGCGGGGCAGCGTTACCAATCCGTTTATGGTAACCGCCGCGTTCACCATTTTCTGGGGGTTTGAGCCTTCCTTTATTCGAATTTTAGCCATTGCCGCTGCCCGCAGGGTCGCGAGCCCCCGACTTCTTGACTTTTGTGCGCTGCACAATATATATTATGCATTGCACAACGGCGCTCGGGGCAGGGCGCGTCAACCGTCCAGGGAGAGTACGAAATGACCCAGACCTATGAGGACTTCAGCAAATACGGCAAGGAGTTCGCCGACACCGGATTGAAGAGCTTCGCCTCCTTGTCCAAGGGCGCGCAGGCGATCGCCACCGAGGCCGGCGAATACACCAAGAAGAGCTTCGAAGCCGGCAGCGTCGCGTGCGAGAAGCTGTTCTCGGCCAAGTCGCTGGACAAGGCGATCGAGATTCAATCCGACTATGCCAAGCAGTCCTACGAGGCGTTCGTCGCCGAGGCTACCAAGATTGGCGACCTCTATGCCGAACTCGCCAAAGAGGCCTACAAGCCGTTCGAATCGATCGTTGCCAAGGCAAAATAATTTTTCGCCCGTGAATTAAAATCCGGCCCTTTGGGCGCGGGACAAAACCCGACCGCGGAAACGCGGCCGGGTTTTTTCATGCCAGCGCTTCACGATTGCGAAAAACCGCCAGGTTGATCACCTAGCCATATTGTCAGCTAACCAGAAGGGCTTAAAATCGTCCATCGAACACCTACATGTTGAACTCGCATGAGGATTCGAAAGAGGCAGGATTACGTGACGATCGGTTTGACTGCCACGAGACAAGTGGCGCGGATGCAAAACGGCGGCGGCGACGGCAATGAGGCCGGCCGCGGGACGGCCGTCATTACGCGCACCAAAACCAAAACCAAGAAGCCCAGCCTTTACCGGGTCCTCATCCTCAACGACGACTACACTCCGATGGAGTTCGTGGTTCACGTGCTGGAACGTTTTTTCCAGAAGGACCGCGAAGCCGCCACACGCATCATGCTTCATGTTCACAATCATGGAGTGGGCGAGTGCGGGGTCTATACATTCGAGGTGGCCGAGACCAAAGTGTCTCAGGTCATGGATTTCGCCCGACAGAATCAGCATCCGCTGCAATGCGTGATGGAGAAGAAGTGAGGTAACATGCCGGCTTTCTCCCAAGGCCTGGAAAAGGCGCTTCACCAGGCGCTGACGCTCGCCAATGAGCGGCACCATGAATATGCAACCCTTGAACATTTGCTGCTCGCGCTCATCGACGACACCGAGGCGGCCGCCGTCATGCGCGCCTGCAACGTCGATCTCGACGAGCTGAAGCATACCGTTCTCACCTATATCGATACCGAGCTCGACAATCTGGTTACCGGCTACGACGAGGACTCCAAGCCGACCGCCGGCTTCCAGCGCGTCATCCAGCGCGCGGTGATCCATGTGCAGTCATCGGGTCGCGAGGAAGTGTCTGGTGCCAACGTGCTCGTGGCGATCTTCGCCGAGCGCGAAAGCCATGCCGCTTATTTCCTGCAGGAACAGCAGATGACCCGCTACGACGCGGTCAACTACATCTCGCATGGCATCGCCAAGCGTCCGGGCGCGTCGGAGAGCCGCAGCCCGCGCGGTGCCGATGACGAGCAGGGCGGCCCGAACGGCGCCGAGCCACAGGAGGAGGGCGGCAAGAAGAAGCAGCAACAGGACGCGTTGACCGCTTATTGCGTCAACCTGAACAACAAGGCCAAGGCCGGCAAGATCGATCCGCTGATCGGCCGCGAAGGCGAGATCAACCGCACCATCCAGGTGCTGTGCCGCCGTTCCAAGAACAACCCGCTCTATGTCGGTGACCCCGGTGTCGGCAAGACGGCGATCGCCGAAGGGCTGGCCAAGCGCATCGTCGAGGGCGACGTGCCGGAAGTGCTGCACAATGCCACCATCTTCGCGCTCGACATGGGCACGCTGTTGGCCGGCACGCGCTATCGTGGCGATTTCGAGGAACGGCTGAAGCAGGTCGTCAAGGAACTCGAGGATTATCCGGGTGCCGTGCTGTTCATCGACGAGATCCATACGGTGATCGGCGCCGGCGCCACTTCGGGCGGCGCCATGGATGCGTCGAACCTGTTGAAGCCGGCGCTGTCTTCCGGTGCGATCCGCTGCATCGGTTCGACCACCTACAAGGAGTTCCGCCAATTCTTCGAGAAGGACCGTGCCTTGGTGCGGCGCTTCCAGAAGATCGACGTCAATGAGCCGACCGTCGAGGACGCCATCGAGATCATGAAGGGCCTGAAGCCCTATTATGAGGAATTTCACAAGGTGAAGTTCACCAACGAGGCGATCAAGGCCTCGGTGGAACTGTCGGCGCGCTACATCAACGACCGCAAGCTGCCGGACAAGGCGATCGACGTGATCGACGAGACCGGCGCCTCGCAGATGCTGGTGCCGGAAGCCAAGCGCAAGAAGACGATCGGCATCAAGGAGATCGAAGCGACGATCGCCACCATGGCGCGTATTCCGCCGAAGACGGTTTCGGCCGATGACGAGAAGGTGCTGCAGGGCCTGGACATTGAGCTCAAGCGCGTCGTCTACGGCCAGGACACCGCCATTACGGCGCTGACCTCGGCGATCAAGCTGGCACGGGCCGGCCTGCGCGAACCGGAAAAGCCGATCGGCTCGTACCTGTTCTCGGGCCCGACCGGCGTCGGCAAGACGGAGGTCGCCAAGCAGTTGGCCGCCTCGCTCGGCGTCGAACTGATCCGCTTCGACATGTCGGAATATATGGAACGCCACACCGTCTCGCGGCTGATCGGCGCGCCTCCCGGCTATGTCGGTTTCGACCAGGGCGGCCTATTGACCGACGGTGTCGACCAGCATCCGCACTGCGTGCTGCTGCTGGACGAGGTCGAAAAGGCGCATCCGGACCTGTTCAACATCCTGTTGCAGGTGATGGACCACGGCAAGCTGACCGACCATAATGGCAAGCAGATCGACTTCCGCAATGTCATCCTGATCATGACCACCAACGCGGGCGCATCCGATGCGCAGCGCGCGGCGATCGGTTTCGGTTCGACCAAGCGCGAAGGCGACGATGTCGAGGCGATCAACCGGCTGTTCACGCCGGAATTCCGCAACCGTCTCGATGCGATCATACCGTTCGGCTCGCTGCCGGTGCCGGTGATCCATCAGGTGGTGCAGAAGTTCGTCATGCAGCTGGAAGCCCAGCTCTCCGAGCGTGGCGTCACCTTCGACCTGTCGCCGGACGCGATCGCATGGCTTGCCGACAAGGGTTATGACGAACGCATGGGCGCGCGTCCGCTTGGCCGCGTCATCCAGGAGCACATCAAGAAGCCGCTGGCCGACGAGGTGCTGTTCGGCAAGCTGAAGAAGGGCGGCACGGTGCGCGTCACCGTCGAGAAGAAGGAAACTGGCGAGACCGGCCTGAAGCTCGAATCGCTCGCCGACGAGGCACCGGTGAAGCCGAAGAAGGAAGAGCCCGAAGACGCGCCGAAGCCGCCCAAGGCGGTGGCCAAGAAGCCCGCGGCCAAGAAGGTCGTCGCGCAGAAGCCGGAGCCCAAGGGCAAGGATGGTGGCAAACGCAGCCTGGTGCCGCAATTGCCCCGCAAAGGCTGAACAGTCACCCCCTCGAAAAGCCCCGGCAACGGGGCTTTTTTCGTTGGAGAAGAGGCGATCCATGGTCGGGCAAATCATCATCCTGAACGGCGCGCCGCGATCGGGAAAATCAAGCACCGTCCAGGCCATTCAGGAGCATTTCGATGGCGTCTGGATGAATCTCGGCGTGGATGTTTTCGAGCAGGCCACGCCGCCACGATGCCGGCCTGGAATAGGACTGCGGCCGGGCGGCGAGCGTCCGGACCTCGATGGCCTTGGCCGGAATTATACGCCGCTCTCTACGAGTCGATCGCCGCCCACAGCCGGCTGGGACTGAACGTCGTGGCGTATGTTGGTCACCACGACGCCTATTCGAAGCCCTTTGATTGCCTTGCCGACTGTGCTCGTCGTCTCGTCGGCCTTCCGGTACTATTTGTGGGTATTCGCTGCCCGATCGGAATCATCATGCAGAGGCGTGCCGCCACTGCGACGGCGAGGGGGTATGTGACCGGCTCGCCTGACGATCCCGTGCCGTTGCCGGTGCGCCTGTGGCAAGAGGAGGTGCACCGGCCAGGCGTATACGATCTGGAAGTCGACACGTCGCTGCTGACGCCTGCACAATGCGCGGATGCGATCCGCAAACGGCTGCGGCAACATGCAGAGCATCCGACGGCGTTTGAGAAGCTTTCGGCTGTCTCCACGACCAAACCATTCTGATCACGCGTCCTGGCGGGCGATGGGAATGGATTTCAGCCGGCTGACGGTTGTGTTTTCATTCTGAATTAACGTCCTTCGTGCAGATTTGACGAATGGTTCTCCTCCCTGCAGAACGCACGATATTGGCGGCTACCCTGGCGCTGGTGGCGGTTTGCCTTTTTCTTGTTTGGGAGAAAGGAACCGTCGTCTCGCTCGACGGATATATTCCTTCCGCTTATTTTGCCGTTCTCTTGATAATCATCGGCCAGTTCTACCGTCGGGTCCGCAAGGCGGAGCGCGTTGCCCTCACCACACACATTCTGGCGCTGTTCATCGCCTATTCCGTGCCTGCCGCCCTTTTCAACATACTGTTGCTGCCGCGGCCATCGGAGCCGATCGACGCCATGCTTGTCCGGATGGATTCGTGGCTGGGATATTCCTGGCCGGGCTTTTGCGCCTGGATTGCGCAATATCCCCGCCTCTCGGATTTGCTTCGGCAAATCTACAACCTGACGCTGGCCCAGTTGCTGTTCACGTTTCTCTTCCTCGGCATGGCGAACGACCGGCGCCGCCTGCATGCGGCCGCATTGGGGACAGTAATAGCATCACTGGCGACCATATTCTGCTGGGCGCTGTTCCCGTCCGCCGGCGCCGCCGGCTACTGGACGCTGGCGCCGGAGGTGGACCGTATTGTCCGGCCGGTCGTAAGCTCGGCTTATGGCACGGAATTGAATCGCCTGTTCGCCAGGGGCGTACCGGATGTTTCCAGCCTGAAAGTAACCGGTCTCATTGGGTTTCCTTCGTTTCATACCGTCATGGCGCTGATTTCGCTGATCGCGATCTGGCCCTACAGGCCGATGCGTTTTGCATTGATCCTGATCAGTGCCGCCTTGTTGCCTGCGATCCTCATCCAAGGCGGGCACAATCTGATGGATGTGTTCGGTGGAACGACGATCACGCTGATATCCTGGCGGCTCGGGTTAATGGTTTTCGATACGCAACTGCGCAATCTCCGCGGAAGTCCGCAGGTGCTGGCAACCGCTGGAAGCCAGGCGTCAGGATAACGCCAACGCCGCTTTTATCCGGCGGGCGTTCTCAGCCAGCACCTCAGGCTTCTCTATTTCGCCCGAATGCGGCTTCAGCGGGATGCCATCGAAACGCGGAATGACGTGGACGTGGAGGTGATAGACAGTCTGCCCCGAAGCAGGCTCGTTGAATTGAATGATGGTGACACCGTCGGCGTCGAAGGCTTTTTTGACCGCTCGGGCCACTTTCTGAACAACCGTGAAAAGCGGGCCGAAGGTCAACGGATCGGCGTCGAGCAAGTTGCGCGACGGCGCTTTCGGCACCACCAGCGTATGGCCGGGTCCTTGCGGCATCACGTCCATGAAGGCCACTACGGCGTCATCTTCGTAAACGCGGTGCGAAGGAATTTCTCCACGCAGGATCTTTGCGAAAATGTTGTCTGTGTCATAGGCGGTTTCGGCCATGGCGAACGCTCCGGATTGTGCCTCGCCGTCCCGTGTAGCGAAGCTCTTCCGGAGCGGCAAGACTATGGCCGACGTGATCGGCCATCCCAAATTCGACAAGCGCGTCATGAAGCGCCTTTTGCGCTGCGATGGTGCTTACGCACCCATGGCCGGGGCATGGCACGCCAAAGAGCCTGCTATTCCTCGAGATCCTTGCGGAACGGGGTATGTTCTTCCAAATATTCGCCCATCCGCTCGACTTCGCGCCGCTCGCGCCTGAGATAATCGGCGACCGCGTTGCGCAGGCCAGGATGGGAAATGTAGTGGGCGGAATGCATGGTCACCGGCCGGTAGCCGCGCGCCAGCTTGTGTTCGCCTTGCGCGCCTGCCTCGACCACCTTCAGCTTGCGTTGGATGGCGAAGTCGATGGCCTGGTGATAGCAAACCTCGAAATGCAGGTAGGGGTGATCCTCGATGCAGCCCCAGTTGCGGCCGTAGAGCGCGTCGGAGCCGATGAAGTTGATGGCGCCGGCAATATAGCGCCCGTTGCGCTTGGCCATCACCAGCAGGATGTCGTCCGCCATGCGTTCGCCGATCAACGAGAAGAACTGGCGGTTCAGGTAGGGGCGGCCCCATTTGCGGCTGCCGGTGTCCATATAGAAGGCGAAGAAGTCGTCCCAGGCCTTTTCGGTCAGGTCCTTTCCGGTCAGCCAGTCGATCGAGATGCCATCGGCCAGCGCCTCGCGCCGTTCCTTCTTCATCGCCTTGCGTTTGCGTGAGGCAAGCGTGGCGAGAAAGTCGTCATAGGTTGAAAAGCCTTCGTTGAAGAAATGGAATTGCTGGTCGGTGCGATGCAGGAAGCCCGCGGCTTCCAGCGTCGCGACGTCGCTCTCCTGCACGAAGGTGACATGCGCAGAGGAGACGCCGAGCTTGTCGGTCACCATTTTGAGACCGGCCGCAAGCCCAGCCTTCACCGCATCCTGATCCTCGCCTTTGCCGACCAGCAGGCGAGGGCCGGTGACGGGGGTGAACGGCACGGCACTTTGCAGTTTTGGATAGTAACGGCCGCCGGCGCGCTCGAAGGCATCCGACCAGCCGTGATCGAACACGTATTCGCCCTGGCTGTGCGACTTGAGATAACAGGGAACGGCGCCGAGGAGCCTGCCTTGCGCGGTCTCCAGCCGCAGGTGATGACCTTGCCAGCCGGTGCGACGCACGGCACAGCCGGAATCCTCCAGAGCGCTCAAAAAAGCGAATGAAACGAGCGGGTTGTACCCAGCTTCCGTGTCGCCACGCGTGGTTCCGGCAAAGCCGTTCCATTCGTCGCAGGTAAAGGCACCGATGCCGGCGGCGATGCGGATCGAATAGTCCGCATTCGCCATTTGCCCGTCGCCGTCGTCGCCCTGATCCATGAGGCTTATTTAAGCTCCATTCGGGCCGCTACAAGTCACGTTTCGGGCACCCTGTTCAGGCGACTTCGACCAGGTCGGGTTCGAACCCTTCGAACGTCATCTGGTCGGCGTATCTAAAGGTCAGGTCGATCGCGGGCTGATCATGCACCGTCCAGGTGATGACAGGCATTTTGAGCTTTTCACGCACGAAGCTGACAAACGGGTTCGGCAAGTCGCCTGCGGCATAGGACGTAAAGGCGAGTTCGTGCGCCAGCATGGCGAAATGTGCTTCGATCAGCTTGGCGTCCTTGCCATAGGCGGTCAATCCAGCCGGGATGCCGGGCGCGTGTTTGGGGAAATCGCGGATCAGCCAGTGATCGAATGACATGATCGCCGCCTTGCCCTTGTAGCGCTTGAGCATCTTGCCGACGCGCGCCACCAGGCCTTCGTCGCGACCGGGAGTTCCTTTCAGTTCGACCACCATGGGCACGCGACCATCGACGAGGTCGAGTGCTTCCTGCAACGTCGGCACGTGATCCGCCGTGCCGCCAACCTTGAGCGCGGTAAGTTCGGCCGCGCTGCGTTGCCAGACGAAACCGTCCTGCCCGGTCAGCCGTTGCAAATCGTCGTCATGGATCACGACGGGAACGCCATCCGACGACAGATGTACGTCGCATTCGATGGCGTAGCCACGCTCGGCCGCAGCGGCGAAGGCGGAAAGCGTGTTTTCCCAGCGCGTCCCGTTCATGTCGTGAAAGCCGCGATGGGCAACGGGCCGGGCGGTCAGCCAGGATAGGTCTGTCATGGTGTTCGGGCTCACTCGACTTCGAAGATCGCTTCGATTTCCACTGCGGCATTAAGCGGCAGGGAGGCGGTACCGACGGCCGAGCGGGCGTGCTTGCCGCGCTCGCCAAGGGCGGCGACCAGGAAATCGGAGGCGCCGTTGGCAACCAGATGCTGCTCGACGAAGTCTGCGGCGGAGGCGACGAAGACGGTGATCTTCACCAGGCGGCGAATTTTCTCGAGGTCGCCGAGCGCGGCCTTGGCCTGTGCCAGAATGTTGATCGCGCAGTATTTTGCCGCGTCCTTGCCGCTTGCCGTGTCGACGTCGCGGCCGAGCAGGCCGCTTGCCTGCAGCTTGCCGTCCTTGAGCGGCAACTGACCAGCGGTGAACAGCAGGTTGCCGGTCCTGCAATAGGGCACGTAGTTGGCGGCGGGTGCGGCGGCGACGGGAAGCGTCACGCCGAGATCACTTAGCCGCTTTTCGATTGTTTCACTCATTGCTTTTCCCTATTGCTGGAAGGCGCCGCGCTGGCCGGGCCGAAATTGCTATTTTTGCCTCGCTTCCGCCACGACTTTTTTTAAGCTGGACCATCTTTCCCTGCGGCCTGCCATCAGCCGCGACGATCGGAGTACCTCATGCGCGCGACGCGCCTTGCATTCCACGCCGTTCTGTTGTCGGCGCTTTTGCCAACAGGCGCCGCTGTCGCCGCACCGGCGCTGCAGGCGCATCGCGCCGTCTATGATCTCACGCTCAAGAAGGCGGATGATCGGTCCGGCATCACCGGCATCACCGGCCGCATGGTCTACGAGTTCAATGGCTCGGCCTGCGAAGGCTATACGGTGAAATTCCGTTTCGTCACCCAGATCGCCACCAACGACAACACGAAGCTGACCGACCAGCAGACGACGACTTTCGAGGATGCCGAAGGCAAGACCTTTTCATTCGTGACCAAATCCTTTGTCGACCAGAACCTCGACAAGGAGGTCAAGGGTATGGCCACGAAAGACGCGAAGGGCCTCAAGGTCGACATCGACAAGCCGGAGAAAAACAGTCTCGAACTCGCCGCCACCCAGTTTCCGACCCAGCATCTGGTCGAGCTGATCGGCAAGGCCGAAAAAGGCGAAAACTTCTATCAGACCAACCTGTTTGATGGTTCGGAAGACGCCAACAAGGTGATGACGACCACCGTCGTCGTCGGCAAGAAGAGCGAGGCCGACAAGGCCGATCCGGAAGCGCCGGCATTGGCGAAGCTTGCCACCGACAAATACTGGCCGGTCGACATCGCCTATTTCGACGACAGCGCCCAGAACGGCGAGGAAGTGCCGGAATATCGGATCAGCTTCAAGCTGCACGAGAACGGCATCACCCGTGATCTCGTCATGGACTATGGCGACTTCTCGATGACCGGCAAGCTGGTCAACCTGTCGCTGTTCGACCAGACAAAGCCTTGCCCAGTATCGAAATAGCAGGGTCAGGCAATTGAGCTGGCCGTGGCGGGCTTGATGGCAGTCTATGTCGATGCGGCGATCTGGAAATGGGCCGGCCATCTCTGGTGCCATCTCCTAGCCGACGACACCGACGAATTGCATCGCTTTGCGGCGGAACTCGGCATCAAGCGCTCGTCCTACCAGGGCCCGCCCAAGACATCCGCTCCGCACTATGACATAACCGGCTTCGAGCGCGACCGTGCGGTGCGGCTCGGCGCCATCGAGTGCAGCCGCGAGCAGATCGTCGCCATCTTCCGGCGCGTGCGGGTGCCCAACGGAAAGTCCAAGCGATGACACCAACGGCATTCCTGGCATATTGCGCCGCTGTGACGCTCGCCGCCGCCACGCCGGGGCCGGCAATGTTCGCGGTCATCACCAACGGCGTGTCGCGTGGGTTCCTGCGGGCCTTCATGGCCGGCCTTGGGGTCGCCGCCGGCGATGCCGTGCTCGTCACTCTGGCGCTGCTGGAGCTGGTGGCCCTGGCTCAGACCTTCGAATGGATCTTCCTCCTGTTGAAATATGCCGGCGCCGCCTATCTGATCTTTCTCGGCGTCAGGATGTGGCGGGCCTCGGTCGCGCAATCGAATGAGCCGCGGACGGGGCAGGCGAAATTGTCCCGATCCTTCCTGCTCGGCGCGTCCATAGCGCTCGGAAACCCGAAGGCGATCCTGTTCCATGCCTCGATCATGCCGCTGATTCTCGACCTCGACACGATGGCCTTTTTCGATGGCCTGCTGGTGGTGGCGACCGTCATCAGCGTCAATATCGTGACAATGGGGGTCTATGCCGCGCTCGCGGGCCGGGCTTCGGGCTGGTTCAGGACACCCAGGCGCATGCGGCTGATGAACAGGTTCGCCGGCAGCGCCATGATCGGCACCGGAGCGCTGATTGCCGCACGCTAGGCGTTAAAGCGCCGCCCCGCTTGCGTTTGTCGGACTTCCCCTCTATATGCGCGCTCATTCCACACACGGACTTTGGTGTCTGCCCGGGAGAAATCCGGCTGAGACCTCCGGTGGCGTTCGAGGACCTCGGTCCAAAAATGCCTGTGTCCGTGGAGGCTAACCGGAAAGGAACTTAGAATGGCACTGCCTGATTTCAGCATGCGCCAGCTTTTGGAAGCTGGCATTCACTTCGGCCACCAGACCCACCGCTGGAACCCGAAGATGGCGTCCTACATCTACGGCGCCCGCAACAACATCCACATCATCGACCTCTCGCAGACGGTGCCTTTGCTGCACCAGGCGCTGAAGCAGGTTTCCGACACCGTCGCCAAGGGCGGCCGCGTGCTGTTCGTCGGCACCAAGCGCCAGGCGTCGGACATCGTTGCCGATGCGGCACAGCGTTCGGCCCAGTACTACGTCAACTCGCGTTGGCTCGGCGGCATGCTGACCAACTGGAAGACGATCTCGAACTCGATCCAGCGCCTGCGCAAGCTCGACGAGATGCTGGCCGGCGAAGCGCAAGGGTTGACCAAGAAGGAACGCTTGAACCTCGATCGCGAGCGCGAGAAGCTCGACAAGGCGCTCGGCGGTATCAAGGACATGGGCTCGACGCCCGACCTGATGTTCGTGATCGACACCAACAAGGAGGCGATCGCCATCCTCGAGGCCAAGCGCCTGGGCATCCCGGTCGTCGCCATCATCGATTCGAACTGCGATCCGGACAAGATCGATTTCCCGATCCCCGGCAATGACGACGCGGCCCGCGCCATCCAGCTTTATTGCGATCTGATCGCCAAGGCCGCCATCGACGGCATCGCCCGTCAGCAGGGCGCGCTCGGCATGGATATCGGCGCTTCGGTCGAAGCTCCGGTCGAACCGGCGCTCGATCCGGCTCCGGCGTCGGAAGCCCCCGAGGCTTGACAATCGAAGGCCGGTTGCGGCCTTCATCTTTCTCATATTTTGGCACGCTAAACAGACGCACCATCGAATACCGATGGTGCGTCGGTGCATTTAAACAAAGAGGCGACAATGAGCATTTCGGCTGCACAGGTCAAAGAACTCCGCGACTTGACCGGCGCGGGCATGATGGACTGCAAGGCGGCGTTGAACGAGACCAACGGCAACTTGGAAGAGGCCGTTGACTGGCTGCGCAAGAAGGGTATCTCCAAGGCCGACAAGAAGGCCGGCCGTACGGCAGCCGAAGGTCTGATCGGCGTCGACAGCGGTGTGCGTGAAGCTGCCGTGGTCGAGGTGAATTCCGAGACCGACTTCGTCGCCCGCAATGCCGCCTTCCAGGAAATCGTCGCCAACGTCGCCAAGGTGGCGCTTGCCTATGGCACGACCGAAGCGGTCGCCGCCGCCAAATATCCGGGCTCCGACAAGTCGGTCACCGACACCATCAAGGACGCGGTCGGCACTATCGGCGAGAATATGGGCTTCCGCCGCTCGGCCAAGCTCACCGTTCCGCATGGTGCGGTTGCGACCTATGTGCACAACGCTGTTGCCGATGGTCTCGGCAAGCTCGGTGTGCTGGTCGCGATCGAGACCACGGGCAACGAGCATGCCGCCAATGCCTTTGGCCGCCAGGTCGCCATGCATGTCGCCGCCACCAACCCGATGGCGCTGACCGCCGAGCAGATCGATCCGGCCGCGGTCGAGCGTGAGAAGGCAATCTTCTCCGACCAGGCGCGCCAGTCCGGCAAGCCGGAAGCCATCATCGAGAAGATGGTCGAGGGTCGCCTGCGCAAATTCTATGAGGAAGTCGTGCTCCTGAAGCAGGCCTTCGTGCTCAATCCCGACATCACCGTCGAGAAGGCGCTGCAGGATGCCGAAAAGGAAATCGGCGCGCCGGCCAAGATCACGGCCTATTTGCGCTTCGCCCTTGGCGAGGGCATCGAGAAGGAAGAGACGGATTTCGCCGCGGAAGTCGCGGCGGCGGTCAAGAAGTAACTTCTTACCGGTCCATTTCGCCTGTGTTTTTTCGGCCGGACATCCGCTGGGATGCCCGGCCGATTTCGTTCGCGGTGTCGATAAAGGCCCTGAGTTTGGGCGCCATCGCCGCGCGACGCGGAAAGTAGAGGAAAAGGCCGGGTTCCTCGATCGCTGATTGCGGCAGAACCTGCACCAGGCGACCGGCCGCGAGATCGGCGCGCGCCAGCGGCTCGAACATGTAGGCAAGGCCCACTCCGGCGAGAGCCAGATCGATTGCCGCAAGCGAGTCCGTCACGATGGCCGTACCGCTGGTTTCCATGACCACGTCCTTGCCGTCCCAGGTCAAATCCCAGCGATAGAGGGCACCGGAGCGAACGAGACGGTATCCGATGCAATTGTGGTTCGCGAGATCGGCCACGCTGCGCGGACGGCCATGTCGCCCGATATAGGCGGGCGAGGCGACGATAACGGCTTTGAAGGGCTGCGTCAGTCGGATGGCCACCATGTCCTGGGCGATCATCTCGCCGAGCCGGATGCCGGCGTCAAAACCTTCGCCGACGATATCGACCAACCCTTGATCGGCAAAAATCTCGACCGTGATGTCGGGATATCGCTCGGCCATCGCCGCCACGACCGGCGTCACAGCCAACGGCATTGCAATGTTGGAGGCGTTGATCCTGAGCAGCCCGGACGGCCTGCCCTTGACGCTGCGGATACGATCCATCCGCTCGGCGATATCCTGGAGGGCAGGGGCCGCCGTTTCCACCAGCGCCTTGCCCGCCTCGGTGAGCGAAACGCTGCGCGTCGTGCGCGCAAACAGCGGCTGGCCGATCCGCTCCTCGACGAGGCGCACTGCATGGCTGACCGCCGAAGGGCTCATGCCCAGTTCGGCCGCGGCAAGGGCAAAACCGCCGCGCCGGGCGACCGCAATGATGACAGGCAGATGGCTGAGCAGATCCCGGTCCATTCATGAACAGTATCGCATAGTCTTTGCGGACAATGCAATCTTATCGACGCCGAGGCAGAGGTCCACATTGTCGCCAACACATCGGCGATCGGGCTGATGGTATCGAGGAGAAGAGACATGAACGCCTTGAAACACGCTACCTTCGCCGCAGGGCTTGCCTTGGCGCCGCTCGACGCCGGCGGGGCCGAACCGATGGGCTGGCAGGCGCTTGCCGATGACCGCGCCATCATCCGCATCGCCGATGCCATCGACCGTGCGGTCGACGCGCAGGACTGGAAACGCGCGCGCAGCTATTTCGCGGATAGGGTCACCGCCGACTTCAGCAGCCTGTCCGGGCAGCCCGCAGCCAACATCGCCTCCGACGATCTGATCGGCGCCTGGGCCGGCAATCTCAAAGGCAGCAAGACCAGCCTGCATCTGCGCACCAATCACCAGGTCGTCCTTGAAGCGGACACGGCGACCGTTCTGTCGAACGGCTACGCCTGGAACCGGATGGAGGGTAATGGCGACCCGCTCTGGGAGGTCTGGGGCACGTATGAGCATCACCTCACGCGCTCCGCGGCTGGCTGGAAGGTCGATGGCTTCACCTTCCGCATGACGCATGAGCGCGGCAATCCCTGGGTCAAGGCGACACCTGGCCAATGACGCCCGCATCAACCGGACCAAGATCGGAAAAGACAATGACGATGAGCTACTACACACTCGGCAACAGCGGCCTGCGCGTCAGCCGGCTGGCACTGGGCACGATGACTTTCGGGACGGAATGGGGCTGGGGCGCGGACCGGGATACGGCGCGCGCGATGTTCGACGCCTATGTCGAGGCCGGAGGCAATTTCTTCGACACCGCCGACCTTTACACCGGCGGCACGGCCGAGACCTGGCTCGGTGAATTCGTGGCCGAGCGGGGCTTGCGCGACAAGGCGGTGATCGCCACCAAATTCACCATGAACTCGAACCCCGGCAATCCGAACGCCGGCGGCAATGGCCGCAAGAACATCATGCGTGCCGTCGACGCATCGCTGAAGCGGCTGGGTACCGACTATATCGATCTCTATCTCATGCATATCTGGGACAGGCTGACGCCGGCCGAAGAAGTGCTGCGTACGCTCGACGATCTGGTTCGGGCAGGCAAGATACGTCACATCGGCCTGTCCGACGTGCCGGCCTGGTATGCCGGGCGGGCGCAGGCGATCGCCGAACTGCGCGGCTATGAGCCGATCTCGGCGTTGCAGCTTGAATACTCTCTGGCGGAGCGTGCCATCGAGCATGAATTCGTGCCGTTCGGGACACGCCATGGCGCCGGCATCATGGTCTGGAGCCCGCTGGCAAGCGGACTGCTAAGTGGCAAATACCGCCCGGCGCAGGCGGGCAATGCCGGCCGGCTCGACGGCTTCCGCAACACCACCCACCCAGGCTTCCAGAAATTCAGCGAGCACAACTGGGCTGTGGTGGCGGAGCTGGAGAAAGTCGCCGCCGAACTCGGCCGCGGCATGGCTCAGGTCGCGCTGAACTGGGTGGCGACTCAGCCAGGAGTTGCCACCGTCATTCTCGGAGCAACGCGGCTTTCGCAGCTGCAGGATAATCTTGCGGCGCTCGATTTCTCCATACCGCCCGCGCTTCGCCAGCGCCTGGACAAGGTGAGCGGCACGCCGGCACCGTTCCCGCATTCTTATTTCGGTCCCGAGATCCAGGTCCGTGTCGCGGGCGGTGTCGTGACCGGCGACAAGCCGTCAGGCTACGCATTGCCGGTAGTGGTCGAAGGCGAGGCGGTTGCCATCAGCAGCAACTGATCCAGAAAGCCTGGAATTTTGCACAAGGGCGCGGCGTGACATCGCCGCGCCCTTCGTGTATCCGGTCAACCCGTCATGACAGCACCGCCGGGCGAAGCAGGGGGCGTTTTCGCCTTCAGAGCTTGCCACGCCGGAATTTCGAGGAACCAGATGACGGTCAAGCCCCGCTACCGACGTGTTCTGCTGAAAGCTTCGGGCGAAGCGTTGATGGGCGAACAGCATTTCGGCATCGACGTCTCGGTCGTCGACCGCATCGCCGGCGACATTGCCGAGGCCCGTGCGCTGGGCATCGAGGTGGGTGTCGTTATCGGCGGCGGCAATATCTTTCGCGGCGTGGCGGTCGCCTCCAAGGGAGGCGACCGCGTTACCGGCGATCACATGGGCATGCTTGCCACGGTCATCAATTCGCTGGCGTTGCGCACGTCGCTGAACAAGATCGGTGTCGATGCCGTCGTGCTGTCCGCAATTGCCATGCCCGAGCTTTGCGAGAGTTTTTCGCAGCGCCAGGCGACCGCCTACATGAACCAGGGCAAGGTGGTGATCTTCGCCGGCGGCACCGGCAATCCGTTCTTCACCACTGATTCGGCGGCGGCACTTCGCGCGGCCGAAATCGGCGCCGACGCGCTGTTCAAGGGTACACAGGTTGACGGCGTCTATTCGGCCGACCCGAAAAAGGACCCGAATGCGACACGTTTCGAGCGCATCAGCCACGCCGAAGTCATAAATCGCGGGCTTTCCATCATGGATACCGCTGCGATTGCACTTGCGCGCGAAAACAACATTCCGATAATCGTCTATTCGATCCACGAAAAGGGTGGTTTCGGCGATATTCTAAGGGGCGGCGGCCGCTGCACGGTCGTCGCGGACGAATGATCGGGGCCGATCCCTGGAAGGGGAAACCGGCTTTCGAAAATCAGGCTCGAACACGGGGCCCTTGCCCCGAAGCAGTGAACCCGCGGCAGACGGGTCGAGGAGACTAAGATGAGTGGTGAGTACGACGATCTGAAGCGGCGCATGGATGGGGCCATCGCCGCGTTCAAGCATGACCTGGCTTCGCTGCGGACCGGTCGCGCCTCCAGCAACCTGCTCGATGCGATCCAGGTGCAGGCCTATGGCACCACCATGCCGATCAACCAGGTGGCCAACGTTTCGGTGCCGGAGCCGCGCATGATCTCGGTCTCGGTCTGGGACAAATCGATGGTCGGCGCGGTCGACCGCGCGATCCGGGAATCCAATCTGGGCTTCAACCCGATCGTCGATGGCACCAATCTGAGGATTCCGCTGCCGGAGCTCAACGAACAGCGCCGCAAGGAACTGGTCAAGATCTCGCACGGCTACGCAGAGAACGCCCGTGTCGCCGCGCGCCATGTGCGCCGCGACGGCATGGATTTCCTGAAGAAGGCGGAGAAGGACGGCGACATCAGCGAGGACGATCAGCGCAAGCGTTCCGACCAGGTCCAGAAACTTACCGACGAAACCATCAGCACCATCGATCATCTGCTTTCCGACAAGGAAGCTGAAATCATGCAGGTTTAGGGTTGGCCCTTGGCTGACCCGAAAGCGAGATCATGACAACGCCCGCGCATGTCGCGATCATCATGGATGGAAATGGACGCTGGGCCAAGGCGCGCGGTATGCCGAGGCTCGCCGGTCATCGCGCCGGCGTCGAGGCCCTGCGCAAGGCGGTGCGCGCCGCCCCGGGTCTCGGCATCTCCTTCCTGACCGTCTACGCTTTCTCGTCGGAGAACTGGTCGCGGCCGAAGTCCGAGGTCAGCGACCTTATGGGTCTGTTGAAGCTGTTCATCCGTCGCGACCTTGCCGAGCTGCACCAGAGCGGCGTACGGGTCAGGATCATCGGCGACCGCACAGGGCTGCAGGCGGACATCAGAGGGCTGCTCGACGAGGCCGAATCGCTGACGATCCACAACACCTCGCTGACGCTGGTGATCGCCTTCAATTACGGCGGGCGCGACGAGATCGTCCGCACGGCGCGCAAGCTTGCGGCGGCCGTGGCCCGCGGCGAAATGGACAGCGAGGCTATATCGGCTGAAAGCTTTGCCGGCTCTCTCGACACGCAAGGCATTCCCGATCCGGAGCTGGTCATCCGCACCAGCGGCGAACTGCGCCTGTCCAACTTCCTCTTGTGGCAGGCCGCCTACAGCGAACTCGTCTTCCTGCCGTGCTACTGGCCGGATTTCAACCGCGAGCATTTCGCCGAGGCCTTGCGCGAATATGCCGGCCGCGAGCGCCGCTTCGGCGGACTGGGGCCGCAGGACGTCGCTTCGCGGCCGGCCGCGGGATGAGCAACCTTCAGCTGCGCGTCATCTCGGCCGTCGTGCTGGCCATTGTCGCCCTCGGCCTGACCTGGCTCGGTAGCCTGCCGTTCCGGCTGCTGTGCGCCATCATGGCGGCAATGATCTTCTACGAGTGGACACGCATGTCGCGGCCCGCCGCCGCCGACGGGCTTGGTTTTCTGCCGGAAGCGCTGATGGTCCTTTTCGTCGGCGCCTTGATTGCCGGCCTGCCCGCACGGTGGCTGCTGCCGCTCGTCGTGATTCTGGTTGCGACAGCTGCGATCACCGCCGGAGTTCGCAAGATCGGCCAGTGGGACGCCAGCGGCCTTGCCTATGCCTGCATGTCGGGCCTGTCGCTTGCCCTGCTGCGGGACGGCGACCATTCGGGCCTCGTCGCCATCCTGTTCCTGTTCGCGGTCGTCTGGGCAACCGACATTTTTGCCTATTTTGTCGGGCGTGCCGTCGGCGGGCCCAAACTGGCGCCTTCGATCTCGCCCGGCAAGACCCGCAGCGGCGCCCTCGGCGGGGCGGTCGGTGGTGTCGTGGCAGGGCTTCTGCTTGCCGCCTTCGCCGGCGCCGGCAACCTGGCGTTGCTGGGTGTTGTGGCGCTGGTGCTGTCGATCGTCGCCCAGGCCGGCGACCTCTTCGAATCCTGGGTCAAGCGGCGGCACGGCCGCAAGGATTCTGGCGTGCTCATCCCTGGGCATGGCGGCGTCATGGACCGTGTCGACGGGCTTGTCGCGGCCGCTCTTGCCCTATACGTCATCGGCTGGATCGCGGCGGGCGCCGAGCATCCGGCACAGGGGCTGTTTCCCATTTGAACGGTGTCATTCCACGATCTGGCGCGGGCGCCTTGGATTCGCCTGTATTGATGTCACAGTCACGCAGCGACGCGGAAGAACTTGAGGGCCTGAATTGAACGAGATTCTTCACGCGATTTTCAGCACGGAAGGCCTCTTTCTCGGCACGCTCGTGCCGTTTCTCTTCGTTCTGACCGTCGTGGTGTTCGTTCACGAGATGGGCCACTATCTCGTCGGCCGCTGGTGCGGCATCGGGGTCAGGGCCTTCTCAATCGGCTTCGGTCCGGAGCTCATCGGCTTCAACGACAGGCATGGTACGCGCTGGAAGCTTTGCGCCATACCGCTTGGCGGCTATGTCAAGTTTGTCGGCGACATGAACGCCACCTCCAGCCAGCCGACATCGGAAGAACTCGAAACGCTGACCGACGAGGAACGCAAGGTTGCCTTCCACACCCAGGCGATCTGGAAGCGCGCGGCAACGGTGGTGGCCGGGCCGCTGTTCAACTTCCTGCTGACGATCGTCGTCTTTTCCGTGCTGTTTGCCGCCTATGGGCGTTATGTCGCGGAGCCCATGGTGGCGGAGGTTACAACAGACAGTCCCGCGGCCAAGGCCGGCATCTTGCCAGGCGACAGATTCGTCAGCGTTGACGGCAGCAAGGTCGAAACCTTCGGCGACGTGCAGCGGCTGGTCTCGGGCCGCGCCGGCGACACCATCACCTTCGTCATGCTGCGCGGCGGCAAGGAGGTCACGGTGACCGCGTCGCCGCAGCTGATGGAGCAGGAGGACGCGCTCGGCAACAAGGTCAAGGTCGCCGTGATCGGCGTCGTCAACAACAAGGAACTCGGCCAGCCCCGCCTCATCACCTACACCCCGGTCGGAGCCGTTGCGGCGGCCGTTGCGGAAACCGGCCACGTCATCGAGCGCACAGGACAGTTCCTGCAGCGCTTCGCCGTCGGGCGCGAGGACAAGTGCCAGTTGGGTGGCCCGGTCAAGATCGCCGACATGGCCGGCAAGGCGGCCAAACTCGGTTTCGAATGGCTGGTGCAGCTCGTCGCGCTGCTGTCCGTGGGGATAGGCATTCTAAACCTTTTGCCGATTCCCCCCCTCGACGGCGGCCATCTGTTGTTCTACGGGGTGGAGGCCGTCATCCGCCGGCCGGTGTCGGAACGGATGATGGAAATGGCCTATCGGGCCGGTCTGCTTCTGGTGCTGTGCTTCATGGGGTTCGTGTTCTGGAACGATCTCTTTGGGTGCTGAAATCATGAAGGAATTTGGCCTGAGCATGGCGGATGTTGAGACGCCGTTTACCATGCACGGGGATATGAGTGACGCGAAAGCCACGCACCAGGGTTAAGTAAATACAAATTAACCAGAAGCCTTGCGTGTAGGGAAAATCCGGTTAATACGGTAGGGGAAATGACCGCACGTCCGGTTTTCTCGCCGTGGGGACTACGAGAAAAGGTTATTAAGCCCGATGAAGGCAGCATCCAAGTTTCTAAACGCCGCGTCAGCGGCGGCACTGTCCGCCGCTCTGGTCGTACCAGGTGCGCTCGCAGTGCAGTTCGTTGCCACATCGGCGGCCGAAGCCGCTGTCGTAAGCAGGGTGGAGGTGAGCGGCAACCAGCGTGTCGACGCCGATACCATCCGCAACTACATCACCATCAAGCCCGGCAAGGCCTTCTCCAGCTCCGATGTCGATAGCGCGGTCAAGGCGCTGTTCGGCACCGGCCTGTTCTCGGATGTCCAGATCAACCAGGTCGGCTCGACCCTGGTGGTCAAGGTTTCGGAATACAAGGTCGTCAACCAGGTGCTGTTCCAGGGCAATAAGAAGCTCAAGGACAACGCGCTTCAGGCAGCGGTTCAGCTGAAGCCGCGCGGCACGTTCTCTCAAGCTACGCTGGATTCGGATGTCGAGGCGGTCAAGGCCGCCTACAGGCGTATCGGCCGTGACGATGCCGGCGTGACCGCGCAGATCATGGAGCTTGGCGACAACCGCGTGAACGTGGTCTTCCACATCACCGAAGGCGATCGCACGCAGATCGCGGCAATCAATTTCGTTGGCAACAGCGCCTATTCCAGCCGCCGCCTGTCTGATGTGATCAACACCAAGCGCTCGTCCTGGGTCTCGTTCATCCTGCGCGACGACGTCTACGACGAAGACAAGCTGCGCGCCGACCAGGAGCTGCTGCGCCGCTTCTATTACAATCACGGTTATGCCGACTTCCAGGTCGTGTCCGCCGTCGGCGAGCTCGACAATGCGACCAACAAATACACGGTCACCATCACCGTCCAGGAAGGCGAGCGCTACAATTTTGGCGACATCAGCGTCGAAAGCACGATTCCGGAAGTCGACTCCAAGTCGCTGGAATCGGTGGTCGAAACCCGCAAGGGCGATGTCTACAATGCCAAGAACGTCGAAGACTCCATCATTGCGCTGACGGAGAAGGTGGCTGGTTCCGGCTATGCTTTCGCCCAGGTGACACCGCGCGGCGACCGCAACTTCGAGAGCCACACGATCTCGGTGGTCTACACCGTCGACCAGGGCACCAAGGCCTATGTCGAGCGCATCGAGATCCGCGGCAACGACCGCACGCGTGACTATGTCATCCGTCGCGAATTCGATGTCAGCGAAGGCGATGCGTTCAACCAGGTACTCATCCAGCGCGCGAAGAAGCGTCTGGAAGACCTGAACTATTTTGACAAAGTCGACATTTCGACTGTGCCCGGCTCGGCCCCTGACCAGGTCGTGCTGGTGGTCGACGTGGTCGAGAAGTCGACGGGTGAATTCTCGGTTGGCGCCGGCTATTCGACCGGCGGCGATTCGGCTGGACCGTCCGTCGAAGGATCGATCACCGAGCGCAACTTCCTCGGCCGCGGCCAGTTCATCAAGCTGTCGGCCGGTGGCGGCAAGAACTCGCGCGACTACAGCCTGTCCTTCACCGAGCCCTATTTCCTCGGGCGGCGTATCGCCGCCGGCTTCGACATCTTCAAGTCGACGCGGGAATACAACAACAATTACGACAGCGACACCACCGGCGCGACGATCCGCTTCGGGTTGCCGATCACCAACAGCATCACGACCCAGTTGGCGTACAACATCTCGCAGGAGAAATATAAGGTCGACGATAGTTGCGGCCCTACCGATCCTCCAAATCCTCCCGGCGGCACCTGTAACATCTCGCAGGCCATCCTGGACGGCATCGATCAGAGTCCGTGGATTAAGTCCTCGGTCAGCCTGGGACTGGTTTATAATACGATCGACGACATGAAGAACCCGCATGAGGGTATCTACGCCAACACGACCGTGGAGGTCGCGGGTCTCGGCGGCGATGCCAAATTCGTGAAGATCACCGGGCGCGGCAGCATCTACCAGACGCTGTCCGAGCAGCTTGACCTTGTCGGCCTCCTTTCGGGTGGTGCAGGACATGTCGAGGGTTACGGCAGCGACGGCGATCTGCGCATCTTCGACCACTTCCAGAGCACCGATCGAATGATCCGCGGCTTTGCCTACGGTGGCATCGGCCCCGTCGCTTCCGGCACCAGTGGCGATCACCTTGGCGGTACGACCTATTTCAACGCTTCGGCCGAGGCGCAATTTCCACTCCCGGTTATTCCCGAGAGCTTCGGCTTGCGTGGCGCGGTGTTCGCCGATGCGGCGACGCTCTACGGCAACAAGATTGCCGATCAGTCACTGGTCAATCAGGACTCGACCGGCTTGCAGATACGCGCCTCGGTTGGTCTCGGCCTGATGTGGGCGTCTCCGTTCGGCCCAATCCGTATCGACTATGCAATCCCGGTCAAAAAGGAAGCGAGCGACGACGTGCAGGAATTCAACTTCGGCATATCGACCCGCTTCTGATCGGCGGCCAACGATGCTCCCGGGTTTTGGGTCCGGGAGAAATGTTCCGACCTAGCTGGATATAGCTTCTGGAATGACCGATCCGGTGTTCTTCGCGCCATCACGCCGGTATACGGCGGCCGAAGTCGCGAATCTGACCGGCTCGGTGCTTGTCGATTCCGGCCAATCCGACGTTTTGATCGAAGCGCTGGCGCCGGCCAATGAAGGCGGCGCCAATGCGCTTGTCTTCGTCGACGGCAGGCGTAATTCCGCGCTGATGCCGTCGCTGCGCGCGGCAGCGGTCCTATGCACGGCCGAATTCGCAAACAAGGCGCCTTCCAGCGTCGCTGTCTTGACTCATCCACGGCCGCAGCAGGCTTTCGCGCTGGTTGGGCGCCTGCTGTTCCCGACAGCCGCCACGCCGGGGCCAATGACCAGTGAAACTGGTGTTTCGCCGCATGCCCATGTCGATCCGACGGCGCATGTCGAAGCCGGCGCTATCATCGAGGCCGGCGCGGTCATCGGGCCTGGTGTCTCGATCGGCAGCGGCACAGTCATTGCGCCCAACGCCGTCATCGGACAGTCCTGCCAGATTGGCCGTGACGGTTATGTCGGCCCGGGCGCCAGTATCCAGTACGCTCTGATCGGCAATCGGGTCATCATCCATGGTGGCGCCAGGATCGGCCAGGACGGCTTTGGCTTTGTCGGCGGCGCCAAGGGGCCGGAGCGTGTTCCACAGATCGGACGCGTCGTCATCCAGGATGATGTCGAGATCGGCTCCAATTCCACCGTCGATCGTGGCGCCATGTCCGATACGATCATCGGGCAAGGCACCAAGATCGACAATCTCGTTCAGATCGCCCATAACGTCCGCATCGGTCGCAATTGCATAGTGGCCGGGCTGTCGGGTATTTCCGGTTCCGTGGTGGTGGGTGACAATGTCACCATGGGCGGCGGCGTCGGGCTTGCGGATCATCTGACGATTGGTACAGGTGCCAAGCTTGCAGCCAGAAGTGGATTTATGAGCAATGTTCCCGCCGGCGAGATCTGGGGTGGCTATCCGGCGCAGCCGATGGCGGAAGCCATGCGAGAGATAGCCATGTTGCGCACGATGGCCAGGGCACGCAAGCAGGGCAAGGACAATGGCTGACATGGTGGCGGCGACAACGCTGGAAGCGGTCGACATATTGGGGCTGATGAAGCTCCTGCCGCACCGCTATCCCTTCCTGATGATCGACCGCATCGTGGACATCGACGGCGACGACTCCGCCATCGGCATCAAGAACGTGACCATAAACGAGCCGCATTTTCAGGGGCATTTCCCGGAGCAGCCGGTGATGCCTGGCGTGCTGATCGTCGAGGCCATGGCCCAGACGGCCGGAGCCATCTGCATCCGCAGCCTCGGGGCGTCGAAGCCATCGCTGGTCTATTTTCTGACCATCGACAACGCCAAATTCCGCAAACCGGTCGTCCCCGGCGACCAGTTGAAGATCCATGTCAAGAAAATCAAGAAGCGCGGCAACCTGCTCAAATTCGCCTGTGAAGCCCTGGTCGAAGGTACCAAGGCGGCCGAGGCCGAGATTTCAGCCATGATGGTCACCGGCGACTGACGATCGAGTGCCTATGAAAATCAAGACGTCAATCCATCCTTCCTCCGTCGTGGAAGAAGGCGCCCAGATCGGCCAGGGTGTGCGCATAGGGCCGTTCTGCCATGTCAGCGCCGATGCCGTGATCGGCGACGGGGTCGAACTGGTCAGCCATGTCTCGGTGATGGGCGCGACCACTATCGGGGCGTCGACCAAGGTCTATCCGATGGCGACACTGGGCGCACCGCCGCAAAACACCAAGCACAAGGGCGGCCGCACGACGCTGGTCATCGGCGCCAACTGCACCATCCGCGAAGGCGTGACCATGCATGTCGGCACCGACACCAGCCGTGGCGAAACCACGGTCGGCGACAATGGCAATTTCCTCGCCTACGCCCATATCGCCCATGACTGTGCCGTCGGCAACAACGCCACCTTCGCCAATGGGGCGACATTGGGCGGCCACTGCGAGATCGGCAACAACGTCTATATTGGCGGCCTCAGCGCCGTCCATCAATTCGTGCGCGTGGGTGACAACGCCTTTCTTGGCGGGTGCTCGGCTTTTGTCGGTGATGTCATTCCCTATGCCATCGCCGTCGGTAACCGCGCCAGCCTGCGCGGCTTGAACATCATCGGCCTCAAGCGCGCCGGTCTGCCGCGTTCCGAAATCCATCTGCTGCGCAAGGCCTACAAGACGATCTTCGACCGCTCCCGCACCGTGGGCGAGAACATCGAGTTCGCCAAGGTGGAGTTCGCCTCGTCGCCGACAGCGATGAAGATCATCGACTTCATCACCAGTCGCGGCAAGCGGCACTATGCGGTGCCATCGCTCAAGGGCGGCGATGGCGACGATGCCGATGACGAAGGCTGAGACAGCCGCGGCTGGTCTTGATCTCCCGCCTGGTGCCAGGGTCGGCATCATCGCCGGCGGCGGCAGCCTTCCGGTCGAAGTCGCTGCCGGTTTGGCCGGACAGGGTCATCCGCCCTTCGTCGTGCTCATGGACGGTGAGGCCGACCGCCTGGCTGAATTGTGCCGTTACGAGCATGAGACCCTTGCCCTGGAGGCGATAGGATCGCTCATTCCGCTGCTCAAGCGTAACCGGATTACGCATCTGGTGCTTGCCGGCGAGATTAAGCGCAGGCCAAGGCTGACACAGATGCGCCCAAGCCTCAGCCTGCTCGCTGTGATACCCGTCGTCGTCATGGCGTTGGCGCGCGGCGACGATGGACTGCTCAAGGTGGTGGCGCGCGGGCTCGAGGCCCGGGGGATAAAGGTCGTGGGCGCCCACGAGATCGTGCCGAACCTTGTCGCCGCCGAAGGGGTGTTGACCAGGGCCACGCCCCGGAAGTCGGACTGGCGCGACATCGAGGCAGGTTTTGCCGCGGCAAAAGCCATCGGGGCGCTGGATATCGGCCAGGCGGCGATCGCGGTCGGCGGCCGGACCATTGCGCTTGAAGGCATCGAGGGCACGGCCGGATTGCTGGACCGCGCCAGGCTGCTGCGCGGCCACGGCCGTATCGCCGGCAAGACGCGCGGTGTGCTGGTCAAATGCGCCAAGCCTGGCCAGGAGCTGCGCGCGGATCTTCCTTCCATAGGGCCCCAGACGGTAGAAGCAGCGCATGCGGCCGGGCTTGCCGGCATTGCCGTCGAGGCGGGACGCTCCCTGATCCTCGAAGGTCCCGCAACCCTCTCGCGTGCCAATGACCTTGGGCTGTTCATTGTCGGTCTGGCCGCAACGGAGTCAGGTCATGGCTGACAGGGCGCTGAAGATCGCGATCGTCGCGGGCGAGGAGTCAGGCGACCTGCTTGGCGCCGACATTGTCCAGTCGCTGCGCCAAATAACGGGGCGCGAGGTGCAACTCGTCGGCCTCGGTGGCCGCCACCTGCAGGCGCTTGGGCTGGTTTCGCCGTTCGACGCCAGCGAGGTCGCGCTGATGGGGTTTAGCGCCGTCCTGCGTGACCTGCCGCGCCTGATGCGGCGGATCGGTCAGCTGGCGGGGCTGGTTGCGGATGCCAAGCCGGACTGCCTCGTCACCATCGACAGCCCCGATTTTTCGCTGCGCGTCGCCAAAAAGGTGCGCGCCGCCAACCCGACGATCCCGATCGTCCACTATGTCTGCCCGAGCGTCTGGGCATGGCGGCCGGGCAGGGCGGTGGCGATGAAGCCGTATGTCGATCACATCCTGTGCATCCTGCCGTTCGAAGTGAAGGAGCTCGATCGGCTGGGTGGCCCGCCCGGCACCTATGTCGGCCATCGCCTGACGCATGATCCCGGCGTGCTGTCGGCCGCCAGGGCGCAGGCCCAGCCGCGTGATCTTTCACCAGACCGCGTGAAGACGCTGCTTGTCCTGCCCGGCTCGCGGCGCGGCGAGGTGCGACGGCTGCTCGAGCCGTTCGGCGAGACCGTGTCGATGCTGCGGGCACGCGGGCATCGGCTTCGGCTGATGTTGCCGACGGTGCCGCATGTCGCGGACACCGTACGATCCGCGGTCACGCGCTGGGATGAAAAACCCGAGATTATCCTGGAGCCGGAACGCAAATGGCAGGCCTTCGGCAAGGCCGACGCGGCGTTGATCGCGTCCGGCACCGTCTCCCTGGAACTGGCACTGTCCGGCGTGCCGATGATCTCTTGCTACCGGCTCGACCCTGTCGCACGCGCCGTGGCGCGATATCTCGTTTCGGTCTGGTCGGCGCTGCTGCCCAACCTGATCTCGGATCGCGCGTTGATCCCGGAGTTCTACGACGAATACGTCAGACCGAACAATCTGGCACGCCAACTGGAAGCGCTGTTGGCCGACAGTGGCATGCGCGCCTGGCAGAAAGACGGGTTCGCCGAGATTTCACGGCGCATGGCAACGGACAACCCGTCCGGTGAGATCGCGGCGCAGGTGGTGATGGGGTGTATCAAGAGAGTGAGTAGGCAGTAGTGAGTGGTGAATAGTGAGTAGTGAGTAGTGAGTAGTGAGTAGTGGTTAGTGAGTAGTGAGTAGTGAATAGTGAGTTAGAAAACTCTCTAACCTGACTACTCACTAGTCACTACTCACTACTCACTACTCACTCTACTCACTCGTCTCAGCGCTTGGCGATCGGCACGTAGTCGCGCTCCGGCGCGCCGGTGTAGAGCTGGCGCGGACGGCCGATCTTCTGGCGTGGATCCTCGATCATTTCCTTCCACTGGGCGATCCAGCCGACCGTGCGGGCAACCGCGAACAGCACAGTGAACATGGTGGTGGGGAAGCCCAGCGCCTTCAGCGTGATGCCGGAATAGAAGTCGACGTTCGGGTAGAGTTTCTTCTCGATGAAATAGGGATCGGTCAGCGCGATCTTTTCCAGTTCCATCGCGATGTCGAGCAGCGGATCATCCTTGATGCCGAGTTCGCCCAGAACCTCATGCGCCGTCTTCTGCATGATCTTTGCACGCGGATCGTAGTTCTTGTAGACGCGGTGGCCAAAGCCCATCAGGCGGAATGGATCGTTCTTGTCCTTGGCGCGAGCGATGAATTCCGGGATGTGATCGACATGGCCGATCTCGCCCAGCATGTTGAGCGCCGCTTCGTTGGCGCCGCCATGGGCCGGGCCCCACAGGCAAGCAATGCCGGCGGCGATGCAGGCGAACGGGTTGGCGCCCGAGGAGCCGGCGAGGCGAACGGTCGAGGTCGAAGCGTTCTGCTCATGATCGGCATGCAGGATGAAGATACGCTCCATGGCGCGCGCCAGCACCGGGTTGATCTTGTACTCCTCGCACGGCACGGCAAAGCACATGTGCAGGAAGTTTGCCGCGAAACCGAGATCGTTCTTCGGGTAAATAAAGGGCTGGCCGATGTGGTATTTGTAGGCCATGGCCGCGATCGTCGGCATTTTGGCGATCAGGCGCATGGAGGCAACCATGCGCTGGTACGGGTCGGAGATGTCGGTCGAGTCGTGATAGAAGGCCGACAGCGCGCCAACCACGCCGCACATCACCGCCATCGGGTGCGCGTCGCGGCGGAAGCCGGTGAAAAAGCGCGACATCTGCTCGTGCACCATTGTGTGGCGCGTCACGCGGTAGTCGAAATCGTCCTTCTGCGCCTTGGTCGGCAATTCGCCGTAGAGCAGGAGGTAGCAGACTTCGAGGAAGTCGCCATGTTCGGCCAACTGGTCGATCGGATAGCCCCGATGCAGGAGGATGCCGGCGTCGCCATCGATGAAGGTGATTTCCGACTCGCAGCTTGCCGTCGAGGTAAAGCCGGGGTCATAGGTGAAGGCGCCGGTGGTGCTGTAGAGCGAGGCGATGTCGATGACGTCAGGTCCGACCGAGCCGCTTCGCACCTTGAATTCGTGAGTCTTGCCGGCGAATTCCAGCGTTGCCGTGGCCTCTTGGCCGCCCACATCCAGTTTTTTCGCAGCTTCGGTCATTGCAAACTCCTTCTTGTTTCCTCATGCCGGCAAAGGCAAATTCCGCAGAGCGACACGTCGAAATCACCGCAATGCGCGTATTCGCCACCGCATTCTAGGAGGTGCGTGCCAGATTGGGCCAAGGCCTAATGTTGCACTGCGAAACCCGCCTTTCAATGCCAATCTTCTTGGGCCAGTTTGCTCCTAATCGATTTGATCCGCTACGCGCGCCAGGCTTTCCTCACGCCCCAGAACGGCAAGCACGTCGAATACGCCCGGTGACGTGCTCTTGCCGGTCAACGCAGCCCGCAACGGCTGGGCCACGGCGCCAAGCTTGTGCCCGCCAGCCAGCGCAAAGTCGCGGATCGCGGCCTCGGCCGTGGCCGCCGTCCAGTCGCCTGACAGCGACTTCAAAGCTTCGTGAGCGCCACGCAGGATCTTGCGCGCGTCGTCATTGAGCAGGAGTGCCGCCTTGTCGTCGATCGGCAGCGGCCGCGCGGCAAACAGGAAGGCGGCGCCGTCGACAAGCTCGACCAGCGTCTTGGCGCGCTCCTTCAGGCCCGGAAGTGCTGCCAGCAGCTGCGCCTTGTTCTTCTCGTTGAGCCGAGCCGCCATCGCCGGGCCGCCCTCCAGATAGGGCAAGGTGGCGATAAAGATATCGAACAGCTCGGTGTCGGCCATACGTCGCATATGCGCGCCGTTGATCGCTTCCAGCTTGGCGAAATCGAAGCGCGCCGCGCCCTTGTTGACGTCGCCAATGTCGAACCACGAGACCATGTCCTCGATCGACATGATCTCGTCGTCGCCATGGCTCCAGCCGAGCCGCGCAAGATAATTGAGCAGCGCCTCCGGCAGATAGCCCATGGCGCGATAGGCTTCGACGCCGAGCGCGCCGTGGCGCTTCGACAGCTTGGCGCCGTCGGCGCCGTGGATCAGCGGGATATGCGACATCGACGGCACGTCCCAGCCCATGGCGTTGTAGATCACGGTCTGGCGGGCGGCGTTGGTCAGGTGATCGTCGCCACGGATGATGTGGGTGACGCCCATGTCGTGATCGTCGACGACGACGGCATGCATGTAGGTCGGGTTGCCGTCCGAACGCAGGATGATGAAGTCGTCGAGATCCTTGTTGGGGAAGCGCACGTCTCCCTGGACCCGGTCCTGCACCACCGTCTCGCCCTCGGTCGGTGCCTTGATGCGGATGGCGCCCTTGACGCCGGACGGCGCCTCCGAGGGGTCGCGGTCACGCCAATGGCCGTTATAGCGTGGCGGTAGGCCCTTGGCGCGTGCAGCTTCGCGCATTGCCTCGAGCTCGGCTGAAGTCTCGTAGCTGTAATAGGCCTTGCCCAGGCGCACCAGCTCCTCGGCCACCTCGCGATGGCGCGGCGCGCGCTCGAATTGGGAGACCGCGTCACCGTCCCACGAAAGGCCAAGCCAGGTCAGGCCATCGAGAATGGCCGATGTGGCCGCATCGGTCGAACGCTCGCGATCGGTGTCCTCGATGCGCAGCAGCATCGTGCCGCCGGTATGCTTTGCATAGAGCCAGTTGAAGAGCGCCGTGCGCGCGCCGCCGATGTGCAGATAGCCGGTCGGCGAGGGGGCAAAACGGGTGATGACCTTGTCGGGCATGGAACTCTCGGAAAACGTCTGAAGCTGGGTGCAGAGCGTGCGGACTTTCGCGCGTTGCGCGTTCATGTAGCATAGGACGTCGAGGGTGCAAGGGGCAGACCCGATGACTGGACGAGGCCGGGGCTCGGATCGGGGCGAGGATGCCGCTATCGGCGTCAGCGAGCGATCCCTGTTTGCGGCGCCTGCGACGATCCCACTGCCATCTCCGCTCGTGGCTGCACCCGAAACCAGGTCGCTGCAGGCAGGTGGGCAGGCGCCGGCGCCGGCTCCTGCCGCGGGCAGGATCGCGCGCGTGCGCCGGCAAATCGGCCTGGTATCCTTGCCTCGCCTGCGCCATGGCGTGACCCGGGCGGCGGAGCTTGAACTCGACCGAGGCATCGCGTTCCTGCTGGTGCCGGTCTGTCTGGCCGTTGGGGCGATCGCCTATTTCTCGCTGGCGTCCGAGCCCGACTTTGCAAAGCCCGTCGCGGTCGTGGTGCTGATGGCGGTCTGTGCCTTCGTCTCGCGTTCCTGGCCCAAAACCCATCTGTGTCTCATGGCAGTGCTGTTGTGCGCGCTGGGCCTGCTCGCGGCGAAGGTCGAAACATGGCGAGCCGGAACCCGGATGCTGGGTTCGGAAATCTCCACGCAACTGACCGGCCGCGTGGTCTCGATCGAGGAGATGGAGAGCGGCCGCATCCGGCTGACCATGGACGTGATTTCGACCGCCCGGCCGAAACTGCGCTATGCGCCGGAAAGGGTCCGGCTTTCCGCACGCAAGATACCGCCGGGAATGACCGCCGGCTCGCTCATCACAGGCTACGCCAAACTGTTGCCGCCGACCGGCCCGGTGCGGCCGGACAGCTACGACTTCTCTTTTGACAGCTATTTCGCCGGCATCGGCGGCAGCGGCTTCTTTCTCGGCAATCCAACGGTTGTTTCCGCCGACGACGGTGAGATGCCGCTATCGGCTCGCCTTTTTTCAGGCATCGAAAATGCCCGCGAAGCCATCGCCGACCACATCAGGGGCAGCGTCGGCGGCGCTGAAGGCGAGATCGCGGCGGCGCTGATCGTCGGCGTGCGCGCCGGCATACCCGATGAAATCAATGAAGCGATGCGGCGTACCGGCATCTATCACATCATCTCTATTTCGGGACTGCATATGGCGCTTGTGGCCGGCACCATCATGGGTCTGCTGCGTGGTGCCTTCGCGCTGTTTCCAGACTTTTCCGCGCGCCGGCCGGTGAAGAAATACGCGGCCGCCGCCGCACTGTTCTCGATCGCGGCCTATCTCATCATTTCCGGTGTCGTCGTTGCCGCCGAACGCAGCTTCATCATGCTGGCGGTGATGCTGATTGCCGTCTTCTTCGATCGCGCTGCGCTGACCATGCGCAATCTGGGGATCTCGGCGATCGCCGTCATCCTGGTCTCGCCTCACGAGGTCGTCGGCCCGAGCTTTCAGATGTCGTTCGCCGCGACCGCGGCCCTGGTTGGCGCTTATGCCGGCTGGGCCGATCACCGTGCGGGAAAGACGCGGCCACCGCCGCCAAAGCGATCGCTGCCCGGGTTCCTGACGCGAAAATTCCTGCTGGCGACAGGTGGATTGGCCATGACGTCCATTATCGCCGGCAGCGCCACGGCGTTGTTTGCCATCTGGCATTTCCAGCGGGTATCGCCGCTCAGCCTGTTCGCCAATCTGGCCGTGATGCCTATCGTGTCGGTCGTGATGTTCCTGGCCGTCGCCAGCGCGCTGTTGATGCCATTCGGACTGGATTGGCCGGCTCTCTACCTCATGGGCAAGGGCCTGACCGCAATGATCGCCGTGTCGGCGTGGATATCGGAGCGCTCTCCGGTCGATGGAGTCGGGCTGATTTCGCAGCAATCCGTGCTGCTGGTCACCGTCGCGCTGGTTATCGCGACGATGGCGACGACATGGCTGCGGCTCGCGGCGCTGCCATTCGCGCTCGCCGGCCTGTTGACTGTGTCGCACACACGCGCGCCCGATGTGCTGATCTCGGAAGATGCGCGGCTGGTCGCGCTGCCGATCGGCAATGGCGAACTGGCCGTCAACCGGGAACGTCCGAACGAATTCGCAACCGACAACTGGAAACGCGCCCTGATCTCCGAAACAATCGTCAAACCGGAAATGTTCGACACGACAGACAGGCAATTCGATGTTGCCAGTCCCACCGACCTGCCGCCGGGATCGCCCTTCTACTGCCGCGAAGGCCTGTGCCTTGCCAGGCACCCTTCCGGCGCGATCATTGCCTATGTCGAGGACCGCAAGACCACCTGGAAAGCCTGCGCTTTCGCCGACCTGATCATCGTCAATGACGCAACCGCCTATGACGCCTGCCACAATCCACTGGTTCTCGTCGTCACCAAACGGCAGCTCGCCCGCAAGGGAAGCGCTGCCGTCTTCTTCAATCCCCAGTCGGCCACGACCCGGGCCGCGATCGCATTTGCCGTCGACGGACCATACCGGCCCTGGCACGAACAGCGAAAATTCTCACGCGAGGCGAGGGGGCTGCCGCCGTACAAAAAACCCGACAAGCCCGATAACAAGCCGGTTCAGTAGCGCCTGATCAACCCGACCAGCTTGCCTTGTACCTTGACCCTGTCCGGCCCGAAAATGCGCGTTTCGTAGGCTGGATTGGCGGCTTCGAGCGCGATCGAAGCGCCTTTGCGGCGGAACCGCTTCAGTGTCGCTTCCTCTTCGTCGACCAGTGCCACGATAATTTCGCCCGGGCTTGCCGTGTCGGCATTGCGGATAATGACCGTGTCTCCATCGAAGATACCAGCCTCGATCATCGAGTCGCCCTTAACCTCCAACGCATAGTGCTCGCCGCCCATGATCATGTCCGGCGGCACCGAGATCGAATGCGTCTGATGCTGGATGGCATCGATCGGCACACCGGCGGCGATACGGCCCATGACCGGGATGGACACGGCTGAAACCGCGTCGTCGTCGTTGCCGGCCGCGGGCAGGCGCGAAGGCGCAGCGGCCGGCCTGATCTGGCGTCCGAGACTGCCTTGGCCAAGGCTGCCTTGGATGATGCTTGGCGAGAACTTCTTTGCCGCATTGAGGCCCGGCGCGATCGAGTCCGGCAGCCGCAGCACTTCCAGCGCGCGCGCCCGATTGGGTAGCCGGCGAATGAAGCCGCGCTCCTCCAGGGCCGTGATCAGGCGATGGATCCCCGACTTGGAGGCAAGATCGAGTGCTTCCTTCATCTCGTCGAAGGAAGGCGGTATCCCGCTTTCCTTGAGCCGTTCGTGGATGAACATCAGCAGTTCATGTTGCTTGCGTGTCAGCATGGCGGCCCCCAAGACATTGAACGAAAGGTTGAACCAGAATCGAAAAAACAAACCCAGAACAAACACTATCTGTTCCAGTTGTGTTCTGCAACCGTTTAAAGTTTAATGAATTTGTTAAGGGGTCTGAAGTTTTTTGCCCGCGACGGCGGGCGGCAACCAGTCCTTTCCGCCGTCGGCAGGCGCATTGAAATCGTTTTGGTTAATGGCCTGTGGCCCATCCGCCGACGAGGCTTTGGCATCAGTTAGTTGGAAGGCTTCTCCTCGGAGGGACGTATAATTCGCGGAGCCATTATTCGCGGAACGAAACGAAACCAAAATGCCAACGATTGGTAGCTTCGGGCGGCCATGGATCGGGGCGTTCGGCGCACTCCGGCCAGCGCGTTCGAATAGGCGTCGCGGAAGCGCTGAAGTTATCCCGAACCCGCCTTCAAGCTGCCGGCGCGAGCGGCGTATCTGGTAGCGCCGCTGTCTTCGCTGTGGACATAGACGTGCAGTGTGTAGCCGATATGCGCCGTCATCAGCGCCTTGGCCCGCTCGACGTCACGGTCGAGCGCCGCTTCCATGATCGCGGTATGGTGTTCGATCGCAATCGCTTCGCGTAGCGCTTCGATTGCCTCTTCATAGCCATCCTTGAGGCCGGCCGCGGCCCGCAGTGTCGGCGCCAGACCAAGAAAGCGATGATGCCGGCGCAGCTGATCCGAGATCGTCGAGCGGAACCGCAACAGCCAGTCGCATGTGGCGGCGCTCAGCAGCGCCGCATGGAAAGCCTCGTGGTTCTCGTCCCATCTGTCGACGGCCGCGTCCGAGGGATCGTCGACCGCCGTCTTGCAACGCGAGAGCCGGTAGTGGGCGGTGACCACGGCATCCTCCCACTCCCTGCCGCCTTTTTCCATCGATTCGAGGAACAGGGGTATCTCGACCACCATCCTGGCGCGTGCCAGATCCTCCAGCTCGGCCCGCGACACCGGAGCCACGGCAAAACCACGATTGCTGATCGCGGTGACCAGGCGTTCGGCCTCGAGCCGCGACAGGGCTTCGCGCAACGGTGTCCAGCCGACGCCATAGGTGCCGCGCAGCGCACTCAGTTTGAGCGGGGCGCCCGGCATGAGGCGCGTGGTCAGGATGTCGCGCCGCAACAGCTGATAGGCGGCTTCCGTTTTTGTGGAACTTGTTTCATCCAGCATCGTGATCAATCCGTCGTCTGGCGAAAGTATATATGATACCGGGTCCTAGCAACAATTATATATAATGTTTGACACAGACCGGCGGACTGACCATGATCGCCGTAGTAGCCGCGTTTCCGAGCGGCCCTGATCAAATCTGGGAGGAAATGATGTTGAAGTCGAAATCCGCTTGGTTGTCGGGTTTGGCCCTGGCGGGCGCATTGATGGTCGGCGCCGGCAGTGCCGCGGCCGATCAGATCCGTATCGGCATTGCCAATTTCGGCGAGCATCCGCAATTGAACGCCGCCATAGCCGGCTTCAAGAAGGCGCTGACGGACAATGGCTTCGTCGAGGGCAAGGACGTCGTCTACACGGAGAGCCACACCAATTTCGATGCATCGCTGGTGCCGCAGATGATCGCCAAGCTGCAGGCCGAGCAACCCAAGCTGATCTACACCATCACCACGCCGGTCTCACAGATCGCCAAGAAAGCGCTCGCCGGTTCCGGCATTCCGATCGTTTTTGCCGCGGTCACCGATCCGGTGGCGGCCAAGCTGGTGCCGTCATGGGACGCCGGAGACGAAGGCATGACCGGCGCCAGCGATCTGCAGGACGTCGCCGCGGTGATGGCCTTCACCAAGAAGCTGCTGCCGAACGCCAAGCGCTTCGGCGTGCCTTATAATCCCGGTGAGGCCAATGACGTTGCCTTGGTCGAAAAGATCAAGGCGGCGGCACCGGCCGCGGGCTTCGAGGTGGTGGAGGTCGGCATCGACAACGTCAATGACATCCAGCAACGCATCGCTTCGCTCGCCGGCAAGGCCGACGTGATCTACGGCCCGGCCTCGAACCTGATACAGCCGGCGATCGCAGCTGTCTCCGCGGCCGCGCGCCAGGCCGGTATCCCGGTCGTCAACTCCGATGACAGTGCGGTCCGTAACGGCACCGTGCCGGCGAGCTTCGCGGTCAATTACACGCAGGTCGGCGTCAACGCCGGCAACATCGCCGCCGAGATCCTCAAGGGCAAGGATCCCAAGACGATCGCGCCGTCGCGCCCGGCCTACAAGGACCACATGGCAACGATCTCGCGCAAGGCGATGGCCGCGTTCGGCATCGAGATACCGGCTTCAATGGCCGATTGCGGCTGCATCGTCGACTAACATCGGAACTGCTGGGGTGACGGCGTCGGCGCCGTCATCCCGAGGTCAGGGAGAAACGATGCTCGAGATTCGATCCGCGCGCAAAGTGTTCTACAAGGGCCAGGCCGACGAGAAGGTCGCGCTGGACGGTCTCAGCCTGTCCTTGGCCACCGGAGAGTTCGGCATCGTCATCGGCTCCAACGGGGCCGGCAAGAGCAGCATGCTCAACGCCATTTCCGGCGCCCTGATCCTCGATTCCGGCCAGATCCTGATCAACGGCGCCGACGTGACTGCAATGCCGGTGCACAAGCGCGCCGCGAAACTGGCGCGCGTGTTCCAGGACCCGATGCGCGGCACCGCCGCCAGCATGACGGTTGCGGAAAACATGCTGCTGGCCGATTTGCGCTGCCAAAAGCGCACCTTGCGCCCGGGGCTGAACACCACCCGGCTTGCATCCTACAGGGAACGCCTGTCGATCCTGGGTCTCGGTCTGGAAAATCGTCTCGACACGCGCGTCGACCTGCTCTCCGGCGGGCAGCGGCAATCCTTGTCGCTGATCATGGCGGTCGGCGGATCGCCGGACTTGCTGCTGCTCGACGAGCATACCGCGGCCCTCGACCCGCGCACGGCCGAAATCGTCATGCAAGCGACCGTGCGCGCCGTCAACGCGCTGAAACTGACGACTTTGATGGTGACCCACAACATGCAACACGCCGTCGATTATGGCAGCCGGGTGATCATGCTCGATGCGGGCCGGGTGCTCCTGGAAGTCGCCGGGCAGGAGAAGGCGAGGGTCACGGTTATTGATCTGATCGGCCATTTCTCCGTCAAGACCGATCGCATGTTGCTGGCGAGCTGATCATCATGGATTTTGTTGGGGACGTTCTCACCAGCTTCGTCGCGATCATGCCGGTCACCCTGGCGCAAAGTCTGATCCTGGCCTTTGTCGTGCTCGGGATCATGATCCCGTTTCGCATGCTGAATTTTCCCGATCTCACCAGCGAAGGCGCTTTTCCGCTGGGCGGCTGCGTCTGCGGCGTTCTCCTTGCCGCCGGCGCATCGCCGCTGATGGGCGTTGCTGCCGCCCTTGTCGCCGGCTTCGCGGCGGGCTGCTGCACCGCCTTCATCCATCTGCGCTTCCGCATCCACACGCTGCTTGCGGGCATCCTGATGATGACGATGCTCTACAGCATCAACCTTCGCATTATGGGCAAGTCCAACCTGTCCGTCTTCGGTTCGCCCTCGGTGTTCGACTGGGTGCCGTTCGCGCGGCCGGGTTTCCCCGCCAGCAAGATTGTCGTCGCGGGTCTCCTCGCGCTTGCCGCCTTCATGCTGCTCTACATGTTCTTCAGGACCGAGAAGGGGACTGCCGTGCGCGCCGTGGGCGCCAATCCTGACATGGCCGAGGCGCAAGGCATCAATGTCTGGGCCGCGACCATAGGCGGTGTCGGGCTGGCCAGCGCTTTTTCGGCGTCAAGCGGTGCGCTGATGGTGCAGTCGCAAGGGTTCGCCGACGTCAATATGGGCCTGGGAATTCTCATCAACGGCCTTGCCGCGCTGATGATCGGCGAAGCCGTCGTCGGCAAGCAGACGGTGTGGCGGCAATTGCTAGCGCCCTTCGCCGGCGCGATCATCTACTACCAGCTGGTGTCGTTCTGCCTGGCGGCCGGCATGCCGCCGCCTGACCTGAAGCTTGCCACGGGCCTGTTCGTACTGGCCATGCTTGCCTTGCCCAGCCTCAAGCGCAGCCGGG
Organism: Mesorhizobium sp. B2-3-15; assembly: GCF_006442875.1. NCBI lineage: Bacteria > Pseudomonadati > Pseudomonadota > Alphaproteobacteria > Hyphomicrobiales > Phyllobacteriaceae > Mesorhizobium > Mesorhizobium sp. B2-3-15. Next base: position 32,651 of record NZ_VFVO01000014.1, on the reverse strand, counting down.
GGCCCGCACCGGTTCGCGAAGCGATTCGTGAGTAACCCGGCGTGAATGACCAAGGCGTGAATAACCAGGGAATGTCACAAATGATGCCTACGACGCTCGATCTCGCAGCTGTCGATGCCATGGATGCGGCGGACCCGCTGCGTGCCATGCGCGACCGGTTCATCTTGCCGGAAGGCGTCATCTATCTCGACGGCAATTCACTCGGCGCCGCGGCACCCGCCGTCTTCGACGAGCTGCGGAAGGCCGCGACCCAGGAGTGGGCGCAGGATCTGATCCGTGCCTGGAACACCGCCGGCTGGTTCGACATGCCGGTCGCGCTCGGCGACCAACTGGGGCGGCTGATCGGCGCGGCGGCCGGCCAGACGGTGGTCTGCGATACGACCTCGATCAACATCTACAAGGTGCTGCATGCCGCACTCGGCATGCGGCCGGACCGCTCGGTCATCGTCGCCGAGGGCGACAGCTTTCCAACCGATCTCTACATGGCCGAAGGCGTGGCCTCGACGCGCCCCGGCACGGTGTTGCGGCTTGAGGGCGTTGATGCGCCGACCATTGAGGAGCTCATCGACGAGCGCGTTGCGGTCATCCTGGTCAACCACGTCAACTACAAGTCCGGCCAGCTGCGCGACATGGCGGCACTGACATGCAAGGCCCATCAGGTCGGAGCGCTGATCGTCTGGGATCTCTGCCACACCGCCGGCGCGCTGCCTGTCGAGCTCGACAGCGCCAATGCCGATTTCGCCATCGGCTGCACCTACAAATATCTCAATGGCGGCCCGGGCGCGCCGGCCTTCATCTACGCCGCCGAGCGTCATCACGATAAAGTCCAGCAGCCGCTCAGCGGTTGGTGGGGCCATGCGCGGCCCTTCGCCTTCGAGCAGGGTTATGCGGCCGGGAGCGGTATCCGCCGGTTCCTGTGCGGCACGCAGCCGGTGTTATCGATGCGAGCGCTGAAGGGGGCGCTGGATATCTGGGACGATGTCGACATGGCGACGGTGCGCAAGAAGAGCGTCGCGCTCACCGACCTGTTCATCCAGCTCGTCGAGACCAGATGCGGCGCCTACGGCCTGGAGCTGGAAAGCCCGCGCGACGGCAATCAGCGTGGCAGCCAGGTGTCCTTCCTCCATCCCAACGGTTACCAGGTGATGCGGGCCTTGATCGAGCGCGGTGTGATCGGCGATTTCCGTGCGCCGTCGACGATCCGCTTCGGCTTCACCCCGCTCTATGTCGGCTACGCCGATGTATGGCAGGCGGTCGAGGTCCTGGAAGATATCCTGCGCACTGGCGCCTGGCAGGATGCACGCTTCGCGGTCAAGACGGCGGTGACCTGAAGCCGGCGCGAAGCCGGGAAAAATGTGACGCGGTTTCCCACAGGAATTGCGTCAGACGAGAGTTCAGAGCCGGGTGCGAACCGTCCACAGTTCCGGAAACAGGACGACTTCGAGCATCTTCTTGAGATAGGAGGCGCCCGACGTGCCGCCGGTGCCGCGCTTCAGGCCGATGATGCGCTCGACAGTGGTGACGTGGTTGAAGCGCCAGCGGCGGAAATAGTCCTCGAAGTCGACCAGCTTCTCGGCCAGTTCATAAAACATCCAGTAGCGCTGTGGATCGCGGTACACCGTCTGCCAGGCGACCAGGACTTCTTCGTTCCCGGTCCGCGTCTCGCGCCAATCCGTGCGCTTTGCGTCCGCCCCGATCTCGAAGCCGTTGCGCGCCAGAAGCAGCAGCGCTTCATCGTAGAGCGACGGCTCGGCCAGGATCGCCTCCAGCTTCTGGCTGAGGTCCGGCCGATGCTTGTGCGGCCCGAGCATGGCGAGGTTGCGGTTACCGGCCATGAACTCGATGGCGCGATACTGCCAGGACTGGAAACCCGAGGACTGGCCGAGCGCGTCGCGGAACTCGGTGTATTCGCTGGGCGTCATCGTGCGCAGCACGTCCCAGGCATTGTTCAACTGCTCGAAAATGCGGGCGACACGCGACAGCATCTTAAAGCTCGGTTCGAGGCGGTCGGCACGGATCGAGCGGATCGCCGCGCCAATCTCGTGCAAAGCGAGTTTCATCCACAATTCCGATGTCTGGTGCTGGATGATGAACAGCATTTCGTCATGCGCCGAGGACAGCGGTGTCTGGGCCTCCAGCACTTTCTCCAGGTGCAGATAGTCGCTGTAGGACATGCGCTCCTTGAACGACATCTCTGCGCCTTCAGAGGCCGGATCGTAAGGCTCGCTCAATTGATCTTCTCCGTGCGCAGCCGAAACCGCTGGATCTTGCCGGTCTGGGTCTTCGGCAGAGCGGCGATGAATTTGACCGATCGGGGGTATTTGTAGGGCGCGATGGCTGCCTTGACGTGGTCCTGGAGGCGCTTGACGGTCATTGCGTCTGGCGGGACACCTTGCACCAGCACGACATGCGCCTCGACGATCTGGCCGCGCTCGCCATCCTCGGCACCGATGACCGCGCATTCGGCGACATCGGGATGCGACAGCAGCGCCGCTTCGACCTCGGGTCCGGCGATGTTGTAGCCGGCGCTGACGATCATGTCGTCGGAACGCGCGGCGAAGTGGAAGAAGCCGTCCTCATCCTGCGTGAAGGTATCGCCGGTGAGGTTCCAGCCATCGCGCACATAGTCCTTCTGCCTGTCATCGGCCATGTAGCGGCAGCCGGTCGGCCCGCGCACCGCCAGCCGTCCGGTCTCGCCACGCGGCACCTCGCGCATCTCCTCGTCGACGATGCGCGCCTCGTAACCGCCCACCGGCTTGCCCGTCGAAGCGGGCTTCCTGTCGTCAAAGCGGTTGGAGATGAAGATGTGCAGCATTTCGGTGGCGCCGATGCCGTCAAGGATAGGCTTGCCGGTCTTTCGCGTCCACTCTTCGAAGACCGGGGCCGGCAAGGTCTCGCCGGCCGAGACGGCAACGCGCAATGATGACAGATCGGCGCCTTCGTCCATGGCCTTCAGCATGGCCCGGTAGGCGGTCGGCGCGGTGAAGGAAATGGTCGCTTTGTAGGTCTCGATGATGTGGACCATGTTGGGTGGCGTCGCCTGTTCCAGAAGCGTTGCCGCCGCGCCGAAGCGCAGGGGGAAGATGGCAAGCCCGCCAAGGCCGAAAGTGAAGGCGAGCGGCGGCGAGCCGACGAAGATGTCGTCGGGCGTCACCTGCAGGACTTCACGGGCGTAGGCATCGGCGATGATCAGCAGGTCGCGGTGGAAATGCATCGTCGCCTTCGGCACGCCGGTCGTGCCCGAAGTGAAGCCGAGCAGGGCGACATCGTCGCGGCCGGTGCTGACGGCGGTGAAGGTAACCGGCTTGTCGAGGGCGGCGCGGTCGATCTCGGCGTCATGGTTGGCGGTGCCGTCGAAGCCGATCACCTGCTTCAGGAACGCGCTGTCCTTGGCGCAGGCGGTCATCTCGTCCATCAGCCTGGTGTCGCAGAGCGCGGTCGTGATCTCGGCCTTGTCGACGATCTTGGTGAGTTCACCGGCGCGCAACATCGGCATGGTGTTGACGACGACAGCACCGACCTTGGTGGCGGCCAGCCAGCAGGCGACCATTGCCGGGTTGTTGGCGGAGCGGATCAGCACCCGGTTCCCCGGCTTGACGCCGTAGTTCTCGACCAGCGCATGGGCAAGCCGGTTCGTCCAGTCGGACAGTTCCTTGTAAGTGCGGCGGCGGCCATTGCCGATCAGCGCGGTGTGGTCACCAAGGCCCTTCTCGACCAGCCTGTCGGTCAATTCGACACCGGCATTGAGGTGTTCTGGATAATCGAAGCCGTCGAGCAGGAAGTCGGGCCATTGCTCGGGTGGCGGCAGATTATCGCGCGTGAACGTGTCGGTATGCGCTGAAGGCCCAAGCATGTCGTCGCTGTCCCTGTCTGCCGCTTGGCAGTGTGCGTGGCACCTGGCCGGCGGCGGTGGATCTGAATTCCTGTCTCTCGCGGAAGGCTTCGTGCGGCCGGCTACACCCTTGTCGACATGTCACCGGAAAGGTGACCATCGGCGGGTTCGGACGGCACAGCGGACCTCCCATTTTGTCGGCTGTTCCGAAGGCAGGATCGCACCAGTCGAAATTTGTTTCAAGCCTAAAATGTTTCATCCCAAAGCCTTGACGCACGGCCTGGTGGCGGCCATTGCTAGCACTGAGACGACGCTTTTGGGGAGGGTGCCGATGCTCGACCATCGCATTGCCGATTGGGATAATGCCTATGCCAACGGCGCGAATATTGCCGGCAGCGACCGGTGGCCGGCCGCCTGGTCGGAACCAGCGCAAGCGTTCCGTGACGCACTGTCGGGGGAGGGCCGGGCACGGTTCGGCATCGCGTATGGCAATCGGCCACGCAACCGGCTCGATCTTTTCCTGCCGGAGGCCACGCCCAAGGGGCTCGTCGTGTTCATCCATGGCGGCTACTGGCTGGAGTCCGATAAAAGCGGATGGTCGCATCTCGCCAAGGGCGCGGTCGGCAACGGCTTTGCGGTGGCTATGCCTTCCTACACGCTGTGCCCGGACATCCGCATTGCCGGCATTGTCAGCGAAATCGGGGCGGCGATCGGCAAAGCGGCGGCAATGGTCGGGGGACCGCTGATGTTGACCGGACATTCGGCCGGTGGACATCTCGCCAGCCGCATGGTGACCACAACCACACCGCTCGCCACCGATGTCGTGCGGCGCATACGCCACGTCGTTTCGATTTCCGGCTTGCATGATTTGCGCCCGCTGATGCGCACCGGCATGAACGCCGTGCTGAAAATCGATGAGCATGAGGCGCTGACGGAAAGCCCGGCACTGCTGCGGCCAATCGATGGTGCCCGCATCACCTGCTGGGCCGGCGGCGGCGAGCGCTCGGAGTTCCTGCGACAGAATGCGTTGCTGGCCAACATCTGGACCGGGCTTGGCGCCACCACCAGTGCCGTGGTCGAGCCCGACCGGCATCACTACGATGTAGTTGATGGCCTGGCCGATCCGGCGCATGCATTGACGCGGACCTTGATCTCGGAATAAGCCCTGTGATCAGTAAGTTATTACGAAATACTTCAGCGCAACATCAGAACGCTGCAAGCGTCGCCCGCAGCGGATGCAGGGGCAAAAGGCGCGCGAACGACCAGTCCGTTGGCATCGGCCAGCATCCTCAGCATCGAGGAATCCTGGATGCCGAACGGCGTCGCCACCAGTTCGCCGTCATCCTCCCTGACCACCGCCCTCACATAATCCTGGCGCAGATCATTCGCCGCCATTGCGGCGCCCAGCCGAGCCGGGCGGATGTCCTGACGATGGTCGCGACCGCCCAGCCTTGCCAGAAGCGGCTTCAGGAACAATTGCGAGCAGACCAGGCTTGCTACCGGGTTGCCGGGCAGGCCGATGCATCTGATATCGCCGAGGCGCCCGAACATCAGCGGCTTGCCGGGACGCATGGCGATCTTCCAGAAGCCGAGCGTCATGCCTTCGCCGGTCAGCACGTCATGGATCAGGTCGTGGTCGCCGACCGAGGCGCCGCCCAGCGTGACGATGACATCGGCACCCGCCGCGACCGCTTTCCTGACCAGGCCGGCGATGTCGTCCTTGCGGTCGGCGGCGATCCCGAGATCGAGCGCACAGGCACCGACCGATTGTGCCGCCGCGGCGACGCCGTAGGCGTTGGACGAGATAATCTGGTCGGGCCCGAGTTCGCTGCCGGGCGGCAACAACTCGTCACCGGTGGCGATGATGGCGACCAGCGGCCGTTTCACCACGCCTACTCGGGGATGATTGGCCGATGCCGTCAGCGACAGTGCCGCCGGGTCGAGCACGCGCCCCTTCTCCAGCAGCACGTCGCCCTTGGAAAAATCGAGGCCGACGCGGCGAATGTTACGCCACACGGCGGTTGGCTCGATCACTTCGATGTTGCCGCCGCCGAGATCCCGGACGTTTTCCTGGATGACGATGGTGTCGGCGCCGTCAGGCAGCGGTGCGCCGGTGAAGATACGCACTGCCTGTGCCTGGCCGACCGCGCCGTCAAAGCCGCGTCCGGCCGGCGCCATGCCGATCACCGAGAGTTTCGACGGCACCGACGCGATATCGGCGGCTCGCACCGCATAGCCGTCCATGGCCGAAGCGTCGAAGGGTGGCTGGGTGCGCAGCGCCATGACCGATTCCGCCAGCACACGATCGATCGCCTCGATGAGCGGGACGCTTTCGCCGGCCAGCGGCACGGCGCCGTCGAGCAGGCGCTCGAGCGCGTCGGCGACCGGAACCAGTGCCATCAGAGCCCTGCCTTGTAGTCGCCGGACTTGCCGCCGGTCTTTTCGACCAGCCGTATGCCGGAGATGACCATGGCGCGGTCAACCGCCTTGGCCATGTCGTAAATGGTCAGGCAGGCCACCGAGGCTGCCGTCAATGCTTCCATTTCGACGCCGGTCTTGCCGGTGACGCGTGCAAGGGCGGTGACCTTCAGGCCGGGCAGAGCATGGTCAGGCTCTATGTCGACGGAAACCTTGGTCAGCAGCAGGGGGTGGCAGAGCGGGATCAACTCATGGGTCTTCTTCGCTGCCATGATGCCGGCGATGCGCGCCGTGCCGAGCACATCGCCTTTTTTGGCATTGCCGGCGAGGATGGTCTTCAACGTCTCTGGCTGCATCGAGACGAAACCCTCGGCGATCGCGGTGCGCGTCGTCTCGTCCTTGCCGCCGACATCGACCATGTTGGCCTCGCCCTGTGCGCCAAGATGGGTGAGAGCGCCTGTCATCGTCAAATCGCCATAGAGCGACGTGCGTCCATTCGGACGCACAGAGTGCGCTCTGTCACTTTGACTCTATGCATCGTGCTCTCCGAAAATCGATTCCGATTTTCGGCCCGCATCGGACGCCTTGCCCGTGAGCAGCGAGCGCGTTGCAGCGGTCACGTCCCGTTGGCGCATCAAGCTCTCGCCCACCAGGAAGGCACCGATGTCCATCCTTTGCAGTCTAAGGCAATCGTCATGCGAGAAAATGCCGCTTTCGCTGACCAGCAAATGACCCCCCGGCACCATCGCCCGCAGCCGCTCCGACGTATCGAGGCTGGTCTCGAATGTCCGCAGATTGCGGTTGTTGATGCCGATCAATTGCGATGACAGTTTCAGCGCTCGCTCGGTCTCGGCTTCATCGTGCACCTCGATCAGGGCGTCCATGCCGAGCTCGAACGCAGTCGATTCGAGTTGGCTGGCCATGGCATCATCGACGCTGGCCATGATGATCAAAATGGCGTCCGCGCCCCAGGCCCGCGCCTCGTAGACCTGGTAGGGGTCGAACAGGAAATCCTTGCGCAGGGCGGGCAGCGTCACGGCGGCTCGCGCCTCGGTCAGAAACTCCGGTGCGCCCTGAAAGGAGGGCGCATCGGTCAGCACGGAAAGACAGGCCGCGCCGCCTTTTTCATAGGCCCTGGCCAGGCTCGGCGGATCGAAATCGGCACGGATCAGCCCTTTGGACGGACTTGCCTTCTTGATCTCGGCTATCAGTGCGAAGCCACCCGATCCGCGCTTGGCTTCGAGCGCGGCGAGGAACCCGCGCGGCGCGTCGGCGTCCTTCGCGCGCGCCTTGATCTCTGCCAGCGGCACGCTTGCCTTGGCGGCGGCGATCTCGTCGCGCTTGTAGACTTCGATCTTGCGCAGAATGTCAGACACGGTTCACCCGTTCGAAATCTCGACCAGCCGGTCGAGCACCTGCAGCGACCGGCCGCTGTCGATGGCCTGTGCGGCGATGGCGATGCCGTCACCGAGCGTCGTCGCCTTGCCCGCAATCACCAGTCCGGCGCCGGCATTCATCAACACCGTGTCGCGATAGGCGCCGGCGGTGCCGCCCAGCATATCGCGCAAGGCCTTGGCATTGTAGGCGGCATCACCGCCACGCAACTCATCCTTGGTATGACGCTTCAGTCCAACCTCTTCCGGGGTCAGCGTGAAGCTGCGGATTTCGCCGCCAACCAGTTCGGCTACCTGTGTGTCGCCTGTGGTGGTGATCTCGTCATAACCATCGCCGTGGGCGACCCAGGCATGCTCGGTGCCGAGCGCCTTCAGCGTTTCGGCCACCGGCATGATCCATTCCGGCATGAACACGCCGACCATCTGCCGCCTGACGCTAGCCGGGTTCGAAAGCGGGCCGAGCAGGTTGAAGATGGTGCGCGTACCAAGCTCGCCACGAACCGGACCGACATGCTTCATCGCCGGATGGTGCGCTGGCGCGAACATGAAGCCGACGCCGGCTTCATGGATGCACTTGCCGATTAGCTCCGGCGCGATGTCGATCCTGACGCCAAGGGCAATTAGCACGTCGGCCGCGCCGGTCAGCGAGGACAGGCCGCGATTGCCGTGCTTGGCGACCGGCACGCCGCTGCCGGCAATGACAAAGGCGGAAGCCGTCGAGATGTTGACCGAGTGCGAATTATCGCCGCCGGTGCCGACGATGTCGATGGCGCCGTCAGGAGCATCGACGCGCAGCATCTTGGCGCGCATCGTGGCGACAGCGCCCGATATTTCGCTCACCGTCTCGCCGCGTACGCGCAACGCCATCAGGAAGCCGCCGATCTGCCCTGGGGTCGCATCGCCCGACATGATGATGTCGAAGGCCTCGCAGGCCTCCTCGAAGGACAGTGCGGTGCCGGTCGCGACCTTGGCGATATGGGTTTTCAGCGCGCTCATCTTGTCGAGGCTTGGGCAACGGCGGCCTGGTCGACGCGGACGTCGTACTGCGTCTGCAACTGCGCCACCAACTGGTCGAGCAGGTCGTCGGACATGCCGGAGGTGAATGATTTCTGCGCGTCGTCCGGCACCGAGCTGGCGTCGGCGCCGGCCGGTTCGAACACTTCGGCGACCTTGAACAGGATCTGGCCGTCGCCGGTGGGCGAGGGGATCAATCCGGTGCCGCCTTCGCCGACGCCGAACATGACGGCGGCGCCTTCCTTGCCGAAATCGGCATCGTCGGCTTCGCGCTTCAAGCCGCGCTTGGTCTGCTTCTCCAGCTTGAGTTCGCCGGCGATGACGTCGAGCGTGGTGCCGGCCTTGAGGCGCTTCTCGAGTTCGTCCGCCTTGGCGGCGAGCCGCTTGGCGGTCTCGGCCGCCGTCCAGTCGGCGACAACCTTTTGGCGCACCTCATCAAGAGTGCGGTCGCGGGCCGGTGTGATCGAACCGACCTCATAGAAGACGAAGCCGTTGTCCGCCGTGGTCAGCGCCTCGTTTTCGGTGTTCGGTTCCGCATCGAAGACGGCCTTGATCAGCGCCGGCGATTCCGGCAGGTCCTTGACGATGGAGCCATCGGGCCTCAGGCCGTTGCGATCGATGGCGTCGATGGTGATGTCCTTAAGCTTCAATTTGGCGGCGGCATCGGCCAGCGAACTGCCCGATGCGCGGGTGTCTTCATAATTGTCGTGCACATCCAGAAGGATGCGGCTTGCCTCGCCCAGCGCCAGGTCCTTGCGGATCTGGTCCGACACTTCGGCGAGCGGCTTCACCACCTCGGGCTTGATCTCGGTCACGCGCAGCAGCACCGGACCGAAGGCGCCCTGCACGACCTGGCTGACTTCGTTGGCGTTGAGCGCGAAGGCGGCATCGGCAACAGCCTTGTCGGCGATCTTGTCCTTGGCGAGCGTGCCAAGCAGCGTGTCGGCCGGGGTCTTGCCCTCGGCGGTCACCAGCTTGTCGAAGGTAGCGCCGGCCTTGAGCGAATCGAGTGCCGCCTTGGCGGCATCCGGTGTCTTGAACACAAGCTGCTCGATGGTGCGCATTTCGGGCGTGGTGTAGCGTGACTTGTTCTTGTTGTAGTCGTCACTGACCTGCTGGTCGGTGACCGCGGTCGTATCCATTATGTCCGCCGGTTCGAGGCGAACATACGAGAATTTGCGGTATTCAGGTGCGGCGTAGCTCTTCTTGTTGGCCTCGAAATAGGCCTGAAGCACGCTGTCGCTCGGCGCCGCGATCGGCTCGACCAGCGCCTTCGGCAAAGTCAAATAGTCGACGGTGCGGTCTTCACCGCGGTAGAGCGCGACCGCCTTGAAGAACGTGTCCGGCGCCTTGAGGCCGTCCGAGACCGCCTCGACGATCTGCTGGCGCACCGCTACCTGGGCACGGTTCTTCAGATAATCCTCGGGCCGCATGCCGACCTGGTGCAGCATGTAGTCGAATGTCCTTCGGTCGAACTGACCGCCAGGGCCCTTGAAAGCCGGGTCTTCGCGGGTGAGTTCGGCCAGCCGATCCTTGGAAAGGCCGAGGCCGAGCTTGCGTGCCTGCTCGTCGAGGACGGCACCGGAAACGAGTTGCGCCAGCACATGGTTGTCGATGCCGAGCGCCTTTGCCTGTTCATGCGTGAGGCGCTGACCAAACTGCTGCGACATGACGGCGAGCTGGCGGTCATAGGCGAGGCGGTATTCGTTGATCGATACCTTGGTGCCGCCGGCCGTTATTACCGAATCGTGGCCCGCGAAGCCGCCCATCAGCCGTCCGGAGATGCCCCAGGCGGCGAAACTGACCACCAGCAGCGAAAGCAATGTTTTCGCGACCCAGGTACCCGCCGCGCTTCTCAATATACCAAGCATGGTTACTTCCGATTTATGCGCATTTTCGCATGCGCCGAGTCTGAACCAAGCGCAATAGCGCCCTTCCTGCCCACTGTCGATTGCTTTGTGGCCTGATTTTGGTAGTGAGGGCCAGAGCTTGATATCGCCCGGAGAAGCACACCATGACACCAGGAATTCGCCCGCTTGTCGCCGGCAACTGGAAAATGAACGGCACCAGCGCCTCGCTGAACGAGCTCAGGATGATCGGCAACGGTTTCATGAGCGGGCTCGACGCCGAAACCGAAGCGCTGGTCTGCGTTCCCGCGACGCTGCTTTCCCATGCCGCGGAGATTTTGTCGCGCACGCCGGTCCATGCCGGTGGCGAGGACTGCCATCCCAAGGAAAGCGGTGCCTATACCGGCTGTATCTCCGCGGAGATGCTGAAGGACGCAGGCGCCAGCCATGTCATTGTCGGCCATTCCGAATGCCGCGAGCAAAGCGGCGAGGACGATGCGACGGTCCAGGCCAAGGCCACCGCCGCCTGGCGGGCCGGGCTCGTGGCCATCGTGTGCATAGGCGAGACGCGGCAGGAGCGTGAGGCTGGAGCGACGCTGGAGGTGCTGTCGCGCCAGGTCGCCGGCTCGGTGCCGCCAAGCGCCACGCCATCGAACACCGTCATTGCCTATGAGCCGGTGTGGGCGATCGGCACCGGCCTGACGCCAACCGCGGCCGATGTGGCCGAGGCGCATGCGCATATCCGCGAAAAGCTGGCGGAAAAACTTGGGACCGCCGCCGCCAGGATGCGCATCCTCTACGGTGGCTCGGTCAAGCCTTCCAACGCCGTTGAACTGCTGGGCGTCAGGAATGTCGACGGCGCGCTGGTCGGCGGCGCCAGCCTGAAAGCGGCTGATTTCCTGGGTATCGCCGAAGCCTATCGCAGCATTGCTGGCTGAAATTCACGAGGATGGACGGGTCTCGTCCCGTCCAAATTCGTTGCAAAGAGGGCGTTGCTTCCCATATTCCGGCCACGGGCTTGGAAATGCCGTGAAAGCATTGTATTGAGCCGCCTCCAATTCACCGGCCGTGTCCGCGGCCGGGCAGGGCCTTGCCAGGATAAATTATGCAAACCGTACTGATCGTCATTCATCTCATGGTCGTGCTCGCCCTTGTCGGCGTGGTGCTGCTGCAGCGCTCCGAAGGCGGCGGTCTCGGCATTGGTGGCGGATCGGGCTTCATGACCGCGCGCGGCGCGGCCAACGCATTGACCCGGGCGACGGCGATCCTGGCGGCAGCGTTCTTTGTGACGTCGCTGACCTTGTCGATCATTGCCCGCTACGGCGAAAAGCCGATCGACATTCTCGATCGGGTTCCCGCGACCTCGGATGGCGCCGGCAAGGGCGTGCTCAACCAATTGCCGGGTACGGCCACGCCGGCACCCGCCGGCAACATCACGCCGACGCCTCCGTCCGGCAACGACGCCGCGACAAAACCGCTGGCAACGGCCCCGGCCACCGCGCCCGCCGGCAGCACCACGCCGCCAGCGGCCAATGGAACCACCAACACCGCGCCGGCGTCGCCTCAGGTTCCGAACCAATAACCTTATGTTCTAAACCGCGATCTGTGTTCGTTTGAACACAGTCGCGGCAAATGCTGCGCAATCACGAAGATTCGACAGACCGCGGCGCGGTCTCGCGCTTGAGGCATACGCGCTTATTCGACTATAGATTGCACGCGGCATTTTCGGCGTCCTTGGGGGACGCCGGGCGACGCCGTGGGCAACAAGCATTGAACGATCGGATCTTCGCCATGCAGCTTCGCAGCTTCATTTTCCTGGGACTTTGCGCCGCAATCGGCATAAGTTCCCCGGCCTCCGCCGCCATGCCGGCAAACATGGCCGCACAACAGTCGGTGTCGCTCGAAAAGACCGACGCCATCCCCGTCGCTGCCAAAAGCGATGCGACGCAGTTGAAGCTTCTCAAGAAGAAGAAAAACCCCACGCCGGAGGATCTTGCCCAGATCAAGAAGATCGAGGCCAAGATCGTTGCCGACAAGGAGGATGCCAAGGCCAAGGCGCTTGAGGCCAGGAAAATGGCGATGCGCGAGGCGGCCAAGGCCAGGGCTGACGCAGATCGGCAGGCGTTCCTGGCCAGCAAGGGCCAGAAAGCAGCGGCAACCGAAGTGGCCGATGCCAAGCCGGCCAAGAAGACCGTCAAGATCATCGAACCGATCGAACCTGTCACCCCGATCCCGGCGGCCGAGCCGATCCCAGCCGAGGCGATGAATGTCGCTTTGACGGGCAACAATGGCGAACTGCGCAGCGAGGTCGTCGGCGGCCAGAAGCAGTCAAGCGGCGGCCTGTTCGCGGGTCTGTTCGGTGGAACATCGTCTGGCTCATCGATCAGCTATCTGCCCGAGACACGCGCGCTCGACTCGGCACTTGCCCAGAAGAACGCCAAGAAGCCGTTCAAGGTGAAGCCGGAATTCGTGCCTCAGGACGTGGAATTCACCGGCTATGACGCCGGCACAATCGTCATCGACACCAGCGCTCGCCGACTCTACCTCGTCGAATCATCGACCACCGCACGCCGTTACGCCATCGCGGTCGGCCGCGAAGGCCTGCAGTTCAAGGGCACGGTCGCGGTCGGGGACAAGCAGGAGTGGCCGCGCTGGATCCCGACGCTCGACATGCAGAAGCGCGAGCCCAAGCACTACGGCCAGTACAAGGACGGCATGGCAGGCGGCGGCCAGAACCCGCTCGGCGCCCGCGCCATCTATCTCTACGATGGCAGGAAGGACACGCATCTGCGTATCCACGGCACCATCGCGCCGCAGTCGATCGGCACCAGCGCGTCCAATGGCTGCTTCCGCATGATGAACGAGCACGTCATGGATCTATACAGCCGCGTCCGGATCGGCACCAAAGTCGTCATCATCTGACGTTTCCGTCATCATGCCGAAGGGCCGGCTCAGCCGGCCCTTTTGTTTTGCTTAGAGCGATTCAAAACCCTTTGGCCGTGATGCCTGTCCGTAAGCCGGATCCCACTTTTCGGGATCATGGTCCGAGCGCCTTTTTGGGAAAAAGCCTTCGCGGCGGTTTTTTCTCTGGCGGAATCAATCCGGCCGCGTTAAGCGATGACTCCCATGGCGCGATATGTATTCATCACAGGCGGCGTGGTTTCCTCACTTGGAAAAGGCATTGCCGCAGCGGCCCTTGGGGCTCTCCTGCAGGCGCGAGGTTATCGCGCACGCATCAAAAAACTCGACCCTTATCTGAACGTCGATCCCGGCACGATGTCGCCGTACCAGCACGGGGAGGTGTTCGTCACCGATGACGGTGCCGAGACCGACCTCGATCTTGGCCATTACGAGCGCTTCACCGGCCGGTCCGCCAATCAGCAGGACAACATCACGACCGGGCGTATCTACAAGAACATCATCGAGCGCGAGCGGCGCGGCGATTATCTCGGCGCCACCGTACAGGTCATCCCGCACGTCACCGACGAGATCAAGAATTTCGTCCTCGACGGCAATGACGATTATGATTTCGTGCTGTGCGAGATCGGCGGCACCGTCGGCGACATCGAGGCGATGCCGTTCCTCGAGGCGATCCGCCAGCTCGGCAACGATCTGCCGCGCAACAACGCCGTCTATGTCCACCTGACGCTGATGCCCTATATCCCGACGGCGGGCGAACTGAAGACCAAGCCGACCCAGCATTCGGTCAAAGAGCTGCGCGGCATAGGCATCGCGCCCGACATTCTTCTGGTGCGCGCCGACCGCGCCATCCCCAAGGAAGAGCGCCGCAAGCTGTCGCTGTTCTGTAATGTCAGGGAAAGCGCCGTCATCCAGGCGCTCGACGTGCCACATATCTACGATGTGCCGATGGCCTATCACAAGGAAGGTCTGGATTCGGAAGTGCTCGCTGCCTTCGGCATCGAGCCGGCGCCCAAGCCGCGCATGGAGCCGTGGCAGGCAGTCTCCAACCGCATCCACAATCCGGAGGGCGAGGTCACCATAGCCATCGTCGGCAAGTATACCGGCCTCAAGGATGCCTACAAATCGCTGATCGAGGCGCTTTCGCATGGCGGGCTGGCCAACCACGTCAAGGTCAAGCTCGACTGGATCGAATCGGAAATCTTCGAAAAGGAAGACCCGACGCCTTGGCTGGAGAAGGTGCACGGCATATTGGTGCCCGGCGGCTTCGGCGAACGCGGCTCAGAAGGCAAGATTCTGGCGGCCAAATTCGCACGCGAGCGCAAGGTGCCGTATTTCGGCATCTGCTTCGGCATGCAGATGGCGTGCATCGAGGCGGCGCGATCGCTGGCCGGTGTCGAACATGCCTCGTCGACCGAATTCGGCCCGGCCAAGGAGCCGGTCGTCGGTTTGATGACCGAATGGCTGAAAGGCAACATGCTGGAAAAGCGCAGGGCGACTGGCGATCTCGGCGGCACCATGCGGCTCGGCGCCTATCAGGCCGAGCTCGCCAAGGGTTCGAAGATCGCCGACATCTACGGCGACACCCAGATTTCCGAACGTCACCGGCACCGCTACGAGGTCAATATCGACTACAAGCAGCGCCTGGAGGATTGCGGGCTGGTGTTTGCAGGCATGTCGCCCGACGGTGTGCTGCCGGAGACGGTCGAATACCCCGACCATCCCTGGTTCATCGGCGTGCAATATCACCCCGAACTGAAGAGCCGGCCGCTCGATCCGCATCCGCTGTTTGCCAGCTTCATCGAGGCGGCGGTGGAGCAGAGCCGCCTGGTCTGATCGCTCCCATGCGGACCTATGTCGCGCTTCTCTACAGCATCGTCCTGGGAGAGGGGCGGCGGGTCGTCATGTCCGACCTCAAGGCCATGGCGGAAAGTCTCGGCCTGAAGAATGTCCGCACCTTGGTGGCGACCGGCAACCTGGTCTTCGAGAGTGAAAAGACCTCGATCACTACGCTTGAGACACGCCTGGAATCCGCCTTCGAACAGGCCTTTGGCCGCCACGTCGATATCATCGTGCGTGCCGCCGAAGACTGGCGCAAACTCGCAAGCGGCAATCCATTCCCGACCGAGTCGGTGGAAGCCGGCGACCAGGTGGCGGTGCGCGTAATGCGCAAACCTGTAGCCGAAGACGCCATATCCGGGCTTCAGGCCTGTGCCGCCATGGACGAGAAGGTATTTCTGGTCGGCGGCGACATCTGGGTCGCCTTTTCAAGGGAGAGGCCTAGCTCGCGCCTGCTTGCCGCCGCCAACCACAAGCGCATGGGCGTCGGCACCTCGCGCAACTGGAACACCGTGCGCAAGCTGGCCGAAATGGTCGCGCGGTAGAGCGGGGCGGCTCGGGCCACCCCGCTCTGGTTCATCAAGCTTTCGCCACCTTGGCGCCGGCGCTCACGGCCGCGGCGCGCAGCACGTAGTAGATGACGCCGGCAATCGCCACGCCGACGAACCAGCCATAGACGCCCCACCAGGACGGCAGCCAGTTGGTGAAGTTGGGCAGGATCGACGAGAAGATGGCGCCAATGCCGGCGGCGATGAACGCATTGACGTGCCAGCCACCCTGGAAGCGGAACTCGCCGTCCTCGCGATACAGCGCCTCGACGTCGACTTCACCTTTGCGGATCAGATAGTAATCGACCATCATCACGCCGAAGATCGGCCCCATCGTTGCGCCGATGACGTTGACGAAGGAAGCCGCACTGCCTTCCCACGGTGCGAAGGGATAGAGCACCAGCGCGATGACGGCCGCGATGTAGCCGCCTTTCTTGAAGTCGATCTGGCGGGGAAAGACATTGGAAAAGTCGAAGGCCGGCGAGACGAAGTTGGCCACGACATTGATGCCGAGCGTCGCCACCGCGAAGGTGAGCGCCGCGAGCGCGGCCAGGAACCAGCTGTCGAACTTGGCCGAGATCTGGTCGGGGTGCAGCAGCACCTCATGGTAGACGTCGTATGCGGCGATGGTGGTGACGCCGGCGACCAGCGAGAACAGGATCAGGTTGATCGGCAGGCCCCAGATATTGCCCTTGCGCAGCGATGCCTGGTCGGGGGCATAACGGGCGAAATCGCAGAAGTTTAGATAGAGCGCCGAGAAGTACGTCACCCAGATCGCCGCCACGGCAAACAGTGCGGTCCAAGACCCTGGAGTACCAGGGACGCCCGCATCCTTGGTCTTTTCCAGCAGTACATCCATTGGGATATCGCTGGTGAAAGCGAAGGTTCCTGATTTGACGCAGAGATAGATGGCCAGGATCAGCATCATCACCCAGACCGCCGGGCCGGCCCAGTCCTGGAAGCGGCGCACCGTTTCCATACCGCGCTGGATGATCAGCAGTTGCAGTGCCCATATGATCACGAAGCAGATCACCTCCAGGCCGGAATGGCCAAGGAAATGGGTATTGGCGTTGAAATCGGCGAACCATTGCGAGCGGATCAGCAATGCGACGATGGCGCCTGAGGCGGCCGCTGTCTGCGCGCCGTACCAGAAGCAGGCGACGATGGCGCGCACCAGTGCCGGAATGTTGGCGCCCCAGATGCCGAAGGAGGCGCGGGCGAGCACGGGGTAAGGCACACCGGTCTTCACACCGGCATAACCGACCATGTTCATCAGTGCGTAGATGATCAGCGAACCGATGCCGATGGCGATGATGAAATTGACGAAGCCGCCACAGAACAGAAACAGGCTGGCGGCGAGGTAGTAGCCCCACAGGCTATGGACGTCCGACGTCCAGACGTTGAAGATCGAGAACGGTCCCCAGTTTCGAACCTTGGCAGGAGCGAGGTCTTCATTATACAGGTCAGGCGATGCGCCTTGTATCGTCATTGCAATGTCCCCTTCTTGCAGCACGCGCCCTCACGCGTTGACCGCAGAGGTTACGCCTGACGCAGGGGAACCGGCAAGCAATCGATTTGCCGGCTTTGGCCTTAAAGATATTCAATGCGAACCGCGATTATCGAGAGCCCGTGATGGTGAGCCGCTTTTGAAACAGGCCTGCCTGTCGATTCGAATTCTCGATCCACGGCTTCCAAGCTGGACAAACCCGCGTTCCCGACGCCTATCGGCAAGCAAGGCTGCCTAGCCGATGGCCATCACCCGCTTGTGGTCCTCGACTTCGGAAAGCAGCCAATCCTGAAACAGGCCCGTACCCGGCTTGTTGCCGATGCTGCGGCGCTGATGCAGGTAGATGCCGGCCGGGTAGGTATGGCGGGCGCTGAACGGGGCGACCAGTTTGCCCTGCTGCAGCAGATCCTGGGCCATCATCGTGTCGGCGAGCGCTATTCCAGCGCCATTGATCGCCTCGCGCATGATCAGCGTACAATCATCCAGCGTCGTGCTGGATTTCGGCGTCGTGTCCAACACGCCTTCCTGCTCCAGCCAGCGCTTCCATCGCATGGTCTCGCATTCGTGGATCAGGTGGTGGTTGACCAGGTCGGCGGGCGATCGCAGCGGCATCGGCCCTTCAAGCAGCGAGGGCGCACAGACCGGCGTCAGGACCAGCGGGATCAGCAGCGTCAGAGCCGGGCCGGCCTTGTAGACGAACTCGTCGACGATGGCCAAATCGAAATTGGCCCGCTTGCCCGATGTCGAGATCTCCAGATCCACGGACGGATGCCGCCGGCGAAAATTCGGCAGCCGGTCCGCCAGCCAAAGGTTCAGGACGGCAGGGACGCACAAAACCCGGACACGCTGGGTCCTGCCGTGGCTTGGGGCCCCGGCGAGACTGACATCATCGGTGGCCCGCCAGATGGCTTCGAATGCTTCGGAGAGGCTGCGTGCGTAATAAGAGCCCCGAATGGTCGGCGTTATCTGCCGAAAGCCGCGCTCGAACAGGTCCTGGCCGAGATTCCGTTCGAGTGCGCGGATGTGACGGCTGATAGCCGAGGGTGTCAGATGCAGCTCTTCGGCTGCGTCCTTGACGCTGCCGAGACGGGCGGCGGCCTCGAAAGCGCGCATGCCATTGAGTGAGGGTAGGGCCATCGGCCGATCATGAATTGCCAGTTGAGTTTTTGTCAATCGATATGGACAAAATTGGCGTTTGATCGCCTGACCCATTCGGGGATACCCAAGAGGCAAGAGCAATTAAGTCGTCTCAAGAACGACAATTTGGGGACTTCGGCACGATCCAACCAGAGGTGACGGCCGGTTTGACCGGTTTCCACCGGCGGCAGGAGAAGCCTTGCGCAAACTGCAAGCCGCGCCTCGGCCAAAGCCCCGCAAAGAGGAGAACGCCTACCTATGCCTCAATCGCCAGTGCCGGTCTTTGAAACGGCGGACGAGCTTTCCGCTGAAACCTCCGTCGTCGTGATCTTGCAGGCCGCTCAAACCGGCTTTGGCCCGCGGGCAACGGCCCTGGACACCGAAATGGGCGGGATCCTCTCCCGGGCCTGTGCCGATGCGGCTGCCTTGGCTGAATCCGGCGCCTGTATCGATGTCATCGCCCCCCAGGCGGTATCGGCGCGGCGCGTGATTGTCCTGGCCATGGGCAAGGCCGAGGCCGTCACCGCACTCTCCTTGGCGCGTGCCGGCGGCCTGCTTGCCGCGCATCTGGAGGGCAAAGGGGAATGCGCGGCCACCCTGGTCCTGGACCCCATTGCCGGCATAAGTCTGCCGGGAGCGGAAATCCTGGCAAGGGTCGCGCTTGGCATGCGGCTGCGGCGCTATCGTTTCGATATGCGCAACCGGCGCCAAGGGGCGGGGGCCGATCGGACCCTGCGGGTGCAACTGGTCGGGGCCGGCGGTCCGGAGCTGAATTCGGCGCTGGCGCGGATCAATGCCATCGCGGATGGCGTCGAATATGCGCGCACACTGGTCAACCTGCCGCCGAACCACCTCCATCCCGACAATTTCCACGATCACCTGGAGCCTCTGCGCGAAGCCGGCATCGACGTCGAGATACTCGATACGGCGAAGCTCAGGGAATTCGGCATGAACGCGATCCTGGCCGTGGGGGCGGGTTCGGGGCGGCCGCCTCGGGTCGCCGTCCTGCGCTATCGCGGCAAGGGCGCCCCCGCGCAGCCGCTGGCGTTCGTCGGCAAGGGTGTCTGTTTTGATTCCGGCGGTCTCTGCATAAAGCGCGGCGAGCAGATGTTCGATATGAAGGCCGATATGGGCGGTGCGGCCGCGGTGGTCGGCCTGCTGATCGCGCTGGCCCGGCAAGGCAGCCCGGTGCACGCCGTCGGCGTGCTCGGCATTGCCGAGAACATGCCGTCAAGCACCGCGCTCAAGCCGCGCGACATCATCACGACAGCTTCCGGGCAAACCGTGGAAGTGTTCGACACGGATGCGGAAGGCCGGCTGATCCTGGCCGACTGCCTCTATTATACCGCCTCGCGCTTCAATCCGTCGGTGATCGTCGACCTCGCCACTTTGACCTATTCGGTGATGAGAGGTCTTGGATCGGTATTCGCCGGTCTCTTCAGCACCGACGATACCATCGCCTCGCGGATGATCGCGGCCGGAGAAATGGTCGGCGAGCGGTTCTGGCAGCTGCCGCTCGACCGGGCTTATGACGAGGGCCTGCAATCGCCGTTCGCGGACCTGCGACATCACGCCAAGGACATGGAAGACGGTGACGCTCCCTACGCCGCGGCGTTCCTGCGCCACTTCACGGAAGACCGCCCCTGGGTGCATCTCGACATCGCCGGCAAGGAACTGACCGAGAAGGATCAGCCCCTGGGCCGGGAAGGCGCTACCGCATTCGGCGTGCAGATGCTGGAAGAATGGGTTCGCTCCAGCCGGGTTGCAAACTAGGTGACCAGCGGCATGCCTTCAAACATTCAGGAGATCGGGATGTCATCGGAGATCGTCACCAGGGAAGGGCGGGCCGATTTCGGCGACTACGAAACCTGGTATCGCGTCAGCGGTAGCCTCGATGCCCACAAGGCTCCGATCGTCATTCTGCATGGCGGGCCGGGCGCCGCCCACAATTACGTCGATGCCTACAAGCTTCTTGCCCGAAGAGGCCGCGCCGTCATCCACTACGACCAGCTGGGCTGCGGCAATTCCACCTTGCTGCCGGACAAAGGCGCCGATTTCTGGACACCCAGGCTGTTCATCGACGAGCTTGAAAACCTTGTCGACCATCTCGGCATCCGCGGCGGCTTCCATGTGCTCGGGCAGAGCTGGGGCGGCATGTTGGGCGCCGAGTATGGGGTGACGCGGCCGAAGGGCCTGAAGTCGCTGACCATCGCCAACTCGCCGGCGTCCATGAAGCTCTGGGTAGAAGAGGCCAACCGGCTGCGCGCCGACCTGCCCATGGACGTACAGGAGACGCTGACCCGGCACGAACAGGCTGGCACGACGGATCATCCGGACTACCAGCAAGCGACGATGGTGTTCTACGAGCGGCATGTCTGCCGGATCGTTCCGTTCCCCGCCGAAGTGACCGAGACCTTCGCCCAGGTCGTGCGCAATCCGACCGTTTACAACGTCATGAACGGGCCGAACGAGTTCCATGTCATCGGTACGCTGAAGAACTGGAGCATCATCGATCGGCTGCCCGCCGTCGATGTTCCGACGCTGATCATTTCCGGCCGTTACGACGAAGCCACGCCCGCGACCGTGCAGCCGTTCAAGGACGGCATCGAGGGATCGCGCTGGCAGGTATTCGAGCATTCCAGCCATATGCCGCATGTCGAAGAGCAGGATCTATGCATGCGGGTGGTGGGAGACTTCCTGGACGACAACGACAACTGAAAAAAGGGGAACTGCGACATGAAGAAACTGCTCTTGGCGGCGTCAGCCGCGGCATTGCTGGCCGGCTCGTGGCTGGCTCCGGCACAGGCCGAATACCTCAAGGAACATCGCGGCGGCACTATTCGCCTGCTGGCCCGCTCGGCCGCCGGAACGCTCGATCCGCACATCAATTACACCGACCAGGGCTGGCAGATGTATCAGCCGATCTATGACGGGCTGGTCGCCTTCCGCAAGGCCGAGGGCATGGACGGCTTCACCATCGTCCCCGATCTGGCCGAGGCGCTGCCCGAGGTGACCAATGACGGCAAGACCTTCACCTTCAAACTGCGCAAGGGCATCAAGTTCTCCGACGGGAAGGATCTCGGCGTGAAGGACGTCGTTGCTTCCTTCCAGCGCATCTTCAAGGTCTCCGGACCGACCTCCGGCACCTTCTATGCCGGCATCGTCGGCGCCGACAAATGCCTTGCCGAAACCAAGAGCTGCACGCTGGAAGGCGGCGTTGTCGGCGACGAAGCGGCAGGCACCATTACGTTGAATCTCACCAAGCCGGACGCCGAGATCCTCTACAAGCTTGCGTTGCCGCATGCCGTGGTCCTGCCGGCGGACACGCCTGCGGAAGACATGGGCTCCAAGCCCATCCCCAGCACCGGCGCCTACATGATCTCCGCCTTCGATCCCAACAAGGGCATGACGGTGACCCGCAACCCCAATTTCAAGCAATGGAGCGAGGACGCCCAGCCGGACGGCTATCCTGATGTCGTCCAGTATGATTTCGGCCTCTCCGAGGAAGCTGCCGTCACCGCGATCCAGAACGGGGAAGCCGACTGGATGTTCGACGCGCTGCCCAGCGATCGTCTCGGCGAACTCGGTACCAAGGCCATGGACCAGTTGCATATCTCGCCGCTCTCGGCCTGGTGGTATGCGCCGCTCAACAACCGGCTGGCGCCGTTCGACAATGAAAAGGCGCGCCAGGCCGTTGCCTACGCGGTCGACCGCAACACGCTGGTCAAGCTGTTTGGCGGCAAGGTGCTGGCCTCGCCGGTGTGTCAGGTCCTGCCTCCGGATTTCCCCGGCCACGAAGACTACTGCCCCTTCACCAAGAACCCCGGCGCCAAGTGGTCGGCGCCTGACCTCGACAAGGCAAAGCAGCTCGTCGAGGAATCGGGCACCAAGGGCCAGAAGGTGACCATCATCGTCGAGGACACGGCCATTTCCCGCTCCATCGGCGTCTATCTGCAGAGCGTGCTGACCACCATCGGCTATGTCGCCGACGTCAAGCCGATCTCGTCGAACATCCAGTTCACCTACATCCAGAACACCAACAACAAAGTGCAGATGTCCGTCACCCAATGGTACAAGGACTATCCCGCGGCTTCGGACTTCCTGAACATCCTGTTCAGCTGCGCATCTTTCCGTGAAGGCTCGGACGCTTCGATCAACATCGCCGGCTTCTGCGACAAGGATATCGACGCCAAAATGCAGAAGGCATTGGACCTCGGTGTGACCGACCAGAAAGCCGCCGACAAAATGTGGGCCGAAATCGACAGGCAAGTCACGGACAAGGCACCGGCCGTCGGCCTCTTCACGCCGAAGCGGCTTGACTTCGTCAGCAAGCGCGTCGGCAATTTCAAGTTCAACCGGCAGTTCAACTGGATGATCACCCAGTCGTGGGTACAGTAATGGCCTGGGTACAGTAGTGGCCTGGGTGCAGTAACGAACCGCGGAGGGGCACGTCCGTGTCGTACCAAGTCGCTGCCGTGCCGCGCAAAACGCGAGGGCCCTGGGCCGTCGCGTTTGCGAAGCTGGCAAGAAACAGGGCCGCCATGGCGTCCCTGGCCGTGTTCCTCCTCATCGTCCTTGCCTGCCTCAGTGCGCCTCTCTACGCGAAATGGACAGGGACAGACCCCTTCGCCTCGACGCTCGACGCCGTCATTCAGATCGACGGTGCCGACGTTCCGGTGATGGAACAATCGACAGAGGGGCTCGGGCTTGGCTACACGCCGCTCGGCCCGACCTGGCGGGTCGGCAACTATTTCCTCGGCGCCGACAGCCAGGGGCGCGATGTCATGGCCCGGATGCTCTATGGCGGGCTGAGCTCGCTGCTGATCTCCGGGGCAGCGACCATCTTCACGCTGGTTCTCGGCACGGCGGCGGGATTGATCGCGGGGTATTTCGGCGGCGTTACCGACACGGTTCTGTCGCGCTTGCTGGATGTGCTCTGGGCATTTCCGATCTATCTCCTGGCGATTTCGCTTTCCATTGTCACAATTTCGCAAGGCATCTCGATCGGACCGATCGAGATCGAGTCCGGCAGCCTGTGGTTGCCGGTCATCATCATCGGTATCGTCTATATACCCTATGTGGCGCGTCCGATCCGGGGGCAGGTTCTGTCGCTGCGGCACAGCGAGTTCGTGCTGGCCGCGATCAATCTGGGCGTACCGGGATGGCGGATATTGTGGCGCGACATCCTGCCCAACATCACCACCACCCTCATCGTGTTCATACCGCTGATGATGGCGCTGAACATGCTTACCGAATCGGCGCTCTCCTTCCTCTCGATTGGCGTCCAGCCGCCCGCGGCGAGCTGGGGAACGATCATCCAGGACGGGCAGGCGCTGCTTTACACCAGGCCACTCGTGGCGCTGGTGCCGGGCCTGGCGATCGCGATTTCCGTCATGACCCTCAATGTCTTCGGCGACGGCCTGCGCGACGCGCTCGACCCGCGCTCGAAGGTTCGGCTGGGGCGCGACTGATGATCTACGCCATCCTGCGCCGTTTCGGTCAGATGCTGTTCGTGATGTTCGGCATCTCGGTCATCGTCTTCCTGATTTTCTTCGCCACGCCCGGCGCCGACCCCGCGGCCCGTATCGCCGGCCGCAATGCATCGCCCGAAGTGCTCGAGGCGGTACGCCACAGCTTCGGCTTCGACCGGCCGCTCTACGTGCAATACGTGACCATGATGGAGAAGATCTTCGTCACGGGCGATCTGACTTCTTTCGTCAATCGCGGCTGGAAGGTGGTGCCGGCGGTGCTGGATTCGATCCCGGTCACGCTCTCGCTGGTGTTCGGGGCGGCGATCCTGTGGGTGGTTGTCTCCATCGGCATAGGCATCATCGCCGCCGCCACACGCGACAGTTGGCTGGACAGGCTGCTGATGGCGTTGGGCTTGCTCGGCATTTCCATGCCGGTCTACTGGCTGGGCGAGGTGATGAACCTGATCACCCAGAGCCGCTATCACGACAGCTGGGCATTTTCCTGGGTGCCGCCGCTTGGCTACAAGAATTTTTCCGACGACCCGAAAGGCTGGTTCCTGACGCTGGTCATACCCTGGATCACCCTCGCCATCCTCTACATCGGCATCTACGGCCGCGTCTTGCGCGCGGCGATCATCGAATCCCTGCAGGAAGACTATATCCGCACGGCCCGCGCCAAGGGCCTTTCGGAGACCCGCATCCTGCTGCGCCATGCCTTGCGCACGTCGCTCATCGCCTTCGTCACCTTGTTCGGTCTCGACTTCGGCGCACTGGTGGGCGGCTCGGCCCTCCTGACCGAAGTGGTGTTCGGGCTGCACGGCATCGGCAAGCTCACCTATGACGCGCTGCAGAACCTCGATTTGCCAATGATCATGGCGACGGTGATGTACGCTTCCATGTTCGTGGTGGTCGCCAACGCGGTCGTCGATTTCGTCTACATCCTTCTTGATCCGCGCCTGAGGACATCATGATATTGTCGGTGCGTGATCTCCGTGTATCCTTCCGGACCGATGATGGCCTGGTGAGGGCCATCGATGGCGTTTCCTTCGACCTCGCGGAAAGCGAAATTCTCGGTGTCGTCGGCGAGTCCGGCTCCGGCAAGACCGTGTCGCTGCTTGCGGTGATGGGGCTTATCACCGATCCCAACGCCATCATCGAAGGCTCGATCCGCTACAAGGGTCGCGAGTTGGTCGGATTGCCACCGCGCGAACTGAGGCGCCTGCGAGGCAATGAGATCGCAATGATCTTCCAGGATCCGATGACGGCGCTGACGCCGGTCTACACCATCGGCTGGCAGATCGCCGAACAGATCCGCGCGCATCGCAACATCAGCAAATCCAAGGCCATGGAGCGGGTGGAGGAACTTCTGGCGGAGGTGAATTTCCCCAATCCGCACGAAGCAATGTCGCGCTATCCGCACCAGCTCTCCGGCGGCATGCGCCAACGGGCGGTGATCGCGATGGCGCTGTCCTGCAACCCGGCGCTACTGGTGGCGGATGAGCCGACCACGGCGCTCGACGTCACGGTGCAGGCAGGCATTCTCGATCTGGTGCGCAAGCTGCGCGCCACGCACAAATCGGCGGTGGTCTTCATCACCCATGACATGGGCGTGGTCTCCGAACTCGCCGACCGGGTCATGGTCATGTATGCGGGCCGCATCGTGGAACGCGGCAGCCGCACGGAGCTGTTCTCCGACCCGCGACACCCCTATACGCGTGCATTGCTTGGTTCGATCCCGCCGCTGACCGGTGCCAAACCCCGCCGCCTGCCGGCCATTCCCGGGTCTCCGCCATCGCTGCTGCGATTGCCGCAAGGCTGCGCCTTCGGTCCGCGTTGCCCCGTCGGGTACGAGCCCTGCCTAACCGGCAAGCCCGAGCTTGGCGCCGCCACGCACGCGGCGGCCTGTTTCCGGGTGGCGCAGACATGAGCGGACCGATGATCGACAAAGACCGTCCAATCCTCGAAACGCGCGGGCTCGGCAAACGCTTCTCGATCGGCAGCCGTTTTTCCGCGGAGGGCAGGCGAACCGTCCACGCGGTCGACAATGTCTCCCTGACAGTGCGGCGCGGCGAAACCGTTGGATTGGTCGGCGAGTCCGGATGCGGCAAGTCCACGCTGGCGCGATGCCTGGTCAGGCTTTACGACATTTCGGACGGCAAGCTCCTGTTCGAAGGCGACGACATCACCTCGAAATCGCTGTCTGAACTGAGGCCGCTGCGGCGGCGCCTGCAAATGGTCTTCCAGGACCCGTCGGCCTCGCTCAATCCGCGCCGGCGCGTCGGCGACCTGGTGGCCGAACCGCTGCGCATCCATGGCAGGCTTTCATCGCGCGAGATCGCCAGCCGCGTCGCGGAACTCTTCGACCTCGTCGGACTGTTGCCGGACCATGTCATGCGCTTTCCCCATGAATTCTCGGGCGGGCAGCGCCAGCGTGTCGGCATTGCACGCGCCATCGCCCTCAATCCCGATCTTGTCGTTCTCGATGAACCGGTCTCCGCGCTCGACGTGTCCGTACAGGCGCAGATCGTCAACCTGCTTGCCGATCTCCAGGAGAAGTTGGACCTCACCTATGTCTTCATCGCCCACGACCTGTCCGTGGTGCGTCAGGTCTCGACCCGCATCGCGGTCATGTATCTCGGCTCGATCGTCGAGGAAGGGCCGGCGGAACAGGTGTTTTCAGCCCCGGCCCACCCTTACAGCCAAGCCCTGATCTCGGCCGTTCCCGTCGTGCAGACGACGCCCACTGGGACGCGCAAGCGTATCATCCTGACAGGCGACGTACCGAGCCCGCTCAATCCGCCATCCGGCTGCCGTTTCCATCCCCGATGCCCAATCGCGGTCGAGCGCTGCCGTTCGGAACGGCCGGAGCTGAGGGAGCACCAATCCGGCCGCAAAGCGGCTTGCCACTTCCCGACGGTATAGCCGACCTCATTCCGATCGCCAGAATCTTTAAAAAATTCTTCTTCGCATGGAACAAATCGCCAAGCGGGGCGTTCCATAGGGTTCGATCGAGCGCATCTCGATCGACCGGGAGGAAACAATGGACTACCTGCATTTCTTTGCGCCCGTGCGGATATCGCGCGGGCAGGGGCATCCTGTAGAAGAAGTGGATAGTGTCGCCGAGGCGATGGTTTTCTTGCGTAAATGGCCGACGGGACGACGTGGGCCAGTATATCAGTGCGCGCTGAATTGCTGCTCGGCTGCCCTGTCGGGACAGATGTCGGCGGAGGAAGCTAGAAAGGCGTTCACCGGATTTGCCCGGATCACGCGGCTTCTCGACGATGACATGGCACTGCCGATGGGCAGCGACAGCATGGCGAGCATACACGCGCTGCGGCGATAGCCGCCACGCCCCTCTGCCTCTGGTGGATCGCGCCCCTTACGGGCGCGATGGAGGTTATGCTTGACCCTCGGGGCAGGTCGGTGAGTATCGCTTCTCAATTCTCCCTGAACCCACGATTGAGCGAATCGCGAACCGGCGCCAACATATAGTCCAGCAGCGTGTGCTCGCCGGTCAGGATCATGACTTCCGCCGGCATGCCGGGCGATAGATGGATGTCATGCAGATCCCTGAGATCGGCCGCGTCGATCTTGACCTTGGCAAGGAAATAAGGCTCTCCGGTTCTCTCGTCCGTCAGCCGGTCAGCCGAAATCGAGGTCAGCAGGCCATGGATTTGCGGCAGGTGTCTGGTTGGATAGGCCGACAGCACCACACGGGCCGGCATGTCCGGATGCACCACGTCGATATCCGTGGGCTTGATGCGGGAATCGATGATCAGACTGGCCTCGTTCGGGACGATATCGAGCAGCGCCTGACCGCTGGAGATCACGCCCGATTCCGTTGTTACGCGCAGGTTCATCACCGTTCCGGCGATTGGCGCGACGATGTCGGTCCTCGCCAGCACATCCTGTCGCGAAGGCAATTGGCTGCGCAATTCGGCGAGGTCCGTGCGCGCTTTGGCAAGATCCTCGTTGGCGCTCTCGCTGTCCTGCTGACGCAGGTTGAGGAGTTGGAACTGGGTCTCGCCGATCTGCTGATCGTTCTTCGCTATCTGCGCCCGGTTCGATGCCTGGTTGGCCCGAATGTCGGCCTGGGAGCGCTGAAGCGCCAATATCCGCGGCAGGCGTTCGAGGCCCTTCCTGTACATCTCCTGCGCGGAGGCGATCTCCTGGTCGATCAGGCCGAGTTGCTCGGCCTCGGCCGCCATGACATCCCTCGCTCCCGTGCTTTGCTCTTCGATCTGCGCGATGCGTTTGTTGAGGATCTGTGTGCGGCCTTGGCGGGTTGCGAGGCGGCTGTCGAGCAGCGCCTGTTCTTCGGCGACCACCTTGCGCGCGCTCTCGCTGTCGATCGAGGTCAGCTCGTTGGGGAAGGTTATCCGGTCCTGACCGGCAAGCTCCGAAACAAGTCGCGCCTCGGTCGCCAGCAGGCGAATATAGCGCCCCTCCAGCTCGTCATATCGCCCTTGCGCATCGGTCGTCTTCAGGCCGATCAGCACTTGGCCGACGCTGACTTTATCGCCCTCCTTGACGTGGATCGCGCCGATGATGCCGCCCTCCAGATGCTGGATGGTCTTACGATAACCCTCGGGGCTGACGACGCCGTTGGCAACGACGGCGCTCGCCAGCAGGGCGACGCTTGACCAAGCAGCGGTGCCGCCTACGAAAAGGATGGCCGAAGCGTAGCCCAGCATTCGCGCCGGCCGCGTCCGCAGCTTCAGATTGCGCCTGCTGGCACGGTAGGCGCGCGAGCGTCGCCGGAGCAATCCCGCAATCAAGAGCAGGAAGAGCGCGCCAGCCACCGCCAGCAACATTAACCGAGACGGCGTGTCGGTCCCATCCAACCAAACCGATACCGCTGTGCTGAGGTCGTTGGCGGAGGCGGTCAGCCTGTCAGTGAGTTCGTGCAAGCTGTCCGTCAGCCGGTTCAGCGTCGTCGAGAAGTCGCCAAATCGATCGCTCATGGCTCACTCCGCTGCGTTCAGTTTCGCTGCCGCGTTGGCAACAAGCTTTTCCCGCAAGGCCGCCGGAACCGGAATGCGCCTGGGCGGTCCGCCGAGCGCGCCGAGCACCTCGTCGCGCGTGCCGAACATCGAAACCGATCCGTCATGGAGGAAGACGACATGATCGGCGGTGCGCAGGAGATTGGTCTGGTGGCTGACGAGAATGACGGTGCGGCCCCGCTCCTTCAGTTGCTGGAGGACGTTGAACAGCGCCACTTCGCCTTCACCGTCCAGGCCGGTGTTCGGTTCGTCGAGAACGATCAGCTGCGGATCGCCGAACAGTGCCCGGGCCAGCGCGATACGCTGGCGCTGGCCGCGCGAAATGCGAGCGCCATGCGGTCCCACTTCGGTCCGGTAGCCGTTCGGCAGCCGCAGGATCATATCATGGATGCCGGCAAGCTGCGCCGCGGCGATGACCGCGTCGCTGTCGACGTCACGCAGGCGCGCGATGTTCTCGCCGATCGTTCCGGGGAACAGCTCGACCTGCTGCGGCAGATAGCCGAGATGCATGCCAAGTTCGTCTGAAGGCCAGTTGCACACCTCCGCACCATCCAGCCTGACATGGCCGAGCGAAGGCCGCAGCGCGCCGACGATAAGACGACAGAGCGTGGTCTTGCCGGAACCGGACTGGCCGATCACACCGCAGGTCTGGCCCGGCTCAACGCCGAAGCTTATGGCATTGACAAGCGCCTGGGACGTTCCCGGCGCGCAGTAATGCAGGTTCTCGAGCTTCAGCCTGCCTTGTGGGCGGGGCAATGTGACGCCAACCGTTTGCATCGATCTGGTGTCGGCGAAAAGCTTCATGAGATTGCGGCGCGCGGTTCGCGCGCTGACCAGGCCGCGCCAGGCGCCGATAGAGCGCTCGATCGGCGCCAACGCGCGGCTGAGCAGGATCGAGGCCGCAATCATCGAGCCTGGCGTCAGCTCGCGACGCAGGACGAGATAGGCGCCGAGCCCGAGCACCGCCACTTGGAGCGCTAGGCGAAGCGAACGCGACAAGCTGCCGATGACGGTGGTGCGCCGCAGGAGCCGGGTCTGGATATCCATCAGCGACTGCTGGTTTTCCTCCCAGCGCCGCAGCGCCGGCTCGGACATGCCGAGCGAGCGCAATGTCTCGGCGCCGTCGATAAACTGCCCTACGGCGGTCTGGCTGCGGCGCAGTCCGGCCGCGGCCTCCTGGCTCTTGCGGCGTGTGAGGAAATCATTGGCGAGCGCTGCACAGAACAAAAGCACAGCGCCGGCAAGACCGACCACGCCCAGCGCGGGATGCAGCAACCACATGAACGCCAGGAAGACCGGTGTCCATGGGGCGTCGAGAAAGGTCAGGATGCCGT
The DNA here is from genome assembly GCF_006442875.1 of Mesorhizobium sp. B2-3-15. Taxonomy (NCBI): domain Bacteria; kingdom Pseudomonadati; phylum Pseudomonadota; class Alphaproteobacteria; order Hyphomicrobiales; family Phyllobacteriaceae; genus Mesorhizobium; species Mesorhizobium sp. B2-3-15. The sequence continues at coordinate 2,388 of NZ_VFVO01000014.1, read as the reverse complement.
CGCCGGCGATGAAACCGCGCAGGTCCGCTACGTCCTTCAGGCCGGCTTCGAGGCTGCTGCCGGCGAGCCGCGCGTCCATGGCGCGTTCGATCACCGGAACGCTGAGCTGGTCGTCCAGCCATTGGCTGATATGCCCCAGCATCATCCGGCGGGCATGTTCCAGAAGGCCGTAGACGGCGATGGCGCCGATGACGGCCAATGTGAGCCAGAACAATGTGTCGATGGAACCGCTCGACAGTACCCGGTCGTAGATTTGCAGCATGTAAACGGTGCTGGCGAGCAGGAGAAGATTGGAGACCAGGCTGAAGAGGAGGAGGGCGGGGACCTGGTGGCGTGCCAGATGCATTACCTCCTGGAATTCCGGTCTTGGCTGCATCACGGATACCCCACTTCGATGCTTGCCGGCACCCGGCCGGTGTGAAACGGGGACAGCTGATGCCGCCCCCGTCGGGTCTGGTGTCAGGCGATGTCGACAAGGATGTGCTGCATCGCTGTGTGATCGGCATCCGCGTCCGCCACCTGGAAAGCGAAGTCGAGGTGAGCGTCCGGCGTCTGCGTCACGGTCGAGGTGAAGCCGATATCCGTGATCTTCAGCACGTCGTTGTCGACGGGGTCGAAGTTGACCAGACTGGCGGTCGTGTTGCTCCCACCGCTAGCGCCGGTCGCTCCGTTCAAGTCGATTGCCTGGCCGGTGATGCCGTTGCCGGACTGCATGATCTGAACGCCTTGCAGCGAGTAATGTTCGCCGGCCGCGTTGTAGTCGTTCTGCTCGATGATCACGAGGCCGTCATTGTTGTCGAGTGTGAACTCGCCATTGTAAGGGGCCGGCACCTGACCCTTCTTGAAGATGTCGGAGTTCGAGACATACACGGCCCGTGTGATCTCGTTTGTGCCGTCGGTCAGGTCGAGGATTAGCATCAGGTCTTCGCTGTTGCCGATGCCGTCGAACTTGATGGCCATCGCGCCGGCCGTCGCGGTCGGATCGGTAGCCTCGGTCTGGATGCCGACACTGCTGTCGAAGAACCGCAGGGTCAGCAGTTCGCCTTTCTGGATCGTGTCGCCGGCGACACCGTTAGTGCTCTGGGTGGCAGAAACCCAGGTTTCATTGCTGTTGCTGACCATATCGTGGGTACCGGCCGTCGGCAGCGAGTTGAACGTGGAGTCGCCGGAAGACCCCTCTCCATTATTCGTCAGGCTGAACGGATGGCTTCTGTCGATCAGGTTGCCGGTGAACTGCACGTAAAAGTCTTCGTCGGCCGCCGTGCCCGGGTCATCCGCCTGCAACTTCTCCACCACGATCGGAGGGTGGCCTGCATTGCTCAAGGGCTCCTTGGACAGGAGTTGGCTGGTGTGAATCACGTCGAAAGTGAAGCCTTCGAGTGGGTCGGTCAGGGTGATAGCGTAAGTGTCGTTGACCTTGTCGAAGACGAGGGTGCCGCCCGCCGTGCCGGTCTGGAGCCCGGCAGCCGAATCCTTGTCGTAGGTGAAGTTGAAGTTGAATGTTGCGTTGGTGTCGGTCTCCGATGCGAGCGTCACATCCGGGGTGAGGACATTGCCGCCGCCACCGCCGACGATCGTGCCGCTCAGCCCGATCTGGACGCCGGCAAGCGCGCCGTTCTGATCGACAAAGTCGGAACCGCCGCCGGTGTAGAACGCAGCCGGGTGCGCATCGGCGCCGATGTCGTAGCCGAAGGCTCCGGAGGCGGATGCATTCAGCGTGTTGGCCAGGTTTTCGTTCTGGATACCCGCGGTACCCGGGTCGCCGTCGAACGGCACGGTGATCGTTGGCGCGTCGTCCTTGAAGATGAGGCTGGTGCCGATATTGACATGGTCCGAGGCCTGATCGCCGTCACCATCGGTGATGGTGGCGGTCAAAGTGACAAGATTATCAGCCGCCAAAGTTGTTGCCTGGTCCGGTCCGGAGTCGGGCGAATGCATGACCGCACGTTCCTGGTCGAGGGTCACGTTGCCGTCGGCGGCCACGCTCACCGTGAATACCACGGCGCCCGCGGCCGATCCGGCCCGGCCAACCACCTCGCCGCTTTCGACGAAGAGCAGAATCGACAGGCCGCTCAAGGTGTCTGTCAGGCCGCTGACGTTGGTGACCTGATTGATGTCGAGCGTGTAGCTCATGGCACCGCCATCCGCACCGGCATGCGGGGTAAAGACAGCCGCGAAATCGGCGGCGTTGCTGCCGAGGCTCGACTCGTCGACGGTTAGCGTCGGCTCGGTGCCGGTCGTCGATATGCTCGGCCCGTCATCGTGGAAGTTGAGGTTCTGGCCGATGTTGAGCGTTGCCGACTGGTGGTCACCGTCCTTGTCGGTAACGGTTGCGGTGAGCTTGACCAGGTTGTCGGCGGAAAGCGTGGCATTGTCATTGGGGTCGTT